>JAGSPR010000419.1 GCA_018262455.1 Deltaproteobacteria bacterium | reverse complement strand
AGGGGTGGTTTGCGACCGGCTCGACCGCGCGCGCCGCGGCGGCGAGCTGCTCGACGGCGATCCGCCGCTGCTCGAACGTCGCACCATCGAGCCCGACCGCGTCTCGCTCGGCCAGCGCGGCGCGCGGCGTCGCACGCAGCTCGACCAGCCGGCCGAGCACGTCGTGGAGCGATCGCCGGAATGGGCCGATCCGGTGCAGCGCCGTGACGTGACCGTCGAGCGCGGCCCGGAGCTCGGCGAGCCGATCGTCGCCACCAGGACCTGCCCCGGGACGGAACGCTCGCTCGAGCACGCGCCCGAGTTGCGCGAGCACCTGAGCACGCGCGGAGTCCTGCGTGTGGAGCTCGAGGCAGATCTCGCCGAGCCCCACCGCCGCGAGCCGCCGCTTCACGACCTCGAGCGCCGCGATCTTGTGGCTCACGAACAGCACGGACTTGCCCTGCCCCATGAGGTGCACGATCAGGTTCGCGATCGTCTGCGACTTGCCGGTCCCCGGAGCACCCTGCAACACGAAGCTCGCGCCGGCCGCCGCCGCAGCCACGGCATGCAGCTGGCGCGCATCGGCATCGAGTGGCGCCAGCAACGACGATGCCCACGCCGAGGCGTTGGCGCCGATCGGTGCGGTCACCGCGCCTGCCGCAGCCGCCGAAGGCTGCGCGAACGCGATCCCGGCATCACTGGCGAGGTGAGCGACCACGGGGCTCGCGAGCAGCGCGTCCCCGCGCGCGTCGAGGTCCTGCCACATCGCGAACCTCGCGAACGAGAACACGCCGAGCCGCACCGAACGTTCGACGCGCCAGCCGGGCCGCGTCACGGCGATCCCGTCGGCGGCTTCGAGCAGCACGCCGAGCCCTGTCGCGTCGAGCATCTCGCCCTCCGCTGGCGCGAGCAAAATGTCGAAGTCGCGGCGAAGCTTCTCGCCGAGCGTGTGGTTGAAGCGTGGCTCCACGCCCTCGGCTGCGACGAGCCGCAGCACGCCACCCTCGTTGCGCTCGAGCTCGACCGGCCACAGCACGAGGGGGGCCGCATGCGAGGCCTGGTTGGAGTCGCACCACACCAGGATCCCGAGCGCGAGCCACAGGGTGTGGACGCCGTGATCGGCGAGCTCGGCGCGCGCGGTCCGTCGCAGCGTGACGAGCCTGCGCTCGAGCTCTGGCGACGCAAGGGGCACGCGCAGCTGGCGCAACTCGAGCTGGTCCGCGACGGGCTCTCCGGGCGCGAACGCGAACGCGTTACCTTCCCCGAGCGCGGTCGCCAGCTTCCCCGGATCGACGTCCGGGATCGCGATGCAGGTTCGCCGGCCGGGGTCGGCCGCGTCGGTCCTGGCATCGAGCAACGGATTTTCGGTGGTCAGATCGAGCAACGACAGCTTCCACCACTCGAGACGCGCACGCGCAGCTGGGTCGATCACGCATTCAATCTACGCGATCCACAAGAAGACCTCGCCGGTGTCACTCGCGAAGATCCCCGAGGCAGATCCCTCCCTGCGATCGGAGTCGAGCCGAGCCGAGCCGAGCCGAGCCGAGCCGAGCCGCGCGGGGCGCGCCGTGACTCGCTCGTCGGCGAACCTCACACACGGTCGCAGGCAGATCGATTCCGACGTATCCTGGCGGACGTGTCGCTCACCGAACCACCTCCGTTCCGATCCGGATCGCCGATCGAGCGCTGGGCCCTCGATCCCGAGGTCATCCACCTCAACCACGGCTCGTTCGGCGGCTGCCCACGGGCCGTGATCGATGCCGCCGCGGTCTGGCGGGGACGCCTCGAAGCCTCGCCTATGCGGTTCATGGTGCTCGAGTGGCAGGCCGCGTTCGATCGGGCACGCTCGGCTCTTGCAGCCTTCGTCCGGGCGCCGGACAGCCGGCTCGTGTTCGTGCCGAGCTCCACCACCGGCGTCGCGATCGCCCTCCACTCGACTCGGCTCGAGGCCGGCGACGAGGTCCTCACCACCGACCACTGCTATCGCGCCTGCCGGAACCAGCTCGAGCGCCTCGCGGAGGCTCGCGGCATCCGGATCGTCACGGTGCACGTCCCGCTGCCCTTCGATCCCGACGCGCTCGTCGACTCGGTCCACCAGGCCGTCACCCCGCGCACGCGGCTCGCCTTGCTCGATCACGTCACGAGCCCCACCGCGCTGCGGATCCCGATCGATCGGCTCGTCCCGTTGCTCGCCGCCCGCGGCATCGTCACGATCGTCGATGGCGCGCACGCGCCCGGCCAGCTGGACCTCGATGTCAGCGCGATCGGCGCCACGTATTACGTCGGCAGCTGCAACAAGTGGCTGTGCGCTCCGAAGGGCAGCGGCTTCCTCGTCGTCGCCGAGGGCGCGCCCGCGGTCCCGCTCGTCACGTCACACGGTGCGAGCGCCGAGTACGGCCCGCCCAACCGGCTCCACGCCGAGCTCGACTGGAGCGGCACCCAGGATCCCTCGGCGCACCTCGCGGTCCCGGCCGCGATCGCGGCGATCGCGGCGGAAGGCGGCAGCTGGCCCGCGGTGCGCGCGCGCAACCACGCGCTCGCGGTCGAGATGAGGCGCCGCTTCATCGACGTGCTCGGCCGTGCCACGCCGCTCGCCCCGGAGACCAGCCTCGGCTCGATGGCCGCCATCGCGGTTGCGTTGCCGTCCGGGGTCGCGCCCCTCGTGCTCGAGAAGCAGCTCCTTGCCGAGGGCTGGGAAGTGCCGATCGTGAGCTTCCCGACCGGCCCGCTCGTCCGGCTGTCCGCGCACCTCTACAACCAGGTCGGAGAGGCGGAGGAGCTCGCACGCCTGCTCCACGCCCGCGGCGTCCGGCTCGCGTGAGCAGCTTCGAGCGTGCGCACGCACGGCGGTGATGCGCGGGCGCTCGCCCTCGGCTCGACGGATCGGGGAGGTGGCGCGGCATGCCGGCTGCACCCGGACGGTCCGTGTCGCGCGCAACCAGGCTCGCGTTGCTGCTCCTCGTGCTGGCCGCATGTAGGCCCGACGTGCAAGCCGTGCGCGCCGTGCATCCGGCCACGCCCGCAGCGCGCCGCGTAGCCCCGGCGGCGAACCGGGCAATCTTCGCGCGCACGGCGATCAACCCACCTGCGCAGGCCGTGGCCGAGCCGGCGGTCGCGGCCCGCGAGCCGAGCGCACCTCGCGAGCCGGGTACCGCGCGCGAGGCCGTCGCCATGATCGCGCCGACCCGAGGCAGCGCGGCGACCGGCAGCGTGCGATTCCGTGAGGTCGAGGGAGGCGTCGAGCTAGTCGCCAGGATCGAGAACCTCGCGGGCCGACACGTCTACAACATCCACGTCCATGGCGATTGCACGGCCCCCGATGCGTCGAGTGCAGGACCACTCCTCGATGTCACGGCACGGGTGGGCGACACCGTGACCCACGATCTCGGGGTGCTGCGCGATCAAGGCCGGCTCACGGCGATCCACGACACCCGGATCGAGACGGTCTCGCTCGATGCGCTCGTCGGCCGCTCGATCGTGGTGATGTCCCGGTCCGACAACCCGTACATCGCGCCGAACAAGCGGACCGACATCCGGGTCGGCTGCGGGGTGATCAAGGCCCTGAGGTGAGCCCTTCAGGTGGTGCGGCTGTGCACGTCGCCGTGGCCGATCGTCGGCGTCAGACCTTCTTGTTGCGGCGCTGCTGGAACGAGTACGGGCGGTGCGACGGGCCCTTCTTGTCGTCGCCTTCCTCGCCGTCCACCGGTGTGCCGGTGATCGGCTCCTCGGCGCCCGGGCGGAACTTGATCGCCGACAGCGGGCTGTCGCCCACGAGCACCTGGTTCTGGCGATCGAGCAGCGTCTCCATGCCCTCGAGCTTGTCGATGTCATCGAGGATGTCATCGACAGTTGCGTAGCGCTCGGTCCGCGAATCGCGCGTCATGCGATCGAAGATGTCGTCGATCCCGCGGGGCAGGTTCGGGTTCAGTTGCGAGGGCATCGGCGACCGGCGACCCGGCAACTTCCGCGTCAACAGCTCGTAGAAGATGATGCCGAGCGCGTAGATGTCGCCTTGTGGCCCGCTCATCATCGGGTCCGAGTAGAGCTCTGGCGCCATGTACGCGACGTTGCCCATGCCGACGTAGATCTGGCGGATCACGGCGTGGTCGCGTTCGACGATCCGGGTGAACCCGAAATCGGACACCTTGACGTTGCCGTAGGCGTCGAGCAGGAGCTGCTCGGGCTTGAGCCCGCGGTGATAGACGCGCTGAGCGTGCGCGGCGCGGAGCGCATGGAGCGTCTGCAGCAGGTACTTGAACACCAGCTCGACCGGGATCTCCTCGGCATCGTTGATCAGACGACGAGCGGAGCCGTTGGGCGCGAGCTCCGAGACGAGGTTCGGAAACTCCGAGTAGAGGTTCACATCATGGATCGGCAGGATGTTCGGGTGCGCGAGGTTGCCCCAGGCGCGGACGACATCGGTGAACCGGCGCACGATCTCGTTGCGCTGGTCATCGCTGAAGAACCCGAACAGATCGCGGATCTCCTTGAGCGCCACCTCGCGGTTGAGCGCTACCTGACGTGCTCGATAGACGGTCCCCATCCCGCCCGAGCCGATCGACGCGAGCTTCTCGTACCGGTTCTCGACGTCAGAGCTGACCTGGATCTCGCCGCCAGCGATCGCGGACTGTCGCCCCCCCGAGGTGGTCACCTTGGGATCCTTTCGCGGCAGCGGCCCTGATCCGGACACGTCGCGATCCCGCGGCTGCGGGATCGCCGCGATGCCCACACCGGGCTGCGACCCCATCGGGACGGTGGCAGCCGGGCCCGACATCGCGCGACTCTGGCGCAGCTTCTTGAAGTGCGAGACCGCGCGCTCGGTGAACTCGGCGAGGTTGCCGCCGTTCACGACGGTCTCGCCCTCGGGTGTCACCTCGAGGCTCTCGTTCGCGCGATCGTGACGCAGGTAGCCCGATTTCTCGAGAAACCCGATGTACTCCTGAAACGGAATCGAGACGGCGCCCTCGCACACGCGGCGGATGTCGTCGTAGCGGTTCTGCCGGCCGTACCGGGCCTCGGCCATCACGTTGGCGAGGATGAACCGAGCCTCTTCACAGAGGACTTCCTTCGTGACCTTGGCTCGGCCTTCCATTGCGGCGAATTGTAGTCACCTGCTACCCAAGGGGTCAATTGCCCGACGAGCCTCGACGAGCCGGGCGCATACGATTTGCCCGACGAGCTCGGACAGGCGGGCGTATTCGACTAGCCCGGCGGCCCCTCTGCAACGAGGCGCGCGACGAGCGGACGATCTGCCGGCAGGATGTCCCACGCGCCGGGCAGGTCCGAGGCCGCGACCCAGACCAGGTCGGCCACTTCCACGGGGCGTGGCAGGGATCCCGGGGCGAGCCGGCATGCATAGACGAGCATCACCAGATCGAACGCCGGATAGGGGTGGAACAGGACGTCCCAGATCCGACCGACGAGAGCCGTGACTCCGAGCTCCTCGCGCAGCTCGCGCACCAGCGCCAGCACCGGTGATTCGCCTGGTTCGACCTTGCCACCGGGAAACTCCCACTGAAGCGGCAGGGGCTGATCGGCGCGGCGCTGGGTGAGCAGGATCCGCCGATCGTCTCCGATGATGAGCCCCGCGACTACCAGCTTGCGTGCGCGCACCTCGGTCATCGGAGGAGCGCTCCTTGCCGGGTCATTGCAGCAGGCTCCGGCGGTCGGAGAACGCGGCCGTGCAGGGCGGCCCGTCCGCGTGGAGATAGTCGATCACGTGGTCACCATCGGCAGCGATGATCGTCGCCGAT
>JAGSPR010000418.1 GCA_018262455.1 Deltaproteobacteria bacterium | reverse complement strand
ACCCTGCGAAGCAGGTGGCATGACACCATCGACGATCGCCCCTCATGTTGGTGATCTACCCCCAGTCTGCAAGGTTGGCTGCCACCCGCCGGATCACACCATGCCCGGCGGGTGTTCGGACGTCCCGATGCGGGGTATCAATGGCCGTCGTGCGAGCTGGGGTTACGCTGCTGATCGTCTCGAGCATCGCGTGCTCGCAACGATCCGCGCCCGCCGATGACCCCGAGGACCAGGCGATCGTCGAGTTCGCCGGCTCGTATCCGACCGAGGCGCCGCCCCCCGGCGTGGTGCGCGAGTTCGAGATCGTCGCGGCGCCGGCGGTGGTGGCGCGCGCAGGGCAAGACCGCCTGAACGTGTGGGCGTACAACGGGCAGGTGCCTGGTCCGACGCTGCGGATCCGGCTCGGCGAGACCCTGCGGGTTCGGTTCACGAACAAGCTCCCGCAGGACACGACGATCCACTGGCATGGGGTGCGGCTCCCGAACGCGATGGACGGCGTGCCGAACGTCACGCAGCCAGCCGTCCCGTCGGGCGGGACGTTCACGTACGAGTTCACGCCCAGGGACGCGGGCACGTTCTGGTTTCATCCGCACGTCCGGGCGAGCGAGCAGGTCGAACGGGGCCTGTACGGGGTGCTCGTCGTCGAGGACGCCTCGCCACCGGCGTACACGCAGGATCTCGTGTGGGTGCTCGATGACTGGCTGCTCGATCCCAGCGGCCAGGTCGCGCCGCAGTTCAACACGCGTCACGAGCTCGCGATGGACGGTCGCTGGGGTGGCGTGGTCACGATCAACGGCCAGCCCGCCACGACGCTGCGCGTTCGACCGGGTGAACGCATCCGGCTGCGCATGCTCAACTCGGCGAACGGTCGCGTGTTCGTGCCCGATTTCGGCGGGCTCGACGCCAAGATCATCGCCGTCGACGGGCTCTACCTGCGGTCACCGATGCCGGCGCGAGGGTTCGAGCTTGCCCCCGGGAATCGGCTCGATGTCGAGCTGACGTTTGCCGCGAGCCTCCCCGGGCCGCTCGAGATCTGGGACCGGTTCATGCCGCAACGCCCCAACAAGCTCGCCACGGTCGAGGTCGCAGGCGAGCTGGTCGACACGCCACGGTTTGGATCCCCCGCGCATGCGCACGTCCCGCGCTGGCCGAACGCGCTCGCCGTCGCCGCCGCTCACACGTTTCGCCTGAACGCGAAGACCGGCGGTGCCTTCGGGATCTCGTGGATGATCGATGGCGTGGCGTTCCAGGGTCACGACCACATGATGGCGCCCAGCACCTCGCTGGTTCGCGGCAAGTTCGCGCGCTGGCACTTCGTCAACGAATCGGCGCGCATCCATCCGATCCACACGCACGGGATGTTCTTCCGGCTGCTGGCACGCAATGGCGTGGCGGTCGACGAACCGTTCTTCCGCGACACCGTGCTCGTCCATGCGCGCGAGGAAGTCGACGTCGGAGTCGTGCCGACCGACCCGGGGATCTGGATGATGCACTGTCACATTCTCGAGCATGCCGAGGCTGGGATGATGACGACGATCGAGGTACGAGACCCGTGATGCCGATGACACCTCGTCGGACCGGTGAGGCCATCGCATGGCATCTGGGGGTGATCGCGCTGATCGTCATGACCAGTGGGTGTGGCGCGCATCGAGTCCAGATCTCGGGGGCCGCGCCGCTTCGCGTGCGACCGGCGTATGCCGTCGAGGTCGGTCCGCAGACGCTCCGGAGCACCACGATCACAGGGCACGGTGCGGTGCCCGATGTCGTGGTTCCCGACGTGGCGGCGCTGCTGCGGGCGACCCTCGGTCCGGCGATGCCAGGCGCTCAGACGGTCGTACGCTTGACCGTGTCGTCGATCGACTTCGAGGCGACCACACCAGGCGATGAGCTGCTCGCGAGCGCGCATGGCGCCGCGATCTTCCGGACGCACGGCCCGGGTGCCCTCCCGGGCGCTCCGACGGTGCGCGTGCCCCGCTTCGTTCGCATCAAGTTCATCGCCGAGCTGTGGCGAGCGAACGAGTCGCTCGGGCGGGTGAGCGGGGCCGTGAGCGGTGACGTGCGAGTCCTCGCGTCCGAGGAAAGTGCACGTGCCGCGATCGGCTCGGCAATCGACAGGCTGCTCGGCGTGGTCGAGCGCGTGCTGGTCAGGCAACACATCGCAAGGACACCCACGTGACCCAACACCTCGTCAGATTCGTGGCCACCGCAGCGCTCGTTGCCTGTGGTTCCAGGTCCCCCCAGACGCCGCCGACGCCGACGCCGCCGGCTCCGACGCCAGTTCGGCCCGCGCCCGCGGATCTCGCGCACACCGGTTCAGGAAGCGCGGCCGTGACGCCCGACCCGACAGCGAACGAGCACGACCGGGCCATCGCTCCGCCGACGCCGGATCCCGCGCAGGTGAAGGCGGACCTGCTCGCCGCGGAGACCTCGGCGTGGGAAGTTGCGAGGCCGGTGTTCACGAAGTGGTGTGCGAGCTGCCACACCAAGGCGGGCAAGAAGGCGGCGAAGAAGAAGCTCGACCACTTCGACATGGATCCGTACCCGCCAGGCGGACATCACGCGGGCACGATCGGCTTCACGATCCGCGACGTGCTCGGCATCACCGGCAAGAAGCCCAAGATGCCCTCCGACAAGCCCGGCTCGGTCAAAGGGGACGACCTCGCCAAGATCAAGGCGTGGACGGACACGTGGGAGACCTCAGAGAAGGCCGGCGCGCACCAAGCTGTTGCGCCTGACAGGCACGATCACTGATCGGGTTCACGTCATGCGCTCACGCGCGGCGCTCAGGCTTCGCCTGCCTGCCGCGAGCCGCTGGGCGCGCGTTCCCCGCACGATCAGAGGATCTCCTAACGAGAATGGCACGCGACCTGCGTGCACTAGCGATTGGAGGAAATCCTTATGCGTATCATCCCCGCGTTGCTGACCTCGGCCGCGCTCACCGCAGGCTGTATCGGCTCCGGCGAGTATCGAGTCACGGCCGTCGCGTACACGCCGGATCTCGTCGAGATCTCGCCCGGCGTCTCCGTGATCGTCGACTACGACGAGCCGATCTTCTACTCGAACAACTACTACTGGCGGAATGACGGCGGCCGCTGGTATCGGTCGAACTACTACAACCGCGGCTGGGTCTACGCGAATCCGCCGGTGGTGGTCGGCCGGATCAACACGCCCGGCGCGTATCGCCACTACCGCCCCCACGGCTACGTGGCGCGCGAGAACCGTGGCAACCGCGCTCCGGTTCGCCGCGATCACCGCCGCTAGTTGTTTTGCTCCGTGGTGACGAAGGTCATGCGCATCGGTCTGGTGACCGGCTCGTGACCTGCGTCGCCGAGTCGACGCCGTTCGTGCGCACGGCCCGAACAGATCAACGCGCCCGGCCCGCGATGCAGTTTCGCGCAGGATGTGCCGCGAGATCGCACCGAGCCGAACCCCTTGCGTGATTCGCAAACCATGGGTGCGCAAACCAGGGTTGAGCCTCGGCGGCCCTCAGGGTTCGATCTTGCGCTTGATATCCTTGCCGGCGTCCTTCACTGCCGCGCCAGCGTCCTTGATCTTCTCGCCGACCGTGGCCGCGGCGTCCTTGATCTTCTCGCCGACGGTGTGCGCTGCATCCGACGTCTTGTCCATGACGTTGTGGACGGCGGTTCTGGCCTTCACGGCCGCCAGATCGATCTTGTCCTTCGTCCTGTCCTTGGTTCCCATACGACCTCCTGTTCCTGCGAGCCATTTGGCCCCCGTGGCCTCGAGCTACTGCAAGCAAGGGACCGTGAGATCTTCGGGCGCCCGAGCAAGGTTCGCGCACCTCGGGGCGCATGGCGAGCGGGGTTCAGGCGCAGCGCGAGCCACTTCCGGCCGGGCTCGTGATCCGGCGCCGGCTGTTTGTCTGGATCTCGGCGCCTGCTTGGCCAGTGGGGACTTCGGCTGCTTCGCCGGGTTCTGCACGCGCGTCGGCCGAGGGCGGCTGGACGTCCGTGGGCCGATGTTGCTGGACCTGTTGTGGATCACCGATGCGCTCCGACTCGTGGCGTTGGCTGGCGCGCCAGCTGCATCACCACGCGGCGATGAGCGACGCAAATCGCCTGCATGCAGTCCCTGTTGCAGATGACCGCGCGCCGACAAAGCGGCCTCGACCCAACGTGACCGGAACCATCCTGGTCGTCGACGATGATGACGACAGCGCGTGGCTGCTCCGCGACATTCTTCGGGATCGTGGCTTCCATGCCGATGCCGTCGCGTCGGGGTACGCCGCGCTCGAACACCTCCGCACGACGCCGGCCGACGTCGTCGTGACCGACGTTCTCATGCCAGGGATGACGGGCATCGAGCTGTGCCAGCAGCTCCGCGAACGCCACCCGGAGCTGTTGCCGATCGTGCTCACCTGTCAGACCGGGATCGAGACCGCGATCGCTGCGATCCGCGGCGGCGCCTATGACTACCTCACCAAACCGGTGAAGGTGGAGGCGCTCGAGATCGCGGTCAGCCGCGCGATCGAGCACTTGACCCTCAAGCGCGAGGTCAGGCGGCTGAGGTCGGCCGCGGACCGGGACCTCCCGATCGGGGGGATCGCAGGCGATAGCCCTGCGATCCGCCAGACGCTCGAGATGGTGCGTCGGGTCGCGGACAGCGACGTGACCGTGCTCGTCACCGGCGAGAGCGGGACCGGGAAGGAGCTCGTCGCAAAGGCACTTCACCACCTGTCGCCGCGTCGCGATCAGCCGTTCGTGGCCGTGAACTGCGCGGCGATGCCAGCCTCGCTCCTCGAGAGCGAGCTGTTCGGTCACCTGCGCGGCGCGTTCACCGACGCCAAGCGAGCGCGCTCAGGTCTGTTCGTGCAGGCAGGCTCCGGCACGATCTTTCTCGACGAGATCGCCGAAATGCCGCTCGAGATGCAGGTCAAGCTGTTGCGCGTGCTCCAGGAGCGCAAGGTGCGGCCAGTCGGGGGCGACGACGAGGTCCCGTTCGAAGCTCGCGTGATCACCGCGACCAACCGTGACCTCGAGACCGAGGTCCACGAGAAGCGGTTCCGCGAGGACTTGTTCTACCGGATCAACGTCGTCGCGATCGCCGTGCCGCCGCTGCGAGCACGCGCGGGCGACATCCTTCTCCTCGCACAGTACTTCCTGACGCGTATCGCGGGGCGAGCAAGCAAGCAGGTCAAGGGCCTCTCGGGGCCCGCCGCGCGTCGGCTGATGGATTACGACTGGCCGGGCAACGTCCGGGAGCTCGAGAACTGCATGGAGCGCGCGGTCGCGCTGTGCCGGCTCGACGTGATCACCGTCGAGGATCTGGCGGAGAAGATCCGGGAACACCAGATCTCGAAGCTCGTGATCACGACCGAGTCGCCGGGCGAGATGATCACCCTCAGCAAGCTGGAACGCCGCTACGTTCGCCAGGTGCTCGCTGGCGTCGGCGGGAACAAGACGCACGCCGCGCGCATCCTCGGGATCGATCGCAGGTCGTTGCACCGGAGGCTCGAGGCCTCGCGCGATGGCGTGGCGAGCGACCACTCCGCCCACGCGGCCCCGGCGTCGAACGAACCGCACGCCGTCGCCGACTGCCCGTCGCCGCCTCCGGTGCTCGAGCGAACCGGTGCGAAGGGTGCTGTTTCGCGACGCGCTCGAGACGCCGTCCTGGTCTAACCCCAGGGTTCACCTGAGCTGACCCTCGCGTCGCCGCTTGCGCGATCTCTTCGTTGCTGCTCCTCACGTTACCGCCCGTAGCGTTTCGTCGCTGCGCCTCGACCTCGCACAAGCGGCTCGCGATCTCGGGATCATCTCAGGCGAACCCTGGGGTTAGCTGAACGCGATGGACGGAGATCCGTGCCTCGACTTCGAACATCTCGCACCGAGCGCAAAGGCGCGCACCGGGTGGGCCATGTGTCGATCGGGCACAGCGGGCTCGTCGACGGTCATCGCGTCGCGACGGGGATCGGGGGCGCTGTGAGCTCGGCGGCGGTGACGGGCTTGTTCCACAGCAGCGCCGTCGCCTGGGGCAGCGTGCGACCGATGATGGCGTGCAGCGGCTCCCGGGTGAGCTGGATGCTGACGTGCCGATCGAGGGCATGGCTCTCTCGTCGCGGGCCGTCCTCGCCGTAGAACGCGAACACCATCCGATCGGGGTTCACGCCGATCCCCTCGAGCGCTTCGCGGACCGCCTCGGTGCGGCGGATCGACAGCCCCAGGTTGTAGTCCGAGGCTCCGATCGGATCGGCGAAGCCCGCCACCAGGATCCTGGCGTCGGGGTTTTGCCGCAGCTCGTCGGCGGCAGCGGCAAGCTTGGCAGCTGACGCGGGATCGAGCAGCGACGAATCGAATGCGAAGTAGGTCTCGGTGACGTTGCGCGCCGCGTCTTCGGCCGGCTCGCCGGTCGAGCCGGTCGAGCCCGCCGAGGCGATTCTTCCGAGCAGCAGCGTGCAGGCAGTGATTGCGAGATTGACTCTCATGACGTCCTCCGTGGTCGACGTCGATCGTGGGGGAGAGCAGCAGCGAGTGATCGAACGAATCAACAAGCAGCAAGACGCATGCCTCGGTCGTAGGTCGAAATCGCTCGACAGCCGTCGCGGCGGTCAGCGATCCTGGCAAACCGATGCGCGGCGTGGCCCTCCCGACGACGATCGCGGTGCTTGCCGCGATCGGGGGATGCTCGAGCAGGCCGGCACCCGAGCCTGACGAGCGTGGTCGTGGCGAGCCGGCGTCGCCTGCCGCGTGGTCCGATGACTGGATGGCCCGCGAAGCGAGGCGGTTCCTCGACGACACGCCCTACCGGCGCGCGGCACTCGAGCATTCGCTCACCAACCACGGCAACCTGTACTCGCGACAGCGGCTGGCCTCGTACGGGCTCGGCTCGGCAGGCTGGGACCGGTTGCCCGCGTGGAATCCACGCGCACAGCTGGTGACGGCCGCGCTCGCTGCTCGACTCGCGCACGGCGAGATTCCAGACGCACTCGCGGCGCCGCTGTGGGACGGCAAGGAGCCCACGACGATGGCCGGCTGGGTGGCGCTCGGGCGTCGCGTGTTCTTCGAGTATCCGATGCGCGCCGAGGTGGCCATGGAGTGGGGGCTGACCCGGCCGGAGGTGGCCGCGGCCGTCGGGGTCGAGCGCACGGCAGATGGCGGGGTTCCCGGGCTGGTCGTGTTCAAGAACGTCGATGGCGAGACCCGGGTGGGCATCACGTGCGCGATCTGCCACACGACGGTGAAGGACGGCGCGCTGGTGGTGGGTGCGGCGCGGCGAGCGTTCGACTACGGCCGGCTGCGGCTCGCGTTCCACCTCGAGACCGGTGCGCCGCTCGATCCACAGCTCGCGCGCCGGATGGCGAGCTGGGGCCCCGGGCGCGCGGATGTCACCGAGGACGACGACGAGGATCCGGTGACGATTCCCGATCTGTGGGGCGTCCGTGATCAGCGCTGGCTGACGCAGGCCGGGACGATCCGGCACGACAGCCCACTCGCGCTGGCGATCCGCCAGGACACCCAGCTGACCGATTCCAACCACACGCTGATCCGGCCGCCGCGCGCACTCGCGTGGGCGCTCGCGATGTACTTGTACTCGCTCGAACCACCGGCGCGCGCGGTCCGTCCGGGCCCCAGTGCCAGGCACGGCGCGGCGGTGTTCGACGAGCATTGCCGGAGCTGTCATGAGAACGCGGCGTACGGCGGGCGCACGATCGCGGCGGCGGCGATCGGGACGAATCCGGCACTCGCCACCGGGCGCGGGCGTGGCACCGGCACGTACCGGGTTCCTCCGCTCGTGCGCGTCGGCGAGGGCGCGCCGTATCTTCACGACGGCTCGATCTCCTCGCTGGCGGAGCTGATCTCGCCGGCACGTCTGCAACCGGGATACGCCGCGGGCCGGCTCGGACCGGGACCTATCCCCGGTCATCCGGCGGGGACCCACCTCGACGACTCCGATCGCGCCGCCCTGATCGCGTTCCTCGAGACCCTCTGAGGTAGCCGACCGCGTCGTCGTCGCTAGGTCTTGACGCCGGGGGGCAGGCTCGTCGGCGCGCTGACCTCGACGCTCTGCTGCACCGTTTGATCCGCGCCGCCGACGGAGATCACGGCCTTGACCACATACGTCTTGTTCCAGCGGTCGTTCACCCCGCGCCAGCTGGGCTGGCTGAGCGCGTAACTCACGGCCAGCTCGTGCCCTGGCTCGATGCGCTGATCCCACGGCACGTACGACTCGAGATCCAACCACCTGGTCGGAGCGCTGGCCGTGAGCTCCCCGAGCGAGGCGCCGGTCTCGTCGAACAGCTCGACCCGCTTGACGTGGAGCTCGCCCGGCATGGCACCGGCGGGCGCGTCGATCGCGAGCTGCATCGAGCTCTGCTCGCACGCGCGGGCGGCCACTCCTCGCGCCGAATCGCCCTTCAGGTCCGGATTCGCCTTCGCCTTCG
>JAGSPR010000017.1 GCA_018262455.1 Deltaproteobacteria bacterium | reverse complement strand
CGCAGCCGCTGATCGATCAGATCCAGTACGGCCGCGCCGCCGGACACCCGAAGCTCCCCCCGGCGCCTTACAAGCTGGCCTTCACGCCCGCCGACAAGCGAGGCGCGTTCTCGTTCTGCATGTGTCCTGGCGGATGGATCGTCCCGGCGGCCACCGAACCGGATGGCGTGGTCGTCAACGGCATGAGCCTGTCTCGCCGCGACTCGCCGTTCGCGAACTCGGGCCTCGTCGTCTCGGTCGAGCTCGCGGATCTCGCCCGCCTCGGGCTCACCACGCCCACGGGCGGCGTCGAGCTCCAGCGCCGGCTCGAGCGTGCCGCGGCCACGGCCGGCGGAGGCGAGCTGCGAGCTCCAGCCACGCGCGTCACCGACTTCCTCCGTGGCAAGCCCTCCTCGACGGTGCCGGCCTCGAGCTACCAGCCCGGCCTCGCCGCCGGCGACGTGGGCGCCGTGCTCGACACCATCGGGATTCCGCTCGCCGCTCGGCTGCGCGAGGCCCTCGCCGCGTTCGAGGGTCAGATGCGCGGCTTCGTCACCTCCGAGGCCGTGCTCGTCGGCGTCGAGTCGCGGACGTCATCGCCGGTGCGCGTGCCGCGCGATGCCGTGCGGCTCGAGTCCCCCGATGTGGCGGGGCTCTATCCGTGTGGCGAGGGCGCCGGGTTCGCGGGCGGCATCGTGTCGGCGGCGCTCGACGGCATCCGGGTGGCGCGCGCGATCACCGGCTGAGCTCACCCCGGCCGGCGCTCAGAACGGCACGCCGAAGTTGAGCAGGAACTGGCGATCTCGGTCCTTGCCGTCGAGCGGGAATGCCACATCGAAGCGCAGCGGGCCGAGCGGGCTGCGCCAGATGATCGACAGGCCCACGGAGCGCTGCAGCGAGGAGGCGATCGGGCCCCAGCTCGCATCCTCGTTGGAACGCACGCCGGCATCGACGAACCCGGCGATCGAGAGTCCGGCGCGTCGCCACACCGGCAGCTCGAGCTCCACCCGACCGATCGCCGCGAGGTTACTGCCCTGCGATCCGAGCGTGCGTACGTACGTGGCATGACCGTGCAGCCGCAACGTGAATGGACCGAGCGAGCGCGCGTGATCTGCCACCGCGCCGAACCGGTCGAAGTCGTACTCCGAGCCGAGCTGGCGATCCGCGCGCTCCGCGAACAGATGGAGGTAGGTGCCGTGCAGCGGCAGCGCGTGCTGGTCGAGCGTGTCGTGCACGATCCCGCCGGTCACGGTGGCGATCGTTCCGTCGCCGAGGTTGCCGTCGAGCAGCCGCGCGGCCATCCCGTTCAGCTCGGGCGCGCCGAGGTCCATCGAGACGTGCTCGAGCCGGTAGCGCGCGTAGATCCGCGTCGAACGATCGAGCTGGTGGGCGAGCGTGACGGCGCCGCCTGTGCCCTCGCGCGTGAAGCCGGGGTAGCTGCGTCGTGCGCTGAACAGCTCGGTGCGCAGGGCCAGGCCGGTCCCGAACAACGTCGGGATGTCGTGCGTGATGACGAAGCGCTGGCGCAGCGCGGAGATGTCGGCCGACAGCGAGAGTTGTTGCCCGGTGTGGAACAGATCGTCCTGCGCGACCGCCGCGTGCGCGACGAAGCCCTCGTCCGACGACAAGCCGGCGCCGATCTCGAAGCGCCCGGTCGGCTCGCGCTTGCCATCCGGCGTGCGGTCCACCGCAGGGACTGCCTCGACCGCCAAGGGTTGCCCGCGATCGTCTGGCTCCTCGGCGTGCGCGGCTGCACTCGTGGCGACGAGGGCGAGCAGCGCGAGCGAGCGTGTTGGCCTCATGCGCTCCTTGACTGGCCGAGCCAGCTCCGAGTTGCCCCCGGCGCTACAGCTTGCCGACGAGCTGCCGCTGGATCAGCTTGAACTGCTCGGGGGGCAGCTGTGACTGACACTGCTTGAGCCGGGCCAGCGCCGCATTCACTTCGGTGTCGGGCGGGCTCGCGGCGTTGTAGATCCTGGCGAAGCTGTCCACCGAGCAATCCAGCGCCGGCGGATCAGTCGCGGTGCGAGCAGGCTTGGGTCGATCAAGCCTGGCTGGATCGGGTTTCGGTGGATCCGGCTTGTGGGGCCGGTTCTTGGCGGGTTGCGGCCGCGTGACGGTGGGTGTGATGTCTGCTGTCACGACCGGATCCGATGGCTCGACGGGGACAACGAACG
This sequence comes from Deltaproteobacteria bacterium, assembly GCA_018262455.1. The sequence continues at coordinate 28,176 of JAGSPR010000017.1, read as the reverse complement.
CATCGAGCGTCGGTGCGGGCGCGGCGTCCACGGCGATGGTCTGGCTCACGATCGCCGCATCGATGGCCACACGCGACGTCAGCGTTGAGCCCGAGCCCGAGCCCGAGCCGCCGAAGCCAACCAGCGCGGCAACCGCGAGCCCGGCGCCGCTGACCGCGACGAGCCCCGTGATCCAGATCCAGCGATTGCGCTTGGAGCTCGCGTGCGACTGCTGCCCGGCCGACGAGCCGAGCGTGGTCGCGACGTGCGCGGCGGCGCCCGGCGGAACCGTCGGAAGACTCGCATCATCGGGTAGGGTGACCGCCACGCCGGGATGCAGGTGAGCCGGAGCGGGGCTCGCAGACACCCCGGAGGCCGCACGGATCGCTCCCCACGCCTCGTGGATCGTCGGCGGGCGGCGCTGTGGCTCCTTGGCCAGACATCGCTCGAGGACTTGTTGCAGGCGGCCAGGCACGTGCGGCGCAAGTTGCCGCAGCGGCGGCGGTGACTCGACCTGCACCTTCAGGATCACGCCGGCAACGCTATCGGCGACGAAGGGCGGACGACCGGCGAACGCCGCATACATCGTTGCGGCGAACGAGTAGACGTCGCCGCGCTCGTCGACGTGCTTGGCGTCACGCGCCTGTTCGGGTGGCATGTAGGACGGCGTGCCCATCGGAACACCCGAACGGGACCGCACGGCGTCGGCTTCTTGCGCGAGCTTCGCGACGCCGAAATCGAGCAGCTTGACGTCGACGATCATGCCCCGCTCCTCGCGGATCATGATGTTCTCGGGTTTGAGATCGCGATGGATGATCTGCTTGGCGTGGGCGGCGGCGAGGGCACTCGCGACCGGCTCGAACACGGCGAGCGCTTCTTCCACCCGAAGCGGCCGACGCTTGATCCGATCCGCGAGCGACTCGCCCGACAAGTACTCCATCAAGTAGAACGGTTCACCGTCGGGGAGCCGTCCGAAGTTCTCGATCTGAACGATCGCGCGATGGCCGATCGCGCAGACGCTTCGGGCCTCGCGGAAGAACCGCTCGACGATGTCAGCCTTGTCGGCGAACTCGCGGTGCAGGATCTTGCACGCCACCTTGCGGCCGAGCTCGGTGTGTTCGGCGAGGAACACGGCACCGAATCCGCCTTCGCCCAGCTTGCGCACGAGGCGGTAGTTCAGAACGACGGTGCCTTCGTAACCCGCCATGCATCAGTCCAGACAGCGTATGAGCTCGGCATCGTAGGTGTCGAACTCGTCCTGCGTCATCGAGCCATCATCAAGTGCCTTCTGCAGCTTCGCGCGCTTCTTGTCGTACCGCTCGCGCGAGAACGTGCCTTCCGGACACTTGGCCTTCTTGAACGCGGCCTTCTTGTTGAACCCGAGCTTCTGGGTCAGCTCCGCGGGCTCATGGCCGGTAGCCTCGCTGAACGTGAGCACGACGGTCGCGCCCTCACCAACCGTCGTCGCGGGCAGGGTGACCGTCACCGACTTGGAGGCCTTCCGGCCGGGGCGCAGGTTGCCGAACGCGAAGTTCAAGTTGTGCAATTGCGGCAGGCTACTTCGGCTCGTGGCGGTCACGTCGACCGCCGTGCTGTCACCCGTGTTCTCGACGCTGACCCGGAGAGTCGCGGTGCCGCCGACCACGAGGCCGTTGTCATCGCTGGTGAACCCAGTACTCGTCACGCGAGCTGGCGTCTTCCCCTCGATCACGCGGTTCCAAGCCGCGACCATCCGTTCCCTGATGGTCACGACATCTTGCGCGCTGGGCCTCCACATCGCGACGAGGCCGATCGGCTTCGAGGTGAGCTGCCACGGCCGCGCGATCTGAGCACGACCTTCCGCCGTGGTCGGATCGAGCGTGTCGCTGTTCCAGTCCACCTCGAAGCTCCACACGCCGAGCTCGTACTGGATCGAGCCCGTCTCCTGCGACGGCACGCTCATCAACATCTTGGTCGTCACTCCGGTCGAGACGCTCGTCGTCTTCCAGGGCGTTGCGAGCTCGAGCGTCGCGTGGTCAAGGCTTCCCGGGTCCCGGACCTGGAACTGGAAGCGATCCGATTCGAGGTACCCACTGCAGCCGCGGGCGATGCGGCACGAGGAGGTGGACTCCTTCGACGTCGCCGCCGGGGGCATCGTGGCTTGTGGTGCGGGGCACGCTGCGACCGCAAGCAAACCGATCAGGGCACGGCGCGCACGCAAGGTACCTAGGTTGTCCGGGTGACCGTGGCTTGTCAACCGGAGCGGCTGGATCACCGACTCGTCGAACGTGGTCGGTGCGAGGTGCCCGCGGTGCCTAACCTTGGCCCTGCTTGATCCGCGCGCGCAGGCTCGAGCGCGGCATCCAACCGAGCAGGCGCGAGGCGCGATCGCTATGGTAGTGCAGCCGGGCGAGCGCCGACCTCAGCCGATAGCCGGCGATCGGGCTCTGCTTGCCGATCGCCTTGAGTGGGTACTCGCTGAGCTTACCGAGCGCGAACACCACCGCACGCGGGATCGCGACGATCGTGCGTCCGCCACCAGCGAGCTCGAGAACGTCGCGCTGGGTGACAGGTTCGGGATCGATCAGCTGGATGATGCTGCCGTCGGTGATCCGCCGGTGCACCGAGGCCACGATCGCCTCGACCACATCGTCGATGTGGACGAGCGGCAGCTCCAGCGTGCCGTCGCCGAGCACGAGCCAGCGGCTACCGGCGCCGCGCGCGACCGCGCCCGTGACGAGCGGGATCCCGCCACCGAAGATCTGGCCGGGGCGCAGGATCACGCACGGCAGGCCCTGCCCCGCGGCGGCAGACACCAGCTGCTCGGCCTCGAGCTTCGCGCGGGTGTAGGCGCCACGCTCCTCGGCGCGTGGCTCGAGCGCCGCGCGCTCGTCGACCGCCAACCTGCCGGCCGAGCCAGCCCAGTCGATGACCGACATCGAAGAGATGTGGACGAGCTGGTGGACCCCGTGCTTCTTGCACGCCTCGATCACGTTGCGGGTCCCGACGACGGTCCCGCCTTGGTGCTCGGGCCAGCCGCCCTTCATCGCGGCCCCGGCGTGGATCACGGTCCGGGCGCCGTTCACCGCGCGGTCGATCGCGGCCAGATCGCCGAGGTTGCCGAACGCGTACTCCACGCCTTCCTGGCGGTCGCGCGGCATCCGGCGCACGAACGCCCGGACGCGGTGGCCCTCGGCGAGCAGCCGATTCACCGTGGCCTTGCCCAGCGAGCCAGACGCACCGGTGACGAGGAACGGCACGCGCTCCGAGAGCGGGAACCTCGCGAGCCGAGCCGCGTGATCGGCCTCGGCGGCGCGCGCGATCTTCTCGACCCAGTGCACCACGGCAGCAGCGTCCTCGATCGTCACGCTCGGCGGCTCCCCGGCCGCGAGCCGGCTGTAGAAGTCGGCCACGAGGTCGCGCAGGCCCTGGTACGACTGGACCTCCTTGCGGATGAACTTGTAGACGCCCAGCGGGACCTCGACCAGCGGTTGGAACGAATCGGCCATCGCGTTGACGAGGCGCTCGGCGGCCTTCGGCAACGGCGTGGTGCGGCGGCGGCTGTTGAACATCGCGAACAGATCGACGCGCAGCAGGCCCTTGGTGCCGTGGATGATCAGCTGGCTCTGCATCGGCCTGGCATTCCACGTCAGCTGGAACTGGCCGAGCCCGCGCTTGCAGCTGACGGTGGCGCGCCATTCGTCGAAGGGCAGGTTGGGCTCGCCGCCGAGCGAGCGCCAGTCGCCCTCCACGTTCTCGATCGGCCCGAGCAGCTCCTGCATCAGGTACATGCAGTGGACGCCGAGGTCGCGGAACGCATAGCCGGCCTCGCGGAACCAGGGCGGCAGCGGTCCGCCTTCGTACGGCGGGTACTCGGAGCCACGCAGGATGTCGACGGCGACGACCTCGCCGAGCGCCCCCGAGCGCACCGTCTCGAGCGCCCTGCGGATCTGGGGATCGAACAGCAGCGAGTGATTGACGCTGACGGTGAGGCCCTTGGCCTTCGCCAGCTGTCCGACGTCGAGCGCGTCATCCTCGTCCTCGGAGACCGGCTTCTCGATCAGCACGTGACAGCCTCGCTCGAGCGCGGCGCGGGCGACCGAGGTGTGGGACGACGGCGGCGTCAGGCCGTGGATCACGTTCGCGCCGGCGTCCACGAGATCGTCGAAGCTGTCGAACGCGCGCGTGCCCCAGCGCTCGGCGGTAGCCAGCGCACGCCCGTGATCGAGATCGTAGACTCCGACGAGCTCGACCTCGGGCAGCGCCCGGATCGCCGCGATGTGGAACTCCGAGATGTTGCCGGCGCCGACCATGCCGGCCCTGAAGCGTGCGGTGGGTACGTTCGTCATCGGTGGGCCCTCGTTGCCTTTCGTGCGGCGATCTCGTCCACGCGCCGTGCCACGTCGACGACGCGTGCGGCCCAGGTCTCGGACTGCATCGCGTCCGATCTCGCGATCCGTTCTGCGCGGCCCGTCCGGCCGAGGGCGAGCTCGATCGCCGCGACGAAGGACTCCGGGTCGCGCGCGATCTGACAGAGGTGACGCTGCGAGAACTGCTCGACCTCGGGCACCGGCGTCGAGACGACCGGCAGTCCCGCGGACAGGTACTCGCGGAGCTTGAGTGGATTGACGAACGCCATGCGCTCGTCGATCCGGTAGGGAATGATGCCGACGTCGAAGCCCTTGCAGTACCCGGGCAGCGCGGCGTGCGGCTTCTGTCCGAGCAGGTGCACGTTGGGGATGCCATGCAGCGCCGAGCAGTCCGACAGCTGCTGGCCCACGAGCGCGAGCGACCACCGCGGCCTCGCGCGAGCGATCTGCGCGATCAGCTCGAGGTCGACCCACTCGCGCAACGTGCCGTAGAACCCGATGCGTGGCCCCCGCAGCGCCGCGAGGTCCGCCGGGATCTCGGTGGCCGGGTCGAGCGCGCGCGCGAACAACGCGTGATCCACGCCGTGCGCCGCCACGAACGTTGCGGGGCACACCACGCGCTTGGCCGCGGCGAGCGCCGGGTTGACCGCGAACACCGCATCGACCCGGTGGAGCACGGCGGTCTCGGCCGCGATCGTCGCGGCTCGATCGAGGTAGCTGAACATCGACCACTCGTCGACGCAGTAATAGACGGCGAGGTCCTCGCCGAGCGTGCCGAGGTAGTCGCCGACGTTGGGCAGGAACGTCCAGAGGGCGAACCGCTCGATGCCGAGTTGCAGCCGCAGCATGCGTACCAGCCCGCGCAGCAGCCAACCATTGATCGCGCGCGCCGCCGGGCTGTGAGGGAACGGCAGCACCAGCGGTGTGGTGACCCACAGATCGTGCTCGACCCGCTGCGCGCCACGCAGGACCTCGCGGAGCTTGCGCTGGATCGTGGCGAGATCTCGCGCACTCGAGAGCTGTGGCGTCCGGGTGGCGACCGAGTTGAGCCAGACCACGCGTCGGGTCTTCGCGAGCTCGCGCAGGATGTGGTGGTTGGAGGTGTGATCGCTGCGCCAGTCCTTCGCGAACGCGATGATCGGGAGCGGGGTGGCGCGCGTGCTGGCGGCGATCCGGTGGTCCGTGCGTCGGCGCTCGGGCGGGCGCCCAGGTGCGGCAGCCGTGGGTTCGGGTACCATTCGTCCCACCGTGGCAGCACCGAGATCCCACGACTTCGGTCGCAGCTTCGGAGTCATTGGCCTCGCGTGGTGCATCGCGTGTGCCGGTTGCCGGAAAACTTCGGGGCCGCCCTTACAGGTTCTCGGCGAGTCGACGCGCTGGCGATCCGGCGATCCCTTGCCGGCCACGTCGCCGTGGTTCGACGGCACGAAGGTGACCTTGGTCGCGGCCCGTGGCGAGACGATCGGCATCCAGGTGTTTCATCGCGCTCCGGGCAGCGCGACGCTGCAGCTCACCGATCCGAAGCTGGCCGTGCAAGGGTTCGCGGTCGACCTCCACGTCGTGCGCCAGCCCTCGACGGACATGTACGGAGGATCCCAGGGCGCCGGGCGGTACCCCGACGGCCTCACACCCTCCGCGGCGCCGGCCACCGATCCGGCCTACTTCGAGCTGGCGATCCCGCGCGATGCCGCGCCCGGCGTGCGCGAGGGCGAGCTGGTGGTGGCGACCCAGCGGATCCCGGTCACGCTGACGATCAAACAGGTCACGCTGCCGCCGCCGCGGCTCGACGTGTGGGCGTACGAGGATCCGCGCGAGCTGGCCTGGGCGCAGGGCCGCACCGACCAGCCGGCGGCGGCGAACGCGGGCGCTCCGACCGCCGCCGAGCGGTCGTGCATCGCGATGTTCCGCGACCACGGCGTGATGCTGTCACCCGACATGTCCGTCGAGACCTACGCCACGCGCAAGGACCTGCTCGCCGGCTTCCCGCACGTCCCCGCGCTCATCCCCGATGACCCGGCGAAGGTCGGCGAGGTCGTGCGCGCGTGGATCGCGGCGACCACCGGCACCGGGGCCGTCCCGTTCGCGATCCCGATCGACGAGCCACGCACCCCCGAGGCCCGCGCCAAGGTCCGGGCGCTCGCCGAGGCGGTCCGCGCCGCCGGCGGTGGCCCGGGGACGTTCCAGTTCGCGGTCACCGATGCGCCCCGGCCCGAGTACGGCGATCTGATCGACCTGTACATCTCGTGGAACGCGGCGCACCTGACCGGAGATCGCCACGAGCGCTGGACGTACAACGGCCTGCCCCCGATCGCGGGCGCGATGACGCTCGATGCGGAATCCCCGGGGACGCGGACCTGGGGCTGGATCGCCTGGCGGTGGAAGATTCCGGTCTGGTACGTGTGGGACGCGCTCTACTGGCACGATCGCCACAACCGCAAGGGCGGGCCGCTCCCCGGCCGCGCGCTCGATCCCAGCATCGACTCGGTGAGCTTCACCGACAGCGAGGACCGCGGCAACTTCGACGGGGTCCTCGCGTTGCCCGCGCCGGACGGCTGCCAGCGGACCCTGCGGCTCGCCTCGATCCGGCGCGGCCTCCAGGATCGCGCGCTGCTGGAGCTCGCGGCGCGCTGTGATCCAGTGGCGACCGCGCGGCTCGCCGCGGACCTGGTGCCCCGCGCGCTCGGCGATGCACGCAAGGGAGACCCGCCGGCCTGGCCGACCGACGAGGCAGCCTGGGAGCGGGCACGTCAGCAACTGCTCGAGCTCGCGAGCTGTCACTGACCGGTGCGCACGCCCGACGCGGCATCGGCATGCGGCCATCCCCGACCGTTCCGGCCTCGCGACCGTGGTGCGCCGGCTGGCTGTGATAGCGTGGGAAAGCGTCATGGCTTCGTTGTTCCATTTCCTGGCGGCGTCGGGGAACCCGCTCGCGCGCGCGGCCCGCGGGGCGCTCCGGACCGTTCGCGCGATCAGCGTTCCCGCGCCGCAGGTCGTCGTGGTGCCGGTGCTGCAGGGCGTGCTGGCGACCCGAGCGCTCTACCACTTCGGCGTGCGCGTCTTCGTGTGCGAGCCGCTGTTCAAGGCGTACTGCAAGCAGTACGGAGCCAACTTCCACACCGGCACGTTCCTCCACTGGGTGCGTGGTCGCGGGGACATCATTCTCGGTGACAACGTCGTGCTCGACGGCAAGATCAGCATCAACTTCGGATCGCGCCTGCCGCAGAGGCCGGTGTTCCGCGTCGGCAACAACACCACGATCAACCACATGGCGGTGATCACGATCGCCAAGCAGGTCTCGATCGGCAACGATTGCCGGATCGCCACCGGCGTCTACATCTTCGATTCGCCTGGCCATCCCAGCGATCCCGAGGCGCGCAAGGCCGGGATGCCGCCGGATCCCGACAGCGTCAAGCCGGTCACCATCGAGGACAACGTCTGGATCGGCCGCACCTCGATCATCTGCCCGGGCGTCACGCTCGGTGAGGGCAGCGTCGTCGCGGCCGGTGCGGTCGTGATGAGCGATGTCTCGCCGTACAGCATGGTCGCCGGGAACCCGGCTCGCAAGGTCGGCGCCCTGCCGCGACCCATCGTCACCGACCTGCCGTCCACGGCCGAGGGCGCCAAGTGATCGCGGCGGATGCGGCCACCGATTCCGAGCATCGGGACGATACCGAGCGCAGGATCGTCGAAACGATCTGTCAGCTCGCGAAGATCTCCGTGCTCGGCTCCGACCAGGACATCTTCGAGGCCGGCCTGTCCTCGATCCAGGCCCTCCAGCTGCTCGTGGAGCTCGAGGAGGCGTTCGCCGTGACGCTGCCGGACGAGGCCTTCGTCCAGGCGCGCACGGTGCGCGCGCTCGAGCGACTGATCCGAGATCGTCAAGCATGAGCGAGCGCAAGCGGGTGGTCGTGGAGCTGGCGGGTCCTGCGACCGAGATGGCGCAGGAGGAGATCGAGAAGCAGCTGGCGTTCTTGTCGAGGACCATCTCGAACGTCCGGTTCACGACGGCGCGGACGCTGGAGTTCGATGCCCCGACCGCCGAGGCCGACCAGCTGGCGGAGGCCGCGCTTGCGCGCGCGAAGCTGACCCAGAAGACGTTGCGCAGCCTCGAACGCAAGATCGCGTACCGCAGCTCCTACATGGATGCGCCGGTGTTCCGCGGAGGTGCCGTGGACGGCATCGAGTTCGAGGGGCCTGGCCTGGGGCTGCTGTCGGGTGTCCCGCTGCAGCTGTTCGAGTACTTCGACCGCCGGTTCGCCGAGTTCGGCAAGCACTGGCGTCCAGCGGGGATGCGCGCGCCGACCCTGATCCCGACGACCGTGCTGGCGCGCTGCGATTACTTCCGGTCGTTTCCGCAGAGCGTCACCTTCGCGGCGCACCTGCCCGAGGAGCCCTCCCGAGTCGAGCATTTCCGTGCGCGCCACCACGATCGCGAGACGCTCGACCCCGACGCGCTCGGCGACATGGTGACGCCCGAGGCCTGTCTGTCGCCGGCCGTCTGCTACCACGCCTACTACGCCAACCGCGATCGCGTGCTGCCGGAAGCGCCGGTCGTCTACGAGATGGTCGGCAAGTGCTTCCGCTACGAGTCATCGAACACGAGCGACCTGCGGCGGCTGTGGGACTTCACGATGCGCGAGGTCGTGTTCCTCGGTGCGCGCGAGCAGATCCTCGCCGAGCGTGCGAAGGCGATCGCGCTGTTCCAGCAGTTCCTCGAGGATCACCAGCTGGCCGCCGAGATCAGGACCGCCAGCGATCCGTTCTTCATCGCACCCGATGCCGGGGCCAAGACGTACTTCCAGCTCAGCTCCGATACCAAGTACGAGATCTCGCTGCTGCTGCCGGACCAGGGCCGGCTCGCCGTCGGCTCGTTCAACTATCACGGCGACTTCTTCGGCAAGGCGTTCAACTGCACGCTACCGGGTGGTGGCCCGATGCACAGCGTGTGCTTCGCGTGGGGCCTGGAGCGCTGGGTCCACGGATTCCTCGCGCAGCACGGCGCCGACCCGGCGCGATGGCCCGACGTGATGCGCGGCGCGCTCAGCGAGTGACGACGAACGCGGCCTGACCGGCCGCCCGGCGCAGCATCGGCATGGACTGCATGAGCGCGCGATCGAGCTGGCTCATCAGGATCCCGAACCGGGTGCTCGGGACCAGGCGATCGAGCCGCGAGAACAGCCGGTAGTAGACATCCTGGCGCGCGCTGAACGGCTGGCAGAACGTGTCGAGATCGTCGGGCGTCAGCGGACGCTCGTCGGGGGACTCGCGGTTCGGCGTGACCGGGATGCGCTCGCGCAGCGACGACAACCTGGGCGACAGCGAGACCGGCTCGCTGAACACCGCGACGCCGCCCGGCTTGAGCACCCGGAAGATCTCGCGGCGCGCGGCTCCGAGATCGAGGTGGTGAAGCGCCGCCTTGCCGAACACGATGTCGAACGTCGCGTCGGGAAACGTCATCTCGTGGACCGACATCACCGCTGGCTTCAGCCGATCCGTGACCCCGTTGACCGAGGCGCGACGCTCGGCGATCGCGACCAGCGGCTCGGCGATGTCGACCGAGGTCACGTCGGCCCCGAGTCGGGCGAGGATCGCGCCGAACTCGCAGGTGTGGCAGCAGATCTCGAGGACCTTCTTGCCTTCGAGCGAGGGCCCGATGAACGCGAACATCTGCTCGAGCGGCGTTCGTGGTGGCGCATCTCCGCGCAACCGCGCGCCGTAGCGCTCGATCGTCTCCTCCGGCAGCAACAGGTTCGCGTCGTCCTCGACGACCGCGCGTCCCTCGTTGCCGACCTTCGAGAACGCCCGCCGCTCGTTATCCTCACGTCGCCGGATCTCGTCGGATCCCATGCTCCAAGCCTATCACGCGATCGCGATGGCGATCGCCGCCGAGCGCCCCGGGTCCGCGGTATCTTTGACGTGCTGGATGGCGGAGGACCTTCGTGTGCTGCTCGTGGCGTACGCCTTCCCGCCGGTCGGGGGAGCGGGAGTCCAGCGCATGCTCAAGCTGGCGAAGTACCTTCCGCGCAACGGAGTGACCCCGTCGATCCTGACGGTGTCGAACCCGTCGGTCCCGGTGCTCGACGAGACCCTGTCGCGCGACCTGCCGCCGGGGATGGAGATCGTTCGGGCCCGGACGTTCGAGCCGGGGTATCAGGTGAAGCAGGCCGCCTGGACGGCCAGCGCCGACGTCAAGCCGACCCTGCGGCGCCGGCTGATGAAGCGCGCCACCGGGATCGCCAAGCAGCTGCTCGTGCCCGACCCCCAGGTGCTCTGGCAGCCCGCCGCGCAGCTCGCGCTCGCGCGCCGGCTCGCCACCGGCAAGGATCACGCGGTCGTCATCAGCGCGCCGCCGTTCTCGCAGTTCATGCTCGCACCGCTCGCGCGCGCGCGCCCCAGCGTGGCCGTGGTCCTCGACTACCGTGACGAGTGGAGCACCTATCGCGAGATGTACGAGATGATGGGCTCCAGGCTCGGGGCGTTCCTCGGCGATGCCCTCGAGGCCTCGGTGCTGCGAGCCGCCCACATGGTCACGACGGCCACCGAGGAGTTTCGGGAGAACTTGCTGAACAAGTTCGCGTGGCTCGATCCGGCTCGCGTCGAGTTCATCCCGAACGGCTTCGATCCGGAGGACTTCCCGGACGATCTGCCGGCGCCACCGTCGGATCGCTTCGTCATCACCTACGGCGGCACGGTGTTCAAGCTGACCTCGGCCGTCGGCTTCCTCGGCGGACTACGGCGGCTCCACGCGCGTGAGCCCGAGCTCGCCAAGCTCGTCGACGTCCGGTTCATCGGCCGGATCGTCGACACCGAGGCCGCCGCGTTCGAAGGCAGCGAGGAGCTCGGCGTGCGCCGGCTCGGCTATCGCCCCCACGCCACGGTGATGCGCGACCTCGCGGCGAGCCACCTCACGCTGTGCATCCTCGACGATGTCCCGAACGTCGAGCACATCTATCCCGCCAAGATCTTCGAGCTGATGTTCCTCGGCCGACCGATCCTGACCTTGTCCCCCGAGGGTGCGCTCACCCGGCTGGTGCGCGATCATGGACTCGGCGAGGTGATCGCGCCGCGCGACGAGGAGGCGATCGCCGCCTCGCTCGAGCGCTCCGTGCGAGCCTTCGTGGCGAGCTCGCCGGACCAGCGGACCCGCCCCTCGTTCAGCGCGAGCAAGGTCGACCGGTTCGATCGCCGCGTCATCGCCGCGCAGTTCGCCGATGTCCTCCGGCGCGCGCGCCGGTAGGGTCAGGCCGCCGCAGCGCGCCGAGGACGAGGATCGCGAGCACGCCCGACGATCCGGCGCCGGCGCCGGCATCGCAGCAGCCCATGCCGTTGCGGCTCTTGCGGCTCGGGACTCCACCGACCGGGATCAGCTTGCCGGCGGCGAGGCCGGCGAGGTCGGGGGCCGCGGGGCCGGTGCGCGGATCTTCGGCCTGACCACAGCGGTCATCCACGGTGAACACGAAGGGGGCGGGGTCGCGCGCCGGGCCCACGCTCGCGACGTCGACCCTGCACTCCGCACCCGCCTTCGTCACCGTCGGCTTCGCAGGTGCGGCGCCGTCGATCAGCACCACGTGGATCGCCGGCTGACCGGCGGCCGGGATCCTGGTCGAGTACATGCCGACCTTGGTCGAGACATAGGCATCCTGATCGCCGCGCTGGAGGTGGATGACACCCTGGGCGAAGGTCGCGACCGGAAGCTCGCTGCCCGCCGACGCGTCGAGCACGTGGATCGCCTCGATCTTCGGGCCCGGAATCCGGACGCGATACTCGGTGCCAGGCAGCCGCGAGGCGTCGCAGCCACCCCGCGTGAAGATCTTCTCGTCCCAGCACTCGCCGTTCTTGAGCGGCCGGATCTCCGGTCGAGTCTCGGGCCGGTTGTCCCGGATGGCCTCCGCCGGCGCGAGGCGGCGGATCGTGAACGAGGTCGCGCCGAGCTTGGTTCGCGCCAGCTCTCCTTCGAGCACGAGGTTGGCGGGGGAACGGAACCGCAGGTGCATCGGCTGATCGGCTTCGCCGGTCTCGGCACGATCGATCACGATGACGCTCGCATCGGTTCGCTGCTTGCCCCACGGCACGACGACGAGATCGCGCTGGGCGAGCGCGATGTCGCTCGGGCGGTCCTGGAACTTGTACTGATCGGCGTAGTCGCAGCGGCTGGCGATCACGCCGGTGGTGGTCTGGATCGCCCACGCGAAGTGCGTGGTCTCCCCCCACGGCGCCTGGCTCGGCCGGTAGTTCGGGAGTTGCAGCCTGGACTCCACCGTCGGCGCGTTGCTGGTCAACGACGACAGCGAGCCATAGGGGGTCGGATCGACGAGGACCTCGTCCATGCCGCGCGTGAGGACGAAGTTGCCTGCGTTCGGCGGGTTGTGATCGTTGTCCTGGCCGGTCGAGGCACAGCTCGTCGCCATCCACACGCCATCGTGGGCCCACGTGGTCCGCGCGTAGAGCGTCGCGACCCCGGGCGCGAAGTACGAGGTAGGCCACTTGTCGATCGCCGTGATCGCGGGCTGGGCGGGATTCGCCTGGGCCACCGCCTCGTACAGCAGCTCGAGATCCTTCGCGCGCAGACGTTGCCGAGCGATCTCGCCAGCCGCCTGTCGCTGGGCAGCGTCGGGTGCGGGGCCGATCAAGACCGCGAGCAACGTCAGCACGCTCACCGGCGCACTCGCCTGCGCCTCCTGGTAATCGCCGCCGACCGCGATCGAGTCGCGCGCGCCGGATCGCGCGTGGATCGTGCGGACATACATCGCCTGCAGCCAGGCCTCGACACCGTCGACCACGATCTCGTGCCGGGCCGCGACCCGATAGCTCAGCGCGTACTCGGCGACCGACAGCGGTGCGTATTGCCAGCCCTCCTTGAAGTCGCCACCGTCGAGGATGCCGCTGGGCCCGAGGGCCTTCGCCATGTCCTTGCCCCACACCTCGTCGCGCACGTGGTTCCACAGCTCGTGCTCGAAGTCGCCGCCTTCACCGCCCATCGCCACGGCGACGAACGTCGCGGCGAGCGCATACCCGGCGTGGTAGTTCGTGCCGCCGTGGCGGTTGTGGTAGCCGGACTTCTTGTACCAGGACATCCACTGCGTGAAGCGTTCGCGGGCGTGCTCGCGCAGCGCCGGGGTCATCAGGGGATGGTCGTGGAGCCAGTCGTAGGCGAGCGCCGCATACGGCGGGACGCTGCGGACGGCGTAGCCAGTGTCGCGGCGCACGGAGCCCTCGCCGCCCTTGCCATCGCCGATCGCCTGGAGATCGTCGAGCAGCGCGGTGAAGTAGATGATCGCCGACCTGGCATCGTCGTCCGAGCCACGCGCGACCCACGCGATCAGACACGCGTTGAGGTTCGCCGAGAAGTCGAACCCCATGTAGGAGTCGTTGCGGAAGTCGTTGGGGCTGGTGCGCGTGTCCTCGCAGCGCTGGATCGCGCGCGCGACCGCGGAGTCCTTGACCTTGGCCTGGAGCTTCCACGCGGCACGCAGCTTGTCATCGAGCAGGATGCGCGGATGTGGGCCCGTCGGCTCCATCGCGGGCTCGGCTGTGACCGGCTTGTCGGCGACCGCGGCGGTGTCGGCGACCGCGAGGAGGCTGCAAACCACGAGGACCACGTTGGCGAGCGGGCGACCAAGCACGCACCATGATAGCTCGATCCCGTACGAGGGGACGGGAGCACGCGAGGCCACCCGCAGCATCAGACGTGCATCACGGACCCCCCCGTGCGGGGCTCAGGGCCGGGCGCACATCGCCGCGCGGTCGGCGAGGGAGCGCGCCAGCTTCGCGATCAACTCGAGCGCCGCGAGCAGCGAAGGTGCATCGAGAAACCCCTCGACCTCGAACGTGAGCAGCGGCGGCTCGAGCAGGATGGTCGGGGGTGGCTCGATCGCGACCAGCTTCGCGCACACGTCGGCGTCGAGCACGAACCGGGGCAAGTCGAGCGGCGTCGCGTGGACGGTGAAGCGGGTGTCGAACGTGTGGGCCGTCGGCTCGGTGATCGCCTTGGTCGTCGCCCTGGGCGTCGCCTCCGGGCGCGGCGTGATCCGGAGCGAGAACCGATCGTCGGGCAGGGCGGTGGCGATGGTGGTGAAGCCGGTCGCTTCATCGAACCGCAGGTGCAGCCGGATCCCGTGCAGCGTGCCGTGCACGTCGCGTCCAGGCTCGTGGATGACGAGCTCCTCGAGCTGACCTGTGACGAGCTCCCAGGCCACCGCCTTGCGCCGGAAGTAGCCGAGCAACGTCACCCCGAAGGCTAGTCCTGAACCAGCACGGTGCCGGCGATCTTGCTGGCGCCGATCTGATCGATCGCGCGCCGGAGATCGCGCGTCGTGGAGCGCCGCGCCCGCAGGGTCAGCAGGACCGCATCGGCCGCGTCGGCCATCAGGTTGACGTCGGCGGAGCCGAGCACCGGCGGGGCGTCGACGACGATGTGATCGTAGCCCGCCAGTCGCAGGCGCTCCATCGCGATCGCGAACGCCGGGCCGTCGAGCAGCTGGGTCTTCTCGATCCGCGGGTTGATCGCGCCGACGTGCAGCCAGAGCTGCGGGATGTCGACCAGGCTCCACGGCAGCATCGGCTGGTGGCGGTGCGCCGCGAGCTGCTCGGCGAAGCACCACGGCGGCACGAGCTGGAAGACCGATGCGAGCTGCGGGCGACGGACGTGGGTCTCCACCAGCAGCACCTTGGCGCGGCCACACTCCGCCAACGACAGCGCCAGGTTGATCGCGGTGGTGGTCTTGCCGTCCCCGGCCTGCGGGCTCGAGACCACCACGCACTGCGGGCGGCCGACCTCGAGCAGGTGGTGGCGCAGCACGCGAAACGCGGCAGCGCGCTCGGAGTCGGGCGAGATCAAGAGCGTGAGCCGGCGGTCAGGTCGCTCGTCGGGCAGGTGGTGCTGGGTGAGGTCGATCTGGGTCGGCGTCCCGCTCGGCGTCAGCTGCTTGGGCTGGGGCGCCATCATCGCCGTCGCCGGCTTGCCGAACAGGACGCTGGCCGTCTCGGGCTTGAGCGAGCTCAGCGGGTTCTCGATGCGGGTCGCTCCGGGATCGATGCCATCGACCATCAGATCCGGATGCTCGACGGCGGCCATCGGCTGCGTCAGGAGGGGCAGCGGCGCGGCCCGGCGCTCTCCGCCGGCGGTGGGCGGCAGCTCGCCAAATCTTCGCTTGGTCATCCGACGTCCTCCTGCGCAGGCTTCCTCCGCTTGCGCCTCGCGACTGGCGACGCGGGAGGAATCACCGCCAGCACCGCGATCCCCAGCTGATCGAGATCGACCCGGCGATACAGCCGGTCGTCGATCACCGCGAGGCCCACCGCGAGCGAGAGCCCCAGCGACAGGAACAGCACCATGCCGGCGATCATGAAGATCGTCTTGCCGGGACCGCTCGGCCGCACCGGCTTGAAGGCCGGATCGACGACCGAGAGCCGGCCGCCTGCCTCGGCCAGCTTCTGGTTCGCGTCCATCTGGGCGCGGAACACGCTGCTCGCCAACGAGTTGACCTGCTCGCGCTGCTCGTTGACGTCGCGCCGCAGATTCGTGTACTGGGTCTCGAGCTGGACGACCCAGTCGGTGCTCGTGTCGGTGGAGGGTGCCGCGCCCTTGCCGTGCTGGAGCTCGTTGATCTGATTCTCGAGCTGCGCGAGCTCCTTCTGCAGCTTGGCGCGATCCTGCGGCGTGGCGGGCGCGACCGTGGTCTCGGTGTCAGGCGGCACCGCGGCCTGGGCATGGCGCAGTCGCTGCTGCGCGGCGGCGACGTGCGTCTGCGCCGCGATCGCCGTCGGATGCTTGTCGGTGAACTTCGAGAGCGCGTCCTCGAGCTCGCGCTTGGCCGCGGCGACCTCGCGCTGGGCCTCGCCGACCTCGGCCTCGGCCGCGATCCGCTCGGGGGTCGGCGGGGCGGCGATCCGGATCGCTGGCGCATCCGGCGGAGCATCGAGCCGGGCCTGGATGCGCTGCTTCTGGCGCTCGAGCGCGTAGAGCCGGTTGTTCCCGGTGGTCGCTCCGGCCTTGGAGGCGTTGCGGATCGCGCGCATCGAGGCGCCCTCGCTCGGCGCGTTGGTGTCCTGCACGAACTCGGGGTGCTTCGCGAGGAACTCGGCAAGCAAGAGCTCGCGCTTGCGCAGCTCCTTGGCCGACTCTTCCTTCTGCGCCAGCACGAACTCGACGGTGGCGCGCGCGGTCTCGTTGCGCAGCGCCTCGTCCTTGTCCTGCAGCATCTTCGTCAGCTTCTCGGTGACCGCCTTCGCGCGGTTCGGATCGGCGTCGGTGTAGACGATCCGGAACGCGTTGCCGCCGCGCGGCTCGAGCTTGATCAGGGGGCGGAGCTTGTCGATCGCGATGTCGAGGTCGCGCTCCTTGGGGAACGGGTTGAGCGCTGGATCGCCGACGATCTGCTCGAGCTGTGGCCGGGCGATCAGCAGCTCGCGATACTTGTCGCCGATGTTGCGCATCACCGTCTCGTCTCGGTTCGCCGACAGCAGGTTCGACTGGATGCGCTCCTGGTAGAACAGGGTCGACCACGACTGATAGCTGCGGGCCTTGAACATCACGAAGGCGAACGACAGCCCGCCGCCGACCACCGCGAAGACCGCGATCAGCCACCAGTACCGCAACGTCCTGCGGCCGAGGTCGGCCAGACGCTGCAGGCGATCGCGTGGGGTTATCGAAGAGAGCGCCATCGGAGAAACGATGGTACACGAGCGCGAGCAGCGCCACGTGCCTTCAGGGAGCCGACGTGGTCACCTGGGAATCCGGGCACATGGCCCAGGATTGGTAGGCCCAAGCGGGCCACGTCGTCGGTGTCGTGGACCCGAGAATCGAACGCGCCGATCAGCATCGTCGAGCCCACGGTCGCCCCGGTGCCGATGACGATGAACAGCATGGCGAGCAGGAACCCTGACTTCTCGGGGCGATCGGGACGCCGCTGGTCGACGACCTCGATCGTCACGTCGAGGCCGGCAGCGGTGACGCGATCGGCGTCGGCATCCGGGCTCTCGGCGATGAGCTTGGCCTGGGCGGCGGCGTCCTTCTGCTCGCGATCGAGCGCGGTGACCTCGACCAGCAGCGTCGCCGCGAGCTGATTGCGGCCGAGCCGCCTGGCCTCGTCGAGCGCCGCGCGCTTGGTCGCGAGCGCGCCGGACAGGGTCTCGAGCGTGTCGGCCATCGTCTCGCGCATCATCGCGACCTCCTGGGCGAGCTCCGTGGAGACCTTGCGGCGCTGCTCTTCGTGAGACTTGATGATGATCGAAGCGAGCTCGTGGGCGATCTCGTAGGCGTTGTCGGGATCGAGATCGGTCACGTCGATCCCGATGCGCGCCGACTTGTTCGCGTCCGAGTCCTCGGCGGCGTAGTAGATGAACGAGTTCTTCCAGATCTCGATCTCGACGTTGCCGCGGAACTCTTCGATCGCGAGCTGCGGCCCGAGCTTCTCCAGGCGATGCGGGGCTCGCCTGTCGATGAGCTTGGCGATCTCCGCGTCGGGCAGCAGCACGGACACCACGTACTCGCGGAGCTGCTCGAACGGGATCGAGTGCGCGGTCGAGTCTCTCCTGATCGAGCCCTCGCTGATCGCGAGCACGATGTTGGCGTGATACTGGTGCGGCTTGGTGATGATCTTGTAGCCCACCCCCACGGTCAGCAGCACCGCCATCAAGAGGACCGGGATCGGGCGGATCTTCAGCCGGCGCTTCATGCGCTGGAGCTCGGCGATCATGCCCACGCGGATCGATTGCTCCGACTCGAACCAGCCATCGCCTAGCGGAGGGCGCGTGCGCTTCATCGCGAAGCCTCCTGCCTAGCACTCGCCGCGCCAGCGAGCACTGCGTGCAAGGCCGCGGCACTCGCATCCCATCCCCCTCGTGAGCCGAGCTGCGCCACCTGATCGGGATCGTAGTCCGTGCGAAGCGCGTGCGCGAGTGCCACAGCGAGCCCGTGCGGGTCACCGGGCGGGGTGAGCGTGCCGAGCTCCGGCCGGACCAGCAGGTCGGGGATGCCACCGACCGCGGAGGCGACGACCCGCCGGCCGCAGGCCAGGGCCTCGAGCACGACGTTCGGCGTGCCCTCGGCGTGGCTCGGCAGGACGAGCACGTCGCACGCCGCCATCCAGGTCGGCACCGCGGCCAGCGGCTGGGCGTCGACGAGCTTGATCCGATCGCCGAACGGCGCCGCGGCCGCCTCGATCGCGCCGCGCAGAGGGCCGCTTCCGATGATCACCAGCGTGGCCCCCGGGAGCTCGCGCAGCACCTCCGCCCACGCGGGCACGAGGTCTTGCACGCCCTTGACCTCCTTGAGGTTACCGACGTACAGCGCGAGGGGCCCCGCGGGGAGCCCGAGCGCCGCGCGGCATGCCCCACGATCGCGCGGCTGGAACAGCTCGGCGTCGACGCCGTTCATCACGATCGTGACCCGGTCCGCCGCCACGCCCATCGCGATCACCTCGTCGCCCAGCGCCCGGCTCACCGCGACGACCCGCTCGGCCCGCGTCAGCGCCCACGCGGTCAGCCGCCGCGGGCCCGGCAGCTTCGCGATCACGTTGATGTCCGAGCCGTGCAGCTTGACGACGCAGGGCAAGCCGAGGATGCGCGCCGCGATCACCGCCGCGAAGCCGTCCGGATATGCCCACGAGCCGAGCACCACGTCGAACTTGCCGCGCAGCCGCGCCACCACCGGCGCGATCGAGGCCGCGTACAGCGGTCCCCAGGTGCCATGGGCGAGTCGCGGCACGAACAGCGTCCGCGGGTGCGTGACCTCGATGCCCTCGATCCGGTCCCGGCGCGGCACCGCGGCGAGCTTGCCGGCGCTCGACCACCGCGACAGCAGCCCCGCTCCCGGGAACCACGGGACGGTGGCCATCACCTCGAGCTCGCAGCGCTTCGCCAGCGCCGCGAATTGCTGGCGATTGAACGGTGCCGAGAGCGGCTCGGCGGCGTTCGGGAAGATCTTCGTGATGGCGAGGACGCGGACCAAGCGCTTACAGGTTGAAGACCTTGTCCATGCGGAGCAGCTTGAAGATCGCCAGCGGCTGATCTCTCGCCCCGACGAAGCTGACGGCACCGCCGACGCCACGCACCCCCTTGTAGAGCTTGACGAGCGCGGCCACGCCCGAGCTGTCGATCAGATCGAGCGAGGCCAGATCGACGGCGACCTTGCCCGGCTTGTGCGCGACGATCTTGTCGATCTCCTCGGCGAGCGCCGGTGCGGTGTTGATGTCGAGCGAGCCACGGATCGTGAGCCTCGTCTCGGAGTTGGTCTTCAGAACGTCAAACGTCGGCACGGTCAGCTCCTCCCGGCTCCGGCGGCCTGATTCGCCACCAAGCGCTTGCACAGTCGCCACCGGTTCGGCGGGCCAGGTTCGTACGTCATCTCGTCGAGCATGGTCTTGGCAATGTGAATCCCCATTCCGCCCTCCGGCAGGCTGTCCTCGTCGAGCTCGGACGGCAGCGGCGCCACCTCGTCGATCTCGAACGGCGTGCCTTGATCGCGAACCTCGATCACGAGATCGCGCTCGCCCGGGGTGATCGCGATCTCGATCGTGCCGTGCCCCCGCCGCTGGTAGGCATGGATCGCGATGTTGTTGAAGATCTCCATGAACGCCGACACGATCGCCGTGTCGAACGGGTGACGGACATCGTTCGAGAATGGGTCGTCGGGATCCCGCTGCGCGGAGCCCGAGACCAGCCGCGCGGCCTCGGCGACCACCCGCACGGCGATCGCACGGAAGCGCAGCGTGCCAGGCACGGTGAGCCGGATCGTGGCGACCATCGTGGGCAGGATAGCCAGATGTGGAGCGCAGCGGAAGTGTGCGTGCGGGTCCCAGGCGCAAAGATCTGCGTTTGGCCCGAGTAAGACCACCGCATGATGCGTGGGCGCCAGGCTCCTCGTGATACCCTGGACACGTGTTGCGTAGCGTTCGCCTCGCGAAGCGGGCGATCGATGTCGCCGGTGCGGCATTCGGCCTGCTCTTGACCGCACCTTTGATGCCGGTCATCGCCGCCGCGATCTATCTCGATTCGCCGGGCCCGGTGTTCTACCGCCAGCGGCGCGCCGGGAGCTTGCGGAGCACGTCGATCGAGAACGGCGTCCGCCGGCTGCGGTTCGACGAGTTCTGGATGCACAAGTTCCGGACGATGGCGGTCAATGCCGAGGCCAAGACCGGCGTCGTCATCGCCGGCGCCGATGACCCGCGGATCACCCGGATCGGCAAGTTCCTCCGCAAGTCGCGGCTCGACGAGCTCCCCCAGTTCTATGACGTGCTGCGCGGCGCGATGAGCCTCGTCGGCCCGCGCCCGGAGCGTCCGGAGCTGCTCGAGAACCTCGCCTACGCGATCCCGCTGTTCGAGGAGCGGATGCGCGACGTCAAGCCGGGCATCACCGGGCTGGCGCAGATCTCGCTCGGCTACACCGGCTCGATCCCCGAGGGCAGCGAGATCGGCAAGCTCGCGGCGACGCTGCAGAACCCGTGGCAGCTCGAGGAGACCAAGGGCTCGCTCGCCGACGACATGCGGATCAAGCTGCTCTACGACCTCGCCTACACGGCGTCGCTCGAGCGGTTCGACACGTTCCTCCGTACCGAGCTCGGCATCATCTTCAAGACGCCGCTCGTGATGCTGAAGATGACCCAGGGCCGGTGATAGGGTGCGGGCGTGAAGCAGACGACGCTGTACTGGAAGAGCACCTGAACGACCTGTCGTGACGCGAGGAGTTCCTTGCGCAAGGACGGGATCGAGCTCGACGAGGTCAACTACGCCAAGACCCCGCTCGACGAGGCGACCGTGCGATCGCTCGTCACCAAGGCGGGCTCGGTGGCCGCGGTGATGAACGCACGCCACGCCACCGCCAAGGCGAAGGGCTGGGTGGACAAGCCGCCCGACGCGGCGACGTTCGCCAGGGCCGCCGCCGCCGAGCCGAATCTGCTCAAGCGGCCGCTGCTGGTCGTCGGCGACGAGGTGATCGTCGGGTTCAACAAGACCGCGTACGCCAGGCTGAAGTAGCGACCTCAGCTCCAACTTCGACCGCTCAGCGTCGCGCGCTACTTGGGCGGCGGTGGGCTGATGCGTGGGGGCTCGTCGACGAAGCGATGCCTCGGGTTGGGCTCCTGCCCCGGCTCGGGTTCCGGCTTGGGGCGACAGCCGAGTGGCCGCGGGTCGTAGCAGAGCGGTCCACGAATGTAGATCGGGACGCCTGCGCGCTGGAGCGCCGACCGCGTCTCGTCCCACTCATCCTTCGTGGCCCTGTCTTCGATCACGACCATCGCGCGAGCCGCCTGGTCCCAGGCATCTGTAGCGTTGTCTTCGATCACGACTATCGCGCCAGCCGTGCCCTTGCAGTAGGCGACCGCATCGGCACGGGACTTCGGCTCGCCATCGACGAAGATGCCCCGCTGCGAGATGCGGAGCATGCACCGCATGTCTTGCGACGCCAGTGGCCCATGAGGCTTGGGAGATTCGCGGTGGCTTCCACACCCCATCGCGAACAGACACGCCACGATCGCAGGCCCCCGCACGAGGCGAGTCTATCCGTGTTGCCCCCCGTCACCAACGGCAACGTCAATTCTGTATTTCCGGTGCTGCAGGTTGCTGCACTTCACAGATCTCCAATGATTTCGAAAATCATCCCGAAGCGTGTCGGATTTCGGGGCGTTCCGTCGCCCCAAGTTGCCCCGCCGCTCGCGCCGACTCAGCGAACGGGCGCGAAGCTCGTCACGACATCGGCCAGCTCGTCGGGGGCACGCGACGTGACCAGCAGCATCGCGAGCCCGCCGTCGACGGTGAACAGCTTGAGCCGGACGTGGACACCGCTGCGCATCACGAAGTGCAGGTAGGCCGTGCCGTGGCCGTCGGTCCAGCCGAGGTCGTCGACCAGCTTGGTGCCAGCGTCGCTGAGCGTGGGGAGCGCGGCGATCTCCGCGTTCGTGACCCCGCGCTCCGCGCCCCGGACCTGCGCGACGAACTCGGCCCGTGACGCGATCTCGACCTCGATCGCGCAGACGACGAGCACCGCCCCGGACTGGTGATAGGCCTCGCAGGTCGTCCAGTAGCCCTCGAGCTGCTCGGCGAGCTCGCGGTCGGGCGTGTACCCGGCGCCCGGGTGATGGAGCTTCCAGCTCGGGTGGCGGAGCCAGCGCTGGCCACCGACCGTCTCGTCGACGAGGTCGAGGGTTTCGGGCTTCAGGCCGCAGCCGGTGACGCGCACGATGCCCACGCCGGCCGCGACCACGAGCGTGGTCCCCAGCATCACCAGGAAGAACCGGCGGGTGCCGAGGCGGAGGTACAGCCGGGCCAGGCCGATCAAGGCCACGATCCCGGCGAGCCCTGCGATCAACGCCAGCATCGGGCTCAGTCCATCCGCTCGCCGGGCGTGCGGACGAACAGATGGCGGACGTTGATCAACGCCGAGTCCCGCACGGTCTGCGGCTCGATCAGCACGTCCTTGGCATCGAGGCGGACCGGCTCGGGGCTCGCGAGCATGCCGGCCTTGACGGTCCTGCGCAGCCGGCTCGCGAACGCGGTGTAGCCGTCGCGCACGGGCTTGGTCCAGCCGGTGATCGCGCCCCCACCGCCATAGCCGATCACCGCCGCCGCGATCTTGTCGACGGTGGCGGCGGGGAGCTTCGAGCCGAGATCGACGAACGCCGGGTTGGGCACCGCGCCGGTGTCGAACACCTTGGTCAGCCCCTTGGCGGAGCCCACCGGCGCGAACACGGCCTGCGCGGTCTTGTACGACGCGACCTCGGCGACCGCGGCGGTGAGATCCTGCTTGCCGACGCGCGCGCCGAAGAACCCGGCATCGACCTCGGAGTCGAGCATCGCGTGGTCGACGAACCCGGCGTCGTTGCAGCCGGTCGCGATGAACGCGAGCCGCTTGCCCTTGAGCGCCTGCAGGGTGTCGCCCGCGGCCGAGAACAGCCCCCATGGGCGGGTCGTGCTGCCTCCGATGGTGGAGGTGGCGAGCAGCCTCCAGCCGAGGTTGGTCGCGTAGCACGGGCCGTCGATGATCGCGAAGTCGACGTTCGCCTTGGTGAGCGCGCCGAGGGTCGCATAGGACTGCGCGTCGACCTCGAGCCCGGTGGTCTGCTCGATCGCCTTGCCGAGCGCCTTGACGTACGCGAGCCGCGCGGTCGCCGTGCCGAACTCCACCGACGGGGTGTAGATGCCGATCGCGAGCTTGCGGGGCTGCGCGTGCGCGACGCCGCACAGCAGGACCAGGCCGAGGAGGATCCAGGGGGTGCGCATGATCAGAACCCGTAGATCCGCTTCTTGGTGTCGATCCAGCGCTGGAGGTCCCGGCTCTGGACGCCGCGGGCACGCGCACGCTGCCAGGTGTCGTACGCGTCCTTGGGCCGCCCCATCAGCTCGTAGACGATCCCGAGGTTGACGAGCGACTCCGGCGGGTTGCCGGCGAGGCCGTCGAGCGCGGCGAGGTTGCCCTTGCCGAGCGCGAGCGCCATGCGATCCATCGCGACCCGTCGCTTGAGCTCGCCGGTGGCGTACTTGTCGGCGGTCACCAGCGACCTGCCGGCCGCGCTGAGCTGGCCGGTGCGCCACTGCTCGTAGGCGATCGACTCCCACGACGACGCGAGCAGCTCGCGGAGCTTGTCGCCGAACGCGGTGCCCTGCGCCTCGGCCTCGAGCTTGGCGAGCTCGGTCGCGGCCTGCTGGCGCGTCGCGAGGCTGGCGCTGCGATAGCCCGCATACGCCGCGAAGAACTGGGTGCCGACCTTCGCGTAGGGCGGCTTCAGATAGGCGCCCTGGTTGCCCTTGGTCGCCAGCCCCTTGAACAGCCGGGCCGCGTCGACGGCACGGTTGGTGTCGAGCAGCGCCAGGGCGTACGAGCACTCGAAGGCGAGCGGCTCGGTGCCCTTGAGCACGTTCGGATCGCGGATCGCGGTCTCGAAGTCCGCGGCGGCCTCGGCCGGCTTGGCCTCGCGCATCAGCTTCCAGCCGCGCCGGAACACCGCGAGCGCGAGGTTGCGCTTCGCCGCGCTGCCGACGTCCGCGTCCTGCGCCGAGCTCGCGACGGCCAGCTCGAGCTTGTCGATCGCCCCGCCCAGATCGGTGTCCCACACGAGCGGTGCCCACTCGGTGTAGATCTCCGCGAGCGCGAGCGAGGCATTCGCCTTCCTGGCCTCCCGCTCGGCGACCGCGAACGCCTCCGCTGCCTTCTTGGGATCCGGTCGGGTCCCGCACAGCCAGCTGCGCGCGACCAGCCGCGCGCGGACGACGCGGTCGTGGCCTCGGATCGACTCGAGCTTGACGAGCTGCTGGCGCGCGGCCCCGCAGTCGCCGCGGTCGATCGCCAGCACCGCGAGGTTGGTCATCGTCACCGGCGAGCCCGGGTCGATCGCGAGCCCCTGCTCGAGCAGGGCCTGCGCGGCCTTGCCATCCATGCCGGCCTCGAACGCCTGCTCGTTGATCGTCAGCACGAGCGCGCGCCGGATCGTGACGTCGACCGGGCGGATCTGCTGTGCGGCCTCGAACCGCTGGCGCGCCTCCTTGAGCTTGTGCGAGTTGAACAGCGCCTTGCCGGCGACGACGAGCACGCTCGCGCGGGTCTCCGCCGGCGCCTTGGCGAGCGCGGCGCTCGCGAGCAGCTTGTCGGTCAGCGCCACCGCCTTGGCGTCCTGCTTCGCCTCGAGATAGGCGCCCCCCAGCTCGATCGCGAGCTCGATGCGGTTCGGGTTCGCGGCGTAGGCGGTCGTCAGCTTGTCGACCGCGAGCGCGAGGTTGCCATTGGCACCCCCCGACGGCGCGGGCAGCCGGCGATAGGTCTTGCCGAGCCGGATCGAGAGCTGGACCTCGTCGTACGGCTGGCCTCGCTTCATCACCTTCTCGGCGCGCAGGTACTGGTCGAGCGCGGCGCTCCAGTCGCGATCCGCGAAGAACGTGTCGCCGACGAGCAGGTAGCCGCGGGCCTCGCCCTTGCGGATCCGGCCGAACTCGGTCGCCGCCGCGCGTGCCTTCTTGGTCTGGTTGCGCGCGAGGTAGGCGGTCGCGAGGTTGAACCAGACCGAGCCCGTGTCGTCGATCCGCCTGGGATCCTGGACGATGCGCTCGCACACGGTGACCGCCTGATCGAACCGGCCCATGCCCGTGTAGGCCGCGCACAGCCCGTTGTCGGCGTTGACCTGGGCGTTGGGGCGCTTGCCGAGCCGGCGCTGCACGATCTCGAGTTGCTGCGCGGCGCGGCCGTAGAGCGCCTGGGCGCGGGCCTCATCTCCGTCGGCGATCGCGAGGCGGGCGCTGGCCAGGTACGCGAACCCGAGGCGGACGCGGGGCAACACATCGCCCTGCTCGAGCTCGCGAGGCCGGCTGGCCAGGTAGGCCTCGTACGCCGTGGCGGTCCTCGCGGGATCGCGCGCCGCGTGGTAGTCCCCGATCAGCTTCTGGTTCGTGAACGCCTGAGGCCGCGCCGCGACGACCCGCTCCGCCACCTTGATCGCCGCCTCGCGATGGTCGGTCTCCCACAGGATCAACGCCTCCTGTTCGAGGACCTCGGGCGCATCGGGGTGACGAGCCTTCGCCTTCTCGATGAAGGCGAGGCCGCCCTGGTAGTTCTTGAGGATGATGTAGATCGCGGCGCGCTTGCCGTAGGCCGCCGCCGAGACCTGGCCGGGAGCCTTGGCGATCGCGCGATCGAACGCGGCGGCCGCTCGCTGCCAGTCGGCGTTCTCGAAGTAACGGTCGCCGTCCCGGAGATCGTCATCGACGGCCGCGCTCGCGACCCGGCCCTCCACGAAGGGGACCGTCGCGCACGCCAGCGCGATCGCGATCACGAGCCTCAAGTGATCCTCCCCACGATCATGGTGATGTCGTCCTTGCGAGGCATCGCTCCGAAGAAGCCGGTCGCGTCGGCGACGATCGCGTCGCGCATCTCGCCGGGGTCGAGTGCCGCGGCCCGCCGGACCGAGGCCCGGAACCGCTTCTCGCCGTACTCCTCGCCGCTGGCGTTCTCGCACTCGACGATGCCGTCGGTGTACCAGACGAGCACGTCCCCTGCGGCGAGCTCGGTGGTCTTGGCCTCGTACTTCGAGGTCGGATCATCGCCGAGCCGGTTGCCTCGGATCATCAGCGAGCCGAAGTCGCCCTTGCCGTCGGTCACGCGGAACAGGTACGGGAAGTTATGGCCGGCGTTGGCGTAGGTGATCGTGCGCGCCCTGGTGTCGACGATCGAGGCGAAGCACGTCATCACGAACCGGCGCTGCGCGCTCTCGAAGATCGCGTGGTTCATGATCTCGAGCAGCCGGCTCACGGTCACGTCGTCGTGATGGACGTGACGTGCGACATCACATGCGGCCTTGGCGGCGGCGGTGATCATCGCGGAGGGCACCCCGTGGCCCGTGACGTCACCGATCACGACCAGGATCTTGTGATCGACGAGCTTGCTCCACGTCCACCAGTCACCGCCGGTCTGCGCGGCTGGCTGGTAGTAGCCCGCGAACTTGAGGACGCCCTGGTCGACCGGATCGCTGGTCGGGACCAGGGTCTCCTGGATCGCCCGGGCGACCTCGAGCTCCTGTTCGATCCGGGCCTTCTCGGCGGTGTGCTCGAGCAGGATCGAGATCTGGTCGGCCATGAAGTTGAAGTTCTGACCGAGCAGGCCGATCTCGTCGCGCGAGGTGATCTCGACCCGCGCCCCGAGGTCACCGCGGGCGATCTGATCGGCGCGCCAGGCGAGCTGCTTGATCGGCCGCGAGATCGAGAGGCCTTGCAGGATCGCGAGCACGGTCCCGATCACCACGAACAGCGCCCCGACACCACCGCTGTAGAGCACGGCGCGCTTCGACGCCGCGGCCTTCTCCTCGTCGGCGACCACCGCGAACCACTCGATCGGCGCGAGGTCGTACCCGAGCACGACGTAGCCCTGCACCGCGGTGCTCGCCAGCGCGTTCGCCGCGGTGACCGGGGCCCCGATGATCACGGGGTAGGCGAACACCCGGTACTTCGCGCCGTTCGCGGTCACGTCGAACCGGACCAGCGCGGCCCCGTTCGTGGCAGCCGCCAGCTTCCACGCCGCGAGCGCCTGGGTCCACGCCTCCACCGCGAGCGGCCCGAGGGCTGGACCTATCGGCTCGTGGGTCTGGTTGTTCTCCGCCGTGCACCTGAGCTCGACGTCCTCGGCGCACTGCGCGACGACGGCCTGGTGGAGATCGAGCACCATCGCGAAGCGTAGCCCGTAGTCCTTCTTGCCGTTGGCTTCCTGGGTGTCGCCGCCGACCGTGCTCGAGGCCAGCCGGACGATGTCGACGTCCTTGCCATGGTCGATCAAGGCGCCCTCGACCGCGCGCGCGAACAGCGGGGTGCCGAACTCGCCGAGCGTCTCGCGGCCGTTGCGGAACATCTCGATCTGCTGCTGCGTCGTGTCCGAGAACACGCGCCTGACGTTCATCACGTTGAGCATGCCGGAGCCGACGACCGTCACCACGATCAGGAACGTCGTCGTCAAGATCATCTTGACGGACAGGCTCGTTCCCGATCGGGCGGGGCTCCCAGGATTGGCCATCCGGGGGGGACATTATGACAGCCTCGGGCGAACTGCTACCATTCGCCGGTGCCTGACGCGTCCCCAGCGCTCCAGCAGTTCCTCACCGAGTTCAAGCGGGTCGCGAGCGCGATCGTCGATAGCTACTTCGTGGTCGATTCCGAGCGCCGCATCGTGGACTTCAACCGCGCGTTCTTCGCGCTACTCCCGCGCCAGGTCGCACGCGGACTCAAGGGCAAGCAGTGCTTCGAGGTGCTCGAGCTCAACATCTGCAAGACCGAGTGCATCGCCCAGCAGTGCTGGTCCGACAACCGTCAGGTCCGGCTCGACGAGATCTCCGGATCGATCGCCGGTGAGACGGCCAAGCTGCGGTTCATCCTGTCGGCC
>JAGSPR010000417.1 GCA_018262455.1 Deltaproteobacteria bacterium | reverse complement strand
TACGGGTCGCCCGCCCCGAGCCACAACCCGACTAACCCCAGGGATCGGCCGCGCGGTGGTCGAACGGCGGCTAGGGCGCTTTGATCGGCACCGGCGGATCGGTGTCGTAGTCGGTCCACGGCGGGTCCGGCACCGCCCGGTTGCGGATCCGGATCGGCGTGCCGTCCCCCTCGGCTTCCTGCCAGCCGACCGGGACCTGCGGGTACGTCCAGTCGAACAGCTGGCGGCCATCGCGCGGCGAGACGTTGACGCAGCCGTGGCCTCGCTTCTTGCCGAAGCTGTCGTGCCAGTAGGCGCCGTGAACCGCGTAGTACTTCCGAAACTCCATCCAGAACGGCGCGTCGGGGACGTCCCACGTCCCGAGGGCAACGGCCGGGCTGACCAACCGGGTGAGGGCGACCTTCCTGACGATGCGGTGCAAGCTGGTCGGTGTCGAGCCAAAGCCGGTCGAGACGAGCGTCGCGTAGACCGGCTTGTCACCTTCGTAGGCGACCAGCACGTTCTGATCGAGGTCGACATCGAGCCAGCGCTCGTCGGCGCGCACCCCGCGCGGCCGGGGTGAGGACTTCGCGATGCGCAGCTCGGCAACCGCCACCCACTCGGCGTCGCCGATCCGCGCGAAGCGGTCCTTCGTCTCGAGCACGTTGACGATGGCGCGCCGCTCCAGCTCGCGGACCTGCGCGGCCTTGGCGCTCGGAGTGCTGCGCACGGCCACCCGCGCATCGCGCTCGTCTGGCATCGCCCACGCGAACGGCCACGACGTCGATGCGGTGATCGGGAGGCCTTCGAAGTCGGAGGCCGGCCGTGCCATCAGGTTGCCGACTGCCACGTAGCCCTGGATCGTCTTCACGAACACGGAGCCGCCGACCACCGCGACCGCCGCGATCGTGTCGTTCAGGAACGTCCAGCCGACCAGCTGCTTCGTCGCACGACCGCGCTCGATCGCCGCGACCGAGTCATAGGCGGGTGAGCCCTGCGGGCGGACGCCGAACCGGGTCTGGGCGAGGATGTAGTCGACGATCTGCGCGGGATCTGCCTGGGTCGCGGCGACCGGCGGGAGGTCGCTCGGCGCGAGGTCCTTGGCGCAGACCCAGCCCCGCGGCTCGAGCTCGAGATACGCCCCGCAGCGATCGCTGGCGGCGACGATGCGCTTCCAGGCGATGCGGGTACCGACCGCCAGCTTGCCGAGCCGGGTGCGCTGGCCTGCGCTCCGCAAGACGGCGGCGGAGGTCAGCGCACGCGCGGAGTGCGTCGTGGTGGGCCACGCGAGGTCGGCGAGCGCGAGCTCGGCGCCAGGCTTGGGTCGCGCGTCGACCGAGCCGGCGACGAGCAAGCACGTACCGACCACAAGCCACCGGATCACCCCTTGATGATTCCACGAGCCGCAGCCGAACGCGCCGGCGAACGCCTCACTTTTGACGGGTCTTCCACGCGTCGCGCAGCCCGATCAGCCGGGCGTTCGGCGTGATCGTGAAGCCCTGGACGTCGACGTTCGACAGCACCACGTTGTCCTCGTGCCACAGCGGCACGATGGGGACATCGAGCGCGACGATCCGCTGCACCTCGCCGTACAGCGCCCTTCGCTTGTCGACGTCGACCTCGCGGCGTCCCGCCTCGGTGAGCCGATCGACCTCGGGGTTGCGGTAACGCCACCGGTTGTAGCCATCGGGGTTCTGCGCGCTCGGGATCCACGACGAGTGGAAGTACGTGTAGTAGAAGTCCGGCTCGGTGATCTCGGCGGTCTGCATCGACGCGAGCTGGTAGGTACCCTTCTTGACGTCGGCGAAGAACGTCGCGAACTCGAACGATCGCACCTCGACGTCGATCCCGACATCGGCGAGCTGAGCCGCGATCACCCCGGCGACCGCGACCCGGAACGCGTCGGAGCTCGTCTTGTAGACGACGGAGAATCGCGGCAGCGGGCCATCGCCATCCGGATCGCGGAAGCCGGCCTCGTCGAGCAGCTGCCTGGCACGTGCGACGTCGTGGTCCCAGTGCCGGGCGTCCTTCGCGTACGCCCAGTGAGTCGCCGGCAACAGCCCGGTCGCGAGCTGGGCGCGGCCGCCGAACCTCGCCGCGATGATCGCCGGGCGATCGATCGCCATCGCGATCGCCTGGCGGACGCGACGGTCCTGGAACAGCGGATCGGTGTTGTTGATCAGCAGGTAGGTGAGGAACACGCTCGGCCCGGCCTCGAGCTTGACGCGCGGCTTCTCGCGAACGTCCTCGAGCAGGTCGGGTCGCGCGGCGTTCTGGATCAGATCCGCCGAACCACCGACGAGCATGAGCAGGCGAGCGGCACCGTCGCGGACGAACTTGATCTCGACGTGCGGGGTCTTCGGCTTGGTGCCGAAGTGGTGCGGATTCGCATCGAGCAGCACGTGCGAAGACGTGATCTCTCGGACGACGAACGCTCCGGCACCGAGCGTCCTGCCGCTCTCCGGCTTGCCATCGCGGTACGACACGATGCCGAAATCGATGTCGGTCATGAACGTCGCGAGCGGGCCCTTCAGGTGAAACCGCACGGTGCGCTCGCCGGTGACCTCGATCGACGAGAACCGCTCGGCCATGCCCTTGTGGAACAGGCTCTCCGAGTCCGGCGCGATCAGCTCGCGATAGGTGCCGGCGACGTCGGCCGCGGTGACCGCGCTGCCATCGGAGAACTTCGCATCCGGCCGGATCGTGACCTCCCAGGTCAGCTCGTCGACGTGCTCGACCTTCGAGGCGAGCGCGAGCTGGGGGGCGAGCGTGGGCGAGTCGACCACGGTGAGCCCGGGGTTGACGAGGTGGCTGAGCTTGCGGTCGAGGCCGTTGATCGCGTAGCGCGGATCCGCGGTCGTCATCGCGGCCTCGATCAGCACGACGAGCGTGTCGTCGGGGGGGCGGCGCGTGCGAGGGGTGCACGCCCCCGCGAGGACGAACCAGACGACGAGCGGGAGCCGCACGACGGTCGTGATATCGTGAGGCCGTGAAGCTGTCGCGTCTGGGTGGTGGGCCGGCACTGCTCGTGCTCCTCGCCGTCAGTATCAACAGCGATCTCGCCCGCTCGCAAGGCGGCTCGGGTTCAGGATCAGCGCCGGATCCAGTCCCTGCATCGAATCCCGATGACGAGGACGGTGTGGCGGCCAGCTCCACGGGGAGCGCGCCCGTGGCTCCGACCGATCCGGGCGGCAAGGTGACCTGGCTGCACAACCGGTTCAACGCCGCGCTGACCACTCGGCCGACGATCGCGCGCGCCCGGGTCGGCTACGCCGTGGTCGACCTGACGACCGGCAAGGAGCTCGTGTCGCGCGACGCCGAGCGGGGCCTGAACCTGGCGTCCAATGCGAAGCTCCTGACGTCGATCGCCGCGCTGTCAGCACTCGGCGGTGGATTCCGCTGGCGAACCTCGGTGTTCGCCGGGATCCCCGATGCCAAGGGCACGCTGACCGGCGACCTCTACATCCGCGGCCGCGGCGATCCGGTGCTGTCGGTCGACAACCTGCGCGCGCTCGCTGGTGAGGTCGCGGCCCGCGGGATCCACACGATCGAAGGTCGGCTGGTGGTCGACGCGAGCTACTTCGACGGGGTCACCGAGCCGCCGCACTTCGACGAGCAGCCGAAGGAACATGCCGGGTTTCGCGCGCCGATCTCGAGCTTCGCGGTCGCCCAGAGCGCCTTTACCGTCGTCGTGGTCGCCCTCCCCGACGGAGCGGCGCGGGTCACCGTCGAGCCAGATCTGGCCGATTACCTGAAGATCACGAAGGACGAGGTCACGAGCGTGACGCACGGCCGCACGAGGCTGCGCGTCGAATCCAAGCCGAAGCAGGATCTCGTCGAGCTCGAGGTGACGGGTCAGATCCGGGACGGTCAGGGCAGCTGGGACCCGCGGCGTCGGGTCGACGATCCGACCCGGTTTGCCGCCGAGGTGTTCAAGCAAGCGCTCGCGGAGCATGGCGTGAAGCTCAGGCAGCGACAGATCGTGCTCGGGCCGGTCCCGCCGGGCGCCCGGCTCATCGCGGCCCACGACAGCCCGACCCTCGCAGACGTGCTGCGCGCGATGAACAAGCACTCCGACAACAACATCGCCGAGACCGTGCTGAAGACGCTCGGCGCCGAGACCAAGTCCCCGATGGGGGCGGCGACCTGGGCCGACGCCCTGGCCGCGCTCCACGTCCAGCTCACCAAGCTCGGGATCGCGGGCAAGTATCGCACCGAGAACGGATCGGGCTTGTACTCGTCCACCGAGGTCAGCCCGAGACAGCTGCTGACGTTGCTCGTCGCGGCGCACAAGGACTACCGGATCGGGCCCGATCTCGTCGCGTCGCTCCCGGTCGGTGGGCTCGACGGCACGCTCGCGCGACGGTGGGTCGGCAAGCCGGCGCAGGGGCGGGTTCGCGCGAAGACCGGGACGCTCGACAAGGTCTCCACCCTCGCCGGCTATGTCGGCGTCGATGGAGGACACCTGCTCGCGTTCGCGATTCTCGCCAACGACATCCCTCCCGGTCAGCGCGGAACCGTGCGCGCGATGGCAGACGAGATGGTCGATTCACTCGCGGCATACCTCGACGCAAAGTAGCCGGCGCGACGCTGCCGCGTAGGCGTTGCTGCGGTGGTGGGGCAATGGTACCAACGCATCACCAAAAGGAGCACGAACCATGGCCGAGCTAAAGGGCAGCAAGACCCACGCAAATCTCAAGGACGCGTTCGCCGGCGAGTCGCAGGCCAACCGCCGTTACCTCTACTTCGCCAAGGTCGCGGACGTCGAGGGACAGCCGGACATCGCGGGCCTGTTTCGCGACACCGCCGAGGGTGAGACCGGACACGCACACGGTCACCTCGACTACTTGAAGAAGGTCGGTGACCCGGCGACGGGTGAGCCGATCGGCGGCACCAACCTCAACCTCAAGGCGTCGATCGCCGGCGAGACCTACGAGTACACGCAGATGTACCCGAGCTTCGCGAAGACCGCTCGCGAGGAAGGCTTCGTGGAGATCGCCGAGTGGTTCGAGACCCTGGCCCGCGCCGAGCGTTCGCACGCCGGCCGGTTCCAGAAGGGCCTCGACTCGCTGACCGCGAAGTAGAGCTCCCGACCGCGAGTGACGAACGGGTCCTGCGATGCAGGGCCCGTCTTTTTTTGTGATCGTTTCGGCGGACCCGAGCTCTCGAACCTCGGTCGCCTGCTGCACGAGCGTGGTACACAGGTCACATGAGCCTGGTCCGCCCCATCACCCGGCGGGACATCAAGGGTCCTGCCCTCTACGGGCCGATCCGCGACGACTACCGTCATCGCGTGATCGCGCTCAAGCTTCCCCGTCGAATCCTGATCGGCGACCTCGTCTCGCTCGTGTTCGAGAATCGCCACACGCTGACGCTCCAGATCGAGGAGATCCTGCGCGCCGAGTCCCTGACGGCCGAACCGCAGATCGAGTCCGAGATCGCGGTCTACAACGAGCTGATGCCGGATGAGAGCTCACTCGCGGCGACGCTGTTCATCGAGCTCCCTCCCGACGCAGATGCCTATGTCGTCCTCAAGCAGCTCGTTGGCCTCGACGAACACGTCATCCTCCATATCGGGCCGCACGCGATCCGCGCTGCCTTCGAACCCGGACGCTCGACCGATGACAAGATCTCCGCCGTCCAGTACACGCGCTACCCGTTGTCGCCCGAGGCGCGCACGGCGCTCGCCATGCCAGGGACCCCGATCGCGCTCGAGATCGA
This sequence comes from Deltaproteobacteria bacterium, assembly GCA_018262455.1. Next base: position 54 of record JAGSPR010000417.1, on the reverse strand, counting down.
TCATCCCAACTACCGCCATCGGGTGGTGTGCACCGAGGAGTTTCGGGCGTCACT
>JAGSPR010000416.1 GCA_018262455.1 Deltaproteobacteria bacterium | reverse complement strand
CATTTGCCTCCCAGCGACTCGAACGACGCTGGCGCACGACATCGCCACCGGATCGTCATCGAACGCGCTGCTGCCTCTAGCGACAACGTCGCAAGAACGTGACTGCCACTCCCGAGCGAAGGCACGAAACTGACACGCAGGTCGGCCACGGTGAGGTCAAGGGAGGCCCACATGACCCGTTATACGATTCGCAAGCTCGCGTCCGAGGACTTCACGGCGCTCGCGGCACTCGAGAACGACGTGTTTGGAGCGATGGGCGAGGCCGTACTCTGCCCGCACTACCTGCGGCTGTGCACCGAGATCTTTCACGACTCGTGCTTCCTCGCGCTCGACGACGAGCGCCCTGTCGGGTACCTGCTCGCGTTTCTCCGGGGACGCGACGTGCATTGCACGACGCTCGCGGTGATCCCCGCGTACCAGAAGACGCGCGTCACCGTGCAGCTCATCGGCGCGTTCGTGCGCCACATCATCGACCGGGTCGACGTGTGCTGGTTCACCGTCAAGGAGGACAATGCGCCGGCGCGCGCCGTCCACGCCATGCTCGGCGCGACCGAGGTCGGCCGACGCAACGACTTCTACGGGCCGGGCGACGAGCGCATCGTCGCGAAGATCGACCGCGCCACGCTCGAGCGCTTGCGCCCCAAGTACGAGCGGCTCGGCTTCGTCCCGCGGCGCGACGCCTCGGTGGCCGAGAATCCGGTGGCCGCGTGACCGCCGGCCGAACCGCGCTCCGGATCGGCCGGTGCACCGTCGCCGTGCTCGACGCGATCGGACGCGCACGGCTCGCGCGCGACGGCATCGCCGGCCGGGCCTCGCGGCTCCACGCGGCATGCGCCGAGATCGCTGCCATCCACAGGCTCGGGGTCCGCATCCACGGCACCTGGCCCACCGGTCCCGTCGTGATCGTGGCCAACCACGTCAGCTACCTCGACGCGATCGCCCTCGCGGCCGCCCTGCCCTGCGCGCCGATCGCGAAGGGAGAGGTGGCGAGCTGGCCGATGATCGGCACGGCGGCGAGCCAGCTCGGCGTGATCTTCGTCGCGCGCGATTCGGCTTGGAGCCGCGTTCGTGCGCTGCGCCGCGCGCACGCCGCGCTGCGTGCGGGGGTATCGGTGGTGAACTTCCCCGAGGGAACCACCACGGACGGCACCAAGCTCTTGCCGTTCCAGCGCGGCATTTTCGGCCTCGCGCGGCTCGCCGGGGTACCTGTCCTACCGGTCGCGGTCCGCTGTGCCCGCGAGCTCGCGTGGCACGGAAACGCGCCGTTCATCCCGCACTACTTGTCCATGGCACGGCTTGCCGCACCCGAGCTTCGCCTCGAGCTCGGCCAGCCGATCGATCCCACGCAATTCGCCTCGGCCGAAGAGGTCGCGGCGCTCGCCCATCACAGGATCGCGTACATGTTGCGCGACCAACTGGAGTCCCATGCCGCAGTCATCCGCCTTCGAGTACCTGCGCCACGGTCAAACCCCGTTCTTTCGGCTTCCCACCGCCGGATCGCTCGCTGAGTCCACCGACGCGGTCGTGCTCGGTGTGCCGCACGACGGCGGCACGACCTACCAGCCTGGCGCGCGCTTCGCCCCCTACCACGTGCGGCGGACGAGCGGGCTCGTGCAGAGCTACCACCCTGTCCACCGCGTCGACGTGTTCTCGCGGATCACCGCCGTCGATGGCGGCAACGTCGTGTTTCCGCCTTTCGATCGCGCCGCGATGCGCGAATCGGTCGCCGCGATGATCGGCGACGCGATCGCGGCGCGCGCGGTGCCGTTCGTGGTCGGTGGCGATCATTCGATCTCGTCCCCGATCTTGCGCGCGGTCGCCGCGGCGCACGGGCCGCTGGCCGTGCTTCATATCGACGCGCACCTCGACACCAGTGGGCCCGAGACGTGGGGTGACGACCATCATCACGGCACGCCGATCCGTCACGCGCTGACCAACGGGTGGATCGCACCAGGGGCCCTCGCGTCGATCGGGATCCGCGGCCCATGGGGTGGCCCGGACGACGCCGATCTCGTGCGTCGCCACGACGCGCTCGTCGCGAGCCCGGACGAGCTCGCGGCACGGGGCGTCGCGCGAGTCGTCGCCGAGGTTCGCGAGCGGTTCGCCGACCGCCCGCTCTACGTCACGATCGACGTCGACGGGCTGGATCCGGCGTTCGCGCCGGGCACCGGGACGCCCGTCCCCGGCGGGCTCACGACGCGCGAGCTACTCGCACTGCTACGCGGGCTGGCGGGGCTGAGCCTGGTCGGCATGGATGTCGTCGAGATCGCCCCCGCGCTCGATCACGCGGATCTCACGTGTCACCTCGGCGCGCACCTCCTGTTCGAAGGCCTCGCGCTGCTGGCGGTGCGCACGTGATCGCGCGGCTGTGTGGCCTGGCGGTCGACGCGCGCGCAGCGACGCGGACCCGCGATCCGGTCGAGCTCGCGATCGCCACGCGATGGATCGCCGCAAACCTGCTGTCGATCCGCGGCGCACGGCTCGTCATCGAGGGCATGGTCCCGGCCGGTGGACGCTTGTTCGGAGCGCGCGTGGCGAGCCTCGGAGATCTGCTCGCCGCGCTGGCGGCCGTGCCCGCCCTCGTCGACGCCGCGACGCTGCCGCGACACTGGCGGCTGGGCCTGCGCGCGCTCGGCATTCCGGTGCTCGATCGTCCGGTCCCGGCCGCGCTCGCCGCCGGTGCCTCGGTCGTTGCCCTCGCCCCGACGGCTGGCAGCTCCGTCGACGTCGTCGTTGCCGGGGACGGCGGCTACCGCGTTCGGGTCGCCGACGCGCAATGTCGACGGGCTGCGTGACGCTCGAGCTTCCCGAGCTCTCGGAGATCGAGCGGCTCGCTGACACCCTGGCGCCCTCGGCCTCGATCGACATCCTCGCGATCGTCGACGGACTTCCGATCCACGCGTTCCGGTTCGGCACGGTCGATCGCGGCGCGCCGGCCCTCCTCATCACGGGCGGCGTCCATGGCCTCGAGCGGATCGGGACGGATGTGGCGATCTCGTACCTGGCGACGCTCGCCGCGCGGCTGGTCTGGGACACCGTGCTCCACGACGCGCTGGCGCGCTGCCGCGTCATCGTCGTTCCCCTCGTCAATCCGGTCGGCATGACGCTCGGGCGCCGGGCGAACGGCAATGGCGTCGATCTGATGCGCAACGCGCCTCCCGCGCACTCGGGTGGCACCCCGCTGATCGGAGGCCATCGGCTGTCCTCTCGCCTGCCCTGGTACATGGGCACAGCGGGCGCGCCGATGGAGCCCGAAGCTGCCGCACTGGCGGCGTTCGTCGAGCACCAGCTGTTCGACGCCTCGCTCGCGATCGCGCTCGATCTGCACTCGGGGTTCGGGTTCGTCGATCGCCTGTGGTACCCGTACGCGCGCACGCGCGAGCCGCTGCCCGATCTCGCCGCCATCGAGGCGCTGTCTCGTTTGCTCGATGGCTCGCTGCCGAACCACGTCTATCGCGTCGAGCAGACCGCTCGCGTCTACACGATCCGCGGCGACCTATGGGATCATCTGTACGATCGCCGCCGCGAAATCGGCGGGGGCACGCTGCTGCCGCTCACGCTGGAGATGGGCTCCTGGAGCTGGGTCCGCAAGAACCCGCTGCAGGGATTCTCGAGCCGCGGTCGCTTCAACCCGATCAAGCCGCACCGCCATCGGCGCACGCTGCGCCGTCACCTGCCGTTGATCGATTTCCTCTTCCACGCGGTCGCATCGTATCGAGCGTGGCTACCGGCATCCTGATCGATGCTCGCCGCTTGCTGTTGAACGAGATCGATCATCGCGCCTTCCCGAAGCGCCGAGCGGGCGACGTAGGCGACCGGCCTGTTGAGCAGCTCCAGGGCGGTGTGGAGCACGATCGCGCCCGTGGCGATGGTGTCGAGGCGCGCGGGGGCGACCCCCAGGCATGCGAGCGCATCTCCGCGCAGCGGCGCGAGCATCCGTGCGAGGTCGCCGAGCGTGCGCCGCCACACGTGGCGTTGACCCTCGGCGACAAGGCCCAGGCGCCGGCCAAGCCGAAACAGCGCACGTGCGGTTCCCGACGACAGCGCCACCGTGTCCGGGTTCGCCGCACGAAGCTCGCGGATCGGATCCGCGAGGGCGTCGAAGACCGCCCGGCGAACGGCTTCGGGGGCGAGCTCGCGCAAGCGCAACACGCCGAGTGGCAGGCCATGGGCTCGATCCATCGAGCTCGTCCCGAGCGCGCATTCGAGCGACCCGCCGCCGAGGTCGATCACGGCGAGCTTGCCGTGCGAGCCAGCAAGCTCGGCCGACACCCCGGTCCACGTCAGGCGGGCTTCCTCCCAGGTGTCGAGGAGCTCGATCGCGAGACCCGAGCGTTCGCCGGCGTCGGCCAGAAACTGCGACGCGTTGGCAGTCTCGCGGAACACCCCGGTCGCGACGACCCGCAAGGGGTGGCCCTGGCTGCGCGCGCGCAGCTCGTCGAGCGCGGCGAGGCCGCGGGCATAGGCGTCGTCGGGGATCAGGCCCTGTGCAAACGCCTGTTCGCCGATCCGTACCGCGATCTTGTGGTCGCCGAGGACCCTGCGGATTCCGAACTGGTCCACGTCGGCGACCAACAGGTGGAACGTGTTGGATCCGAGATCGATGACAGCACTCCGCATCCTGTCCGATCGTAGGTCTGCCACGTGGCAGCAGGGCCAACGGCGTGTGACGACCGGGCGACGTCTCTGCGGCTCAACCCCCTCGCGGTGTCGAGGCCAGATCTCGTCGCATGGCCTTGGTCAGCCTTCGTATGAACTTGGCCGGCTTCGGGCGGAACGCGTCGCGTCCGGCGCGTCGCGACTCGATGATCGAGCTGTCGAGCTCCGCACCAAGTGCGAGCTCGGCGCCATGGGTTCGCACCAAGTCCCCCAGCATGATGAGGTCCACGGCATGCCCCTGCGTGTCGGCCACGGCCGCGATCTCATGGAGAAGCTCGCCGACCTCCGGCCCTGGTCCGAGGGCGAGCGCCTCGAGCTGATACGTCAGTTCCTTGCAGCGCCGGCGCCAGGTGTGGAACTTGCGCCTGCTGCCCTTGGCGGCCTTGCGAGCTCGACGTGCGTTTCGATAGACCGTGCCCACGCCCGCCATCACGACGGACCAGGTGATCGTCGGAGGCAACGCGGCGTCGATGGCTTCGATCTGAGCGACCACGTGAGCCGCGTGCTCGGTGAGCGCCTGCTTGATCTCGTCGGTCGCCGGTACCGCCGCGGCTTCAAGCCCGCGCCGCGCTGTGTCGCGCTCGGTCTCGTCGAGCGAGAGCTCTGCGAGAATGGTCAACGCGACTGCATGATCGCGCGCCTCGCCGAACACGCGTCGCGCGTCGCGGAACGTGCGACGCGCCCCGCGGGCCTCGTTCCGCGGAAGCGCGTCCGCAACGAGCGTGAACACGGCGCGTGCGCGTCTCACCGCCTTGCGGAAGTCATGTACCGCGTCCGACACGCCACGGTCGACGGCTTCGGCCGCGTCGCGCGCGGACGTGCCAGCGGCGACAAGCTTGGCGACCAGCACACGTCGGAGCTGGGCTCCGTCCTCGAGGCTCGACAGCCCGCCGGACCCAGCTCGCTCGCTGCCGCCCATGGCGGGTTGCACAGAGCTGCCGGGCGGTTCCGCTTCGATCGAGGTCGCCATGGTCGCGTGTATACGCGGACCAGGACGGCGTGTCCGGTCGAAGTGGCGCATACAGGTCGTCTGCCGAAGTTGTCACAGAGAGCGTGAGCGATCAGGTAAGCCGCTGACTACTCGTCGAGACCACCACGA
>JAGSPR010000415.1 GCA_018262455.1 Deltaproteobacteria bacterium | reverse complement strand
TGGTCGGCCTGGTCGGCCTGGTCGGCCTGGTCGGCGTGGTCGGCGTGGTCGGGACTTGTGTCGAGCCAGGATTGACCGTCGCCGTCGTCGGACCTGAGGACGGCTTCCAGTGCTCGCCACGCACCATGGCCGCGACCTCGCGGACCATCCAGGATGCAATGTCATCCGCGGTCCGTGGTGCACCGTCGGGCCCCGCCGAGATGATCCCGATGATCTGATCCGCTGGCTGGTCGGTGCACGTGAGGATCAGCGGGCGTCCCCAGGCGTCGTCGTGCCCCACGCCGAGCTCGTCCAGCGTCGGGCAGGCGGCGCCCCCGTGCGACCGTGCCCACTCGCCAAATGCGTGAACGACCGATGCGATCTGCGGGGTGGTGTCCAGTGCACCCGGCGCCCCGGCATCGATGGCGATCGCTCCAGGGCTCCGCCCCCCTACCGGCACGCCGGCAGGGTTCCCCCCGATCGCTGGCGGAGTCACCGGTGCCTGTGCGGCCGGATTCCGGTCAGGTCCAGGCGACGACGTTCGTGCGACCACAACCCCGATCACGATCGCGATGGTCACCGTGGCGCCGATCGCTCCCACGAGGACAGCGCGGCCTCGTCGTGGCTGTGCGGTCACCAGGGACCCGGAGCTCTCGGACAGCGTGGTCGCGGCGGACAACGCTGGCCTGCGAAGCTGCGTGCGAGCCATGTTCGCTGCCGGAAGCGCAGGCCCGGTCGAGAATCCGAGCACGGCGCTGATCGCCGCCGCGAGCTCGGCGCCCGAGCCATAGCGTTCGGCCGGTGGCTTGGCCAGGCAGCGTGCGATCAGCTCGTCGACGGCGCGCGGGACCAGCGCGCTCCGGCTCGACGCGAGCGGCGCCGGGACCGTCAGTTGCTGGACGATGATGTCGCCCGCCCCTTCGCCCTCGAATGGCGGGCGCCCGGTGACCAACGCGAACAGGACGCACCCGAGCGAGTAGACGTCCGAGCGCTGGTCGATTTGACCGGCTCCGCGACACTGCTCCGGCGACATGTACGTCGGCGTGCCGAGGAGCGTCGACATGCTGGTCTTGACCGTGCTCGGGTCCTTCGCGAGCTTGGCGATCCCGAAATCGAGGATCTTCGCGCGTTCCCCACCAGGCACCTCGGGATCCAGCGCGATGAAGATATTCTCGGGCTTGAGGTCGCGATGGATGATGCCGCGCGCGTGCGCCGCGCCCAGCGAGTTGGCGATCTGTCGCGCGATCCGCAACGCTTCGTCGACCGACAGCGCGCCAAGGCGGTCGAGCCGGCGATCGAGTCCCTCGCCCTCGAGCAACTCCATCGCGATGTAGACCCGGCCATCGGTGTGCTTGCCGAAGTCGAAGATCTGGACGATCCCTGGATCGTTGATCGCCGCCGCGGCCTTCGCCTCGTTGAAGAACCGCATCACGATCTCGGGCCGGGTGGAGTACTCCGGGTGCAACAGCTTGATCGCGGCGCGACGGCCAAGCATCGAGTGCTCGGCGAGCCACACGGTGCCCATGCCTCCGGCACCGACTTGCTCGATGAGGCGATACGCACCGACGATCTGGAGGTCCTCCTCGGGCATGCGAGCCCGGATCATAACGCGGTCCTGTCGACGTTTCGTGGTCGTCGCGCGCGCTATCCGGTCAGACCAGGCAGCCGGCGGACGTGCTCCGATGCGCGGCGTGACGCTCCTGCGTCGGTAGCCCGGCGATCTCGCGTCTTGTGGCTTGCCTCACAGTTGGGCTCGCTGCCGCCTGCCGCGGCGGTGGCCCCGGCGACCGCGATCCCGAAGGACCGGATGCCGCCGTGCCTCGCGACGCCCCGTGCCGTGCCATACCTGCGGACATGAACCGAGCTGCCATCATCGCCGCGCTGGCGATGCTGCACTGCGGAGGCGCGAGCGCGCCGCCCGAGGTCGTCGCGGTCGCCAAGGCCCGTGATGCGGCCGTGGCGCCCCCTGCGCCGGCGGTGTGGCGCAGCTGCCTGCTCGACGGCGCCTCGCCGTGCCTGTCGACCGTGCCGGTGAGGGTCAGCGACGGGCTCCTCGCCTGGTCGAGCTGGATCGAGGCGTACGCGGACCAGCACGCGGGCGAGCTCTCGCACGGCGTGACCGAGTGTCGATGGGTCGCCGAGCTCGATCAGGTGTTGCTGTGCGGCAGCTCGGATCTCGAGGCGATGAACCCGCCGCTGATGCGGCCGTCGATGTTCGTCGAGCAGCGGCCGCGCGTGGTCGTGAAGCGCAGCGATCCGCAGTACCTCGAGCTCGTCGGCCTCGTCGGGGGCTTCGACCTGGTGAAGGATCACCCCGACCCCGCGCGCCCCGACCTGCTCGGCTTCTACGCCGCGGTCGACGCCGCCTGTGCAACCGACCGCACGAGCTGCGCCGACGATCGCGAGCAGGCCATGCGGACCCTGCTCGAGCGCGCCTGGGTCGACAAGCCGAACCTCGTGCTCGTCACGTTCGCGAGCCGGAGCACGATCCCGGTCGACGAGACGGTCAGCCACGAGATGCTGCATGCCCAGTACTTCACGAGCCCGGCATTTCGCCAGGTCGTCGATGCGTACTGGACGAACCTTCCGCTCGGGGCGCGGAACCGGGTCCGCGCCGCGCTGTCGCCGCCGTACAACGGCCAGGACGACGAGCTGATGCGCAACGAGCTCCAGGCGTACATGCTGATGAGCGGCGCCGAGTCTGCCCACCTGCGCCGGCTCGTCGGCACGCATCGCGCGCCCCTGCTGGCGCAGCTCGCGGCGAGTGGGCTCGCGCCGATCCAGGTCGAGCGCCGACCCACCTCGAACGAGCCCGAGCCCGCGCCCGCGCCGTAGGGTCCTGCACCTGGCTCAGCGCAGCAGGACGAGCTCCTCGGCGGTCGTCGGGTGGAGCGCGAACGTGCGATCGAGGTCGGCCTTGGTGGCCCCCATCGTCACGGCGACCGCGATCGCCTGGATGATCTCGGGCGTGTCGGGTCCGACCATGTGGACCCCGAGCACCTTGTCGGTCGTCCGATCGACGATGACCTTGACGAGCACCTGCTCGTCACGACCCGACAGCGCGTAGCGCATCGGCCGGAACTTCGCGCGGAACACGACGACGTCGTGGGTCTCGCGCGCGACCGGCTCGGTGAGCCCGATCGAGGCAGCCGCCGGCTGTGCGAACACGGCCGTCGGGATCAGGTGATGGTGGATCGGCGTCGGCCGGCCACCGAACAGCGTGTCGGCGACCGCGTGGCCCTCGCGGATCGCGACCGGCGTCAGCGCGACGCGACCCGTGACATCGCCGACCGCGTAGATGCTCGGCACGTTCGTGCGCGACATCTCGTCGACCGGGATCGCACCGCGTGCATCGACGTGGACGCCCGCCGCGGCGAGCCCGAGGCCCTCGATGGCTGGCGCGCGACCGATCGCGGCCATCGCGACGTCGAACTCGATCGTGCTGTTGCCGGCGATCAGGGTCTTGCCCTGCATCACGATGTCCCGGCACGACACCACCTCGATGCCATGCGCGACGAGCCCCTGCGTCACCAGCTCGCGGACGTCGGGATCGAATCCCTTCAGCACGGCTGGCTCGCGGTGCACGAGCGTCACCTGGGAACCGAGGCCCGCGAAGATGTGCGCGAACTCGACGCCGATGTAGCCGCCCCCGAGCACGGCGACCCTGGCGGGGCGCGCGGGCAGCTCGAACGCCTCGTCCGACGTGATCCAGGCCCCCGGAGGTCGCTTGGGAACGCCGCCCGTCGCGATCAGAATGTGAGCTGCGCGCACGATCCGGTCGCCGATCTGGACCGTATGCGGATCGGTGAGCACGGCACGTCCGGTGATGACCTCGGCGCCTGCCTTGCGCAGCCGCTCGGAGTACGCCTTCGCCAGCCGCGCGATCTCGTGGTCCTTCGCGGCGATCAAGGCTGCCCAGTCGTGACGAGCGGCCTCGATCGTCCAGCCGTGACCGCGCGCATCCTCGATCGCGCGGCTGACCTCGCTCGCGTACACGAGCAGCTTCTTGGGCACGCAGCCCCGGATCACGCAGGTGCCGCCCCACCGATCGGCCTCCGCGATCGCGACCCGCGCCCCATGCTCGGCGGCCACGCGTGCTGCGCGCACGCCTCCAGAGCCACCCCCGATCACGAACAGGTCCACGTCGAACCGCGTCATGGCGGGGAGTCTACGTGGGCTAGCGCACGCCGGCATCTTTCGCTGTCAGCCCGAACCAGAACCCTTGTTCAATAAGCGCTTGGACTCCCTGGACCAGCTTGATAGGCTCGCGGCGACTCAAGGGGGTCTCATGCGCCATGGCTTTGCCGTCGTCCTCGTTCTTGCAGCCGCTTGCGGTGGTGGTTCCAGCACCACCGGTGACGATGTCGTCGATGTCGACGCGCCGGTCGCGGTCGCGCGCGGCTTCCAGGTCGTCAGCCCGGACATCGCGATCGCGCCGGGGGTGGAGATCACCCAGTGCTACTACTTCACGACGCCGAACACCGAACCGATGGCGATCAAGGGCTGGAAGTCGGACATGACGCCCGGCAGCCACCACATGATCATGTTCATGACCGACACCCAGCAGATGCCCGACGGCACCGTCACCCCGGGTGACTGCGGCCTGCAGAGCGGCACGAGCATCGCGACCTGGACGTACGCCGCGCAGATGCCGACCGCGGCGATCCAGCTCCCGAGCGACGATGGCACCGGCAAGCCGCTCGCGCAGGAGATCCCGGCGCATGCGCACGCGTACTTCCAGATGCACTACCTGAACGCCACCGATCAGACGATCATGGCGCACGTGACGCTCGATGCCGAGGCACTCGACGCCGGTGCGCCCTACACGCCGACGGCGGCGTACGTGACCTACAACCCCAACCTCTCCATCCCGGCCGGCGCGACCGGCCTCGAGATCCCGCAGACCTGCGATGTGCCCGCGGGTGCCAAGTTCTGGCTGATGTCGACCCACGCCCACAAGCAAGCCGTTCGCACGGTCGTCCGGGACGGTGACGCGTCAGGGCAGGTCGTGTTCGAGAGCACGGACTGGGAACACCCGGGTGCCGCACTCTTCATGACGCCTTCGACGTTCTACTCGTTCACCGCGCCAAGCACCAAGACCGTCGGGCTGAACAGCCTGACGTTCGCGTGCACGTACGACAACCCGTCCAACCGGACGATCGAGGATGGCAACAGCGCGGCCACCGACGAGATGTGCATGGCGTCGGGCTACTACTTCCCCGCGACGCACCCCAGGTTCTGCTTCAACGGCTTCCTGTTCCCCTGACCTTTGTCTGCGGAAGTTAGCAACCGAGCGAAACGCCGGTCGAGATGGGGCGTGGAGGTCTGCATGGGCACGGCTCGAATTGCGATTCTCTTTGTGTCCTTGGCAATATCCGGGTGCACGGAGCGAAACCCCGCCTATTGCGGAGACGGATTCTGCATCGACCCGGCGCGGCCATATTGCGATCTGGATGGTGCTTTCCAGGAAACTTCGGGAACTTGCATTGCGGTTGAATGCGAACCGCTCGAGTTCGCTGTGTGTCGCGGCGACATAGCAATCACTTGCAGTGGTTCCGGCAACGACTACGACGAGACCCAGTGCTCGCTCGGTTGCGAGCCCGGCGCTGGCGGCTGCAGACAATGCAGGGCCAACACGCAGTGCGAAGTGGCCACGCCGATCTGTGACTCGGAGACCAGTCACTGCCGCCAGTGCCGCACCGATGACGAGTGTGACAGCAAGGTCTGCGACCTCGCCATGGGAACGTGCGTCCCGGAGGCGTCCGTGGTCTACGCGTCCCCCGATGGCATGGGGACC
>JAGSPR010000414.1 GCA_018262455.1 Deltaproteobacteria bacterium | reverse complement strand
CAGCTGGGTCTTGGCGCGACCCGACAGCTGGTAGGTGTACGTGCCGTCCCCGACGTCGCGGACGTCGAGCTTGTACTCGGCGGGATCGAGCGCGTTGCTGAACGGCCCCCACGTGTAGGTGTCGCCATCGACCGAGGTCACCGGGAACTTCACGATGGTGTGGATCAAGATCAGCACCCACGCCGAGCCGCCGTTGAACACCGTGGTCACGCCGCGGGTGGCGACGTACCAGTCGGCGAGCTGGCCGATGGTTCGCGATGTGCCGGTTGGTAGCTTGATCGAGACCTGCTCGGCCGTCGGGATGGCGCGCTCGAGCGAGGCCGGCGGATCGTCACGCTTCACACACGCGACGAGGCTGAGGGCGACAGTGGCGGCGAGGAGGCTGTTCGTCGTGATGCTCATGGCGACCGGTAAAGCAGCCTTCGTACCAAGCCTGCTCGAGCCATCTCGCGCGCTTACGGTGTCGGAATTTGCGACGGCGCCCGCGCGGCACCGGGCGTCGTAGGAGGCGCCGACAGCTCGGGCAGGATCGTCAACGTATCGCCGTCGTGGAACACGACGACCGCATCCGGCGCCACCGCGACGCCCACCGGATCGGCCCGCGGTACCTCCGGTAACGGGTAGACCCACATCAGCACCGCGTTCGCGGCATAGCCCACCACGAAGTCGTGCTGCAGCGAGACATCCATCCGCACCGCGATCGCCGCGTCACCGATCGGCGACACGCCCCACCCGAGCAGGCCGATCCCTGGCGTCGGACGCGCCGCCTGGGCGTGGAGCGAGCCAGTCGCGTCGATATCGAGCAGGTGGACCTCCGGCGCGTCGCGAAACGCGCCGAGGTTCAGGATCCGCAGCATCGGCGACTGATCGGGCAGCCACACCGATCCGAGCAGCGCGGTGTACGGATGCTGCGTGCTCCACGCCGCGCGGCCCTTGGTCCGCGCGATGATCCGGCCGTCGACGTGCGAGACATCCCAGTGTCGGTCCTTGTAGGTCACCGCCAGCGGAGGCGGTGCCGCGTCGGCCGGCCTGGCGGCTCCGCTCACCAGATCGATCGTCAGGGCGACATCTCCGCGCCGCCAGCGCACCGCGCGATCGCCGTCGGGCCACACGGTCTGCGGGCCGGTCGCCGCGACGAAGGCCGCGACCGCCTTCCGCTTGCCGCGGATCGCGATGTACGCCTGGTCGGTACCGGTGTTCGTCACGACGCGGACGCAGCCGAGGAGCAGCTCGTCGCTGGGGATCCCCGGTGAATTCACGCACTCGCCGATCAGCACCACGCTGCCGTCTCCGGCGGTGGTCCCCGGTCGTGCGAGCGGTGGCGCGACATGTGCGCCCGCTGGCTTGGTCCACGCGATCGTGCCGCGGCGCCAATCGACCGCGACGAACCCGAACTGCGACGACGACACCACCGCGACGTCACCCGCGATCACCGGGCCGCCGACCTCGAAGCGCAAGGCATCGGAGCGCGCGGGCAGGGCGACGACCCGCTCGGGTGCGGTCCGTGGATAGCCCTCGAGCTCGGGCCACAGCCTCGAGCGGGCGTCGGGCGCGGGTGTCGCGTCCTGCGGCCCTGGATCCGGCATCGGCAAGGGCGTCGGATCGTCGTGCTTCATGTCCCGCCTGGACTTGCAGCCGCACGCCAGCGCCAGCACCGCGAGTCCGAGCGCCCGCACTACTTGCGACCGAGCAACCGGCGCAGGAAGCGGTGGGTTCGGGTGGCCGGGATCGCGGTGCGCTCCACGGATCTCGCGACGGTCCTCGCATCGCGGACGAACCCGGCGATCTGGCCGTCCGACACCAGCATCACCGTCGGTGAGATCCCTCGGCCGCCGCCCTCGTCGTAGCGCAGCCGCGCGAGCGCCACGAACCGCGCGATCTGCGCCGGCTCGAGGTCGGCGGCCGTCACCACGAGCAGGCCGCGTGCCGGGACCGCGACCGCGAGGATCTCGGCGCCGATCCGGGCGTGCATCGCGCGCATGAAGCCGCGGTCCATCACCTTCTCGGCCGCGTAGAAGCTGCCACTGACGATGACCAGCTCGAGCTCGCCGACCAAGATCTCGTCGATCTCGACCGGCTCGAGCGCGAGGTTCGCGAGCGCCGCCGCCATGGCCTGGTCGGCGGGCCGGTCGAGCGCCGCTCGCCGGATCATGCCGAACGTGGTCTCGCCGTCGATGCCGCACACCACGATCGGGAGGTCGTTCGGCGCGGTTTCGGGCAGCACCGCCTTCCACACGATCTCGTCGAGCTCGACGTCGTGACGAGCGCGCAGGCTCGGCATCAACCGGCCGGTGGCCGCGTCGAGAGGGCGCTGCATCGTCTCTTCGGCGGCGATCAGCAGCCGGAACAGGCTCTCGTCGGGACCGTCCTCGATCACGCGCTGGGCACGGTTGGTCGGGAACATCACGGTGGCGCCACCCGCGGCGAGCTGGAACCCGAACGGGACGACCGCGCGATCGGTCTGCACCCAGCAGCCGGCGCGTGGGAACTTCGTTCGCAGCACCTCTCCGGTGAGCGCCGCGAGCTCCATCACGCGTCGCCAGTAGCCTGCCTCGTCCTCGCGGGGCGGCGGATCCGCCAGCGTCTGATCTTCGAGCATGCGCAGCGCGATCGCGAGGTCGCTGCTGCCGACGCGGATCGCCGCCTTGCGTGCGAGCGCGCGGAAGCTGCGATCGGCGAGCACGCTGGCCTCGAGCTCGGACGCCTCGCCGAGGACCTCGTGCCCACCATCGAGCTGCTCGAGTGTCGCGCCCGTGGCGGTCAGCGCCTCCCGCAGGAGCGGCGGCGGTTCGCAGGCCGGGGCGTAGTGCACCTCGGGGTGGGCCGGGCCTCCCTCGAGCTGGCCGCGCGCGTTGAGCACGCGCGTCATCGCGTACAGCACCGAGAGCTCGGGTTCTTCCTCGATCTCGCTCGCGGTGCGATGATCCGTCTGGACCGCGACGGGGCGCCCGCCGATCATCGCGGTCAGATCGATCTTGTCGAGCGAGCAGTACACCTGCTCTGGGATACCCCGATTTTCTCGATGTTCCAACGTGACCCCTGGCCCCTGGGGTCAGTGCTCGCCTTCGCCCTTCTTGCGCTTGGCATTGGCCTCGCGAAACCTGTCGGCCCAGCCCTCGACGTTGACCTGCTTGACGCGGGTGAGCGCCAGCGCCCCCCGAGGAACATCCTTGGTCACGGTGCTTCCCGAGCCGACGTAGGCGTCGCGCCCGATGGTGACAGGCGCGACGAGCTGGCTGTCCGAGCCGATGAACGCGCCGGACTCGATGACCGTCTTGTACTTGCCGACCCCGTCGTAGTTGCACGTGATCGTGCCCGCGCCGATGTTTGCCTTCGCCCCGATGGATGCATCGCCGAGGTACGCAAGGTGGTTCGCCTTTGCGCCCGCCATCAGGTGCGCCTGCTTCGTCTCGACGAAGTTTCCGATCCGCGCGTCATCATCGATCCTCGTGCCTGGCCGGCAGTGGCTGAACGGCCCGATCTCCGCGCGCGGGCCGAGCAAGGTCTCCGACAACACGGAGTACGGCTTGATGTGGACGCTCTCCGCGACCTGGACATCGGTCAGCAGCGATCCCAGGTCGATGCGGACGTTGTCCGCGAGGCTGGTCTTGCCGCGCAGCGTGACGTTGGCGCCGAGCCACACGTCCTTGCCGAGCGGGCCGACGTCGGCATCGATGTACGTGCTGGCCGGATCGACCATCGTGACACCGGCGCGCATCCAGCCCTCGTTGATCCTCCTGCGCGCCTCGGTCTCGACCCCCGCGAGGTCCACGCGATCGTTGATGCCCGCCACCTCCGTGAACGGCGCATCGATCGCGGTCGCACCACCCCGCGCAGCGGCGCGGGCGACCAGGTCGGTCAGGTAGAGCTCGCCCTTCGCGTTGTCGGCACGCAGCGTCGCGAGGTCGCGGCGCAGGTGGCCAAGCGTGATCGCGTAGAAGCCCGCGTTGGTGTCGCGGATCGCGCGCTGCTCCGGCGTCGCATCGGGGTGCTCGACGACCCGCTCGAGCATGCCGGCCGCGCCGCGGACGAGCCGGCCGTAGGGCATCGGTCGGGGCGGCACGGTCGAGAGCAGCGCCATGCCGGCCGGCGATGCGGCACACGCGGCCGACAGCTCGGCGATCCGCTCGCTCGCCAGCAGCGGCGCATCACCCGTCAGGATCACGACGATCCGGCTGTCGGGTTCGTCCGCCACCGCGGGCAGCGCGCACTGCACCGCGTGACCGGTCCCACGTTGCTCGGCCTGCAACGCGACCTGGACCGTTCCCGGCCCGAAGCTCGCGTCGAGCGAGGCCTTCACGATCTCGGACTTGTGGCCGAGGATGGCGATGACGCGCTTGGCGCCGGCGCTGCGTGCCGCGGTGACCACCCAGTGCAGGAGCGGCCGGCCCGCGACCCTGTGGAGGACCTTCGGCGTTTCGCTCTTCATCCGCGTGCCCAGGCCAGCCGCCATGATGAAGACCAGAGGCGCTTGACTGCTCATGTAGGCCCAAACGTAGCGCGATGCGGACAGGGGCGGCTGCACTCGCCCGAACAATCCGTCGCGGGCGAGCGCGAGGCCGGGCATACTCGTCCGATGTTCCGCGCGCTCGTGGTGGTCGCCCTCTTGCCAGGGTGCGGGGTGACGGTCGCCACGACCGGCGCGATCGATGCGGCCGGCAGCGATGCCGAGGCGGTCGACGCACCCCCGCCGGTCGATGCCTCGATCGATGCGCGCCCCTGTAGCGGCGGCGACCAGAGCGGGACAGGCCCCGATGGTTCGTGCTTCCTGCTGTTCTCGACCCCGACGCAGTTCGTCGACGCGAAGGCTGCCTGCGAGGCCAACGCGAGCCACCTCGCGATCCTGCGCACCGAGGCCGACGACACCTTCGCCGAGCAGTTCATCGGCACCCTCGACACGCTGATCGGCCTCACCGATCAGGCAGTCGAGAACACCTTCGTGTGGACCGACGGCAGCGCGGTGACGTTCTCGAACTTCCGCACGGGCGAGCCGAACAACGGAGCGGGTGGCTTCGAGGAAGACTGCATCCTGATCGCCGGCGAGCGGGCCGGTAAGGGGTGGGACGATCGGCCGTGCGCGCCCGTGACCGGCCAGCCAGGCGGGCTCTACGCCTACCTGTGTCAGTTCTGACCCCCATGGTTCGCCCGAGATGATCCCTTCAGATCGCCGACCGGCGATGCGAGTGCGTTAAGCTGGCGGGGATGCGCGAGCGGTACCCGCTGGAGATGTTGCTGTTGCTCGCACTGGGCGCGTGCAGCTTCGATCCTCCTGGCATCGCGCCCCAGGATGCGCAGGGCGATTCCCGCGCGGGCCAGGATGTCACGCCCGGCGATGGCTCCGCCCTCGATCGTCACGCCCTGATCACCGAGGTCAATGCGCTCGGCGCCTTCGGGTTCATCGAGATCTACAACCCGACCACGACCGCGATCGACCTGTCCGCGTACTACCTGAGCGACTGCAACGAGTACTGGAAGCTTCCCGGGCAGCAGGCAGGGAACGCCTCGATCATCCTGCAGCTCAGCGACTTCCTGGTGAAGTTCCCCCCCGGGCAGATGCTGACGGCCGGAGGCGTCGCGACGATCGCGATCGATGGGCCGGCGTTCGAGAACGAGTATACGAGCTTGCCGACGTACACGATCGGCGTCCCGATCGCTGGCTCGACTGCGATGATCCCGACCGTCATACCCGCCGGAACCCCCGACCCGCAGATCACGGACAGCGGCGAGATGGTCGTGCTGGTTCACTGGGACGGCACCTCCGACCGGGTCGAGGATGTCGACCT
>JAGSPR010000140.1 GCA_018262455.1 Deltaproteobacteria bacterium | reverse complement strand
ACGCGCCGTTGTCGCCGGACTCGTGCTGCGGGAGCGGCGCGCCGATCAAGATGGTGTAGTCCATGTCCCGGCCGGTCGTGGTCACGGCGACCCGGAAGTCGATGTGCTCGCCCGCCGAGGTGGTGTAGTTCGCGAGCAGGTCGGCAAACATCGGGAAGTTCGCCGCGAGGTTCGTCTGCTCCTCCTGCATCGAGCCCGAGTCGTCGATGACGAACACGATGTCCATCTTGTTGCATGTGCGCGGCGTGTCGCTGCCGGAGTCGGTGCCAGAGCCGCTTCCTGACGCATCCGTGAGGCCGTCATCGCGGTGCGCCGCGGGGCCACATGCGGTCAGCCCGAGGCAGAACGTGGACGCAAGTACGACGGCAGCCTTCATGGTGTCCCCCAACGTTGCGCGGACGATACACAGCGAGTGAGGTGATCCCAAGGGTTTTTGTGACAGCGACGCGGCCTTGCACGGGTCGCGCACGCCTGACGGCGCGCACCCACCAGCCGCGGTCGCGAAAGCCGCGTGCCCCTCGTGGCCGTGTCGCATGTTAGAAGCAGCCACATGGGCGCACAGTGGAAGACGGCCGGCAAGCTCGTGACCTCGGCGGCCAAGGGCCGGATCTTCAGCAAGCTCGCGAAGGAGATCGCGATCGCGGCGCGCGGCGGGGCCGATCCGGCGATGAACTCGCGGCTGCGTGCGGCGGTCGAGTCGGCGAAGAAGGCGTCGATGCCCCGCGACACGCTGGAGCGCGCGATCAAGAAAGGCGCGGGCCTGCTCGACGAGCCGCTCAACTACGAGACCGTGACCTACGAGGGCTTTGGCCCGCACCGCGTCCCCGTGATCGTCGAGTGCCTGACCGACAACAAGAACCGCACCGCGACGAGCGTCCGCATCCTGTTCCGCAAACATCAGCTCGGCAACACCGGCTCGGTGTCATGGGACTTCGCCCATGTGGGGCTCGTGGACGCCTCGCCGCCCGAGGGTGCGGATCCCGAGGAGGCCGCGATCGAGGCCGGCGCCCAGGACTTCGAGCCCGACCCCGAGCATGGGTTTCGCTTCTACACCGAGCCCGCCGATCTCGACGCGGTGAGCAAGGCCCTCTCCAGTCGCGGCTGGACCGTGGCCACCATGAGGCTCGGCTGGCGCGCGAAGAATCCCATGAAGGTGGAAGACCCCGCCGCGCGAGCCGAGATCGAGGCGTTCCTCCACGAGCTCGACGAGGACGACGACGTCCAGCACCTCTACGTCGGGCTCGAAGGCTGATGACGTTTCGCATGCCCGCCGAATGGACGTCCCACGAGGCGGTGTGGACCGCGTGGCCGCACGATCCGGAGCAGTGGACGGAAGGCCTCGCCGCGCCGCAGCACGCGTTGATGGAGATGGTCGCGGCGATCGTCGCGCTCGATGACCGCGGCCAACCGCGCGGAGAGCGCGTCGAGTTGCTCGTCCGCGACGAGGGAGACGAGGCCGCGGCGCGGGTGCTGCTCGGCCCCGCCGCCCGAGGCGTCCGGTTTCGCCGCGCGCGCTACGGCGACGTCTGGCTGCGCGACACCGGCCCGATCTTCGTGACCCGTCCCGGTGAGCTCGCCGCCGCGCGGTTCCGGTTCGATGGTTGGGGTGGCAAGTACGTCATGGCAGGAGACCCCGAGGTCGCCGCACGCGTGATGACGTGGGCCGGCGTCCACGGCGCGGCGTTCGACTTCGTCCTCGAAGGCGGGGCGATCGAGGTCGACGGCGAAGGCACCCTGCTCACCACCCGGCAGTGCATGCTCGGCGGCGCGCGCAACCCCGGCCTCGACCAGGCAGGGCTCGACGCGCGGCTGCGCTGGGCGCTCGGGGTCGAGCACGTGGTGTGGCTCGATCGCGGCCTGCACAACGATCACACCGACGGCCACATCGACACCCTCGCGCGCTTCGTCGCGCCCGGCGTGGTCGCCTGCATGGAGGCCGCGGCCGGGGATCCGAATCGCGAGGCGCTCGACGGCATCCTTGCCGATCTGCGTGCGGCGCGGACCGCGGGCGGCCGCAAGCTGGAGGTCGTCACCGTGCCTTCCCCGGGCACCGTGGAGGATGCCGCCGGCAACCTCATGCCGGCGAGCTACATGAACTTCTACATCGCGAACACCACCGTGGTGGTCCCCACCTATGGCGTCCCCACCGATGGAGCTGCCGTGGCGGCGATCGCGGCGATGTTCCCGACGCGGCGGGCGGTCCCGGTCGATGGCAAGCCGGTCGTGGTCGGCGGTGGCGCATTCCACTGCTCGACCCAGCAGCAGCCCGCGGTCTGACGGAGGTCGAGCGGGTCAGCCGGATCGATCCGAGCAGGCGCGCGCTTCGATACGCGGCCTCGGCTTGCTAAGGTCGCTCCACCATGTCGAACGTCACGGTCGCTGCACTCCAGACGTCGCTGTCCGACGACGTCGCGAGCAATGTCGCGCGCATCACGGACATGGTTCGGGAGGCGGCCGGCAAGGGAGCTCAGATCATCCTGCCGAGCGAGCTCTTCGAGGGTCACTACTTCTGTCGCGAGCAGCGCGAAGCCGACTTCTCGCGCGCCCACGCCGCCGAGCACCACCCGACCCTCAGGCACTTCCAGCAGCTCGCGGCGCAGCTCGGCGTCGTCATCCCGGTCTCGTTCTTCGAGCAGGCAGGACCCGAGTACTACAACTCGATCGCCGTGTTCGATGCCGATGGTCGCCACCTGGGCGTCTATCGCAAGAGCCACATCCCCGACGGCCCCGGCTATCAGGAGAAGTTCTTCTTCAAGCCGGGCAACACCGGGTTTCGAACCTTCGACAGCCGGTTCGGCACGATCGGCGTGGCGATCTGCTGGGACCAGTGGTTCCCCGAGGCCGCTCGCGCGATGACGCTCGCCGGTGCCGACGTGCTGTTCTACCCGACCGCGATCGGCTCGGAGCCCGAGGAGCCCGAGCTCGACAGCCGCGACTCGTGGCAACGCGTCATGGTGGGCCACGCCGTCGCGAACGCGGTGGCGGTCGTTGCCTCGAACCGCGTCGGCAGCGAGGGCGAGCCCGGCGACGCGATCACGTTCTACGGCAGCTCGTTCGTGTGCGATCCGCGCGGCGACAAGCTCGCCGAGCTCGGCCGCGACGAGACCGGCATCGCCCTCGCAACGCTCGACCTCGCCAAGATCCAGCGCGTGCGCGCGAGCATGGGGTTCTTCCGCGACCGCCGGCCCGGGCTCTATCGCTCGCTGGTCGAATAGCTCGGGTCGCGGGTGGCGACACCCGTGATCGCGCGCGCCTGGATCAGGGCGCGAGGATCTCGAGCTCCATGTTGCCGGGCGGCCGGGTCACGATCTCGAACGCACGACCGGTGAACGCGGTGGTCCGGAACTGCTCGGCCAGCCGCGCGTACGTCCAGCGCCCGGTCGCGGCAGCGATGATCTCCTCGATCAGCTGGTCCGCGATCGAGGCGATCACGAAGCCATCGGCACCGGCCGCGGCGATCGACGTCAGCGGGAACTCGTGATGGCCGCCTGCGAACATGCCGCCGCCGAAGCAGCAGTCGCTGATCACGATGTTGTCGGTGGTCCGGAACGGCACGAGCGCAGCAGCGAGGTCATCCTCGGTGAACTCGTCCCCGTTCAGGGCCCAGGCCTCGAGCTCATGGCCCTCCTGGGCCGCGATCCCGTGACCCGCGAACAGGACGACGAACCGGGTGTTGTCAGCGAGCGCGGTCGCCATCGTGGCGAACGCGTCGAGCACGTCCTGCTTCCTCGTCGCCGCGCCGAGTCGCACGATCTGAGCGTCCTCGAACCGACTCTTGAGGAACCGATCCATGCGCTCGACGATCGCGTCGGCCGCCGCGAACGCCGGTGTCGTCGCATCCGGGGTGGGGACTCCGATGAGGATCGCGCGCAGCCGGGCCATCAGGGCTCGACGATGATCAGCGACGGCCGGTGCGTCGAGACGGCTGGCGAGGCGTTGAGTGCGAGCAGGAACTGGGCGTACCGCGTCGCGAAGTCGCTGCAATTTGCGAACAGCGCCGGCGGGATCGGCGGCGGCGGCCACGGATCCTTGCCGTTCACCTGCAGGATCTGCAGCTTGGTCGGGTTCGGATTCGTGATCGTCACCGCGTACATCGAGACGAACCCGTTGATCCCACCCGCGGGCACATGGAACCCCCACGGCGAGGTGTTCGCTGCGTGCGAGTTCCCGGTGAGTGACTCGTACGTGCCGGTCGGGTTGAGCCGCCACTCCGCCACGGTGTCCTGGGCGGTCACCGTCGGCGTTTCCTGATTGGCGGAGAAGTTGATGAACATCACGCGGAGCAGGCGAGGAGGCATGACTCTCTTTCGATCACCACATACGTGGCGATTGGTTTGGGGGATCAATTCCAACGTAGAGCACGAGCGGTTTGCAGATCAACGCAGCAGTCTGAACCGCCACGCAGGTCGTCGCGGATCCACGTGAGCTCGACAGGACGCGCTGGTGAGCAACGCGTGATCGCGTCGGATCGCATCGAGCGCCTCAGGATCCATCGCCACCACGCGCAGCATCGCTGTCTCCTTCGCCAGCACCCGTGGCGACGATGGTTTGGCGACGGCACGCCATCCGATCCGACAGACTTCCCTCAGCGCGGGCCGTGAAGTTGACGCGATCGCTCGCTGACTTGCGCACATCGTGGGGCTACGGTCTGCGCATGTGGATGCTGCCATGTGCGCTCTGCGCGTTGGTGATCGGCTGCGGAGGTCCACCGACCTGCGAGCAGCAGGTGAAGGCCCACCAGTGGACGGCGGCCTACACTCGCTGCGAGGCGGAATACGCGGCGTCCGGCAGCCCCGACGCGGCGTTCGGGGCCGCCAGCGCGGCCCTCCGTACGCGCAAGCTCGACGAGGGCATCAAGCTCGTCACGCCCTTCCTCACGGGCCCCCGGGCCGCGGATGCCTACGGCCTGCTTGGCGCACTGGACCTCCAGCGTGACGACCTGCAGCACGCCCTGGTGCACCTGCGCATCGCATCGGCATTGCACGAGTTCGACGGCAAGCCGGCTTCGCGCTCACGTGACGAGCACCAGCTCGCCGGTGCGCTGTTTCATCTCGGGGAGTTCGCGCTGGCGCTGGAGGCGGAGCACCGGGCCCGCGACGCGGCGCAACGCGCCAGCGACCATGGCATGCAGGTGTTCGTCGACATCGCGCACGCCGACATCTTGCGCGGGATCGGGGATCTCGCCTCGGCCGAGGCCGCAGTGGTCAGCGCGGTGGAGGCAGCGGTCGAGCCAGACGACCGCGTGCTGGCGAACTTGAAGCTGGGGATCGTGCTGAACGAGCGAGGGAACTGGGGCGGCGCAGCGAAACCACTGTCCGAGGCACTCGCCCTGGAGCACGAGCTGAAGGACAGCAACGTCCAGCTCCTCGAGAGCCTGTACTTGAACATCGCGTACTGCGAGCGCATGGCCGGACGCTACACGCTCGCGCTCGCGGCGATCGAGGATGCCTTGCGCGCGGGTACCGACGTGCTGTCCTACCGGCTGAACCGGGGCCTCGTGCTGTCCGAGATGGGTCGCCACGACGAGGCGATCGCGG
Source organism: Deltaproteobacteria bacterium (assembly GCA_018262455.1). The sequence goes on along the minus strand of JAGSPR010000140.1, from coordinate 8,526 downwards.
ATCTCGAGGCCGCCGAGGCAGGCAACCCGACGGGCCAGTGGTCGTGGCGGGTGCCGTTTCAGCGTGCCGTCGTCGAAGCCAGGGCCGGACACCTGGAGCGCGCGATCCTCGCCGATCGTCGCGCGATCACACGCGTGGCCGAGCTTGCCGCGAAGTCGGGAAGGTTCGGTCCGACGGTGATCGCGAGCCATCGTGGGCCGCACCTCCATCTCGTCGGCGTCCTGGCGAGCCAGCAGCGCTGGCAGGACGTGCTCGAGGTCGTCGCGACCATGGATGCGCAATCGCTGCTCGACTCCCAGGAGGCCAGCGGCGTGCTCGGTCCCTCGGCGGTGGGCAATGTTGCCGTGATCGCGGCACCGCCACGGCCCGCGTTCGCCGTGGAGAGCGCGGCCTCGATCCTCGACGCGTGGCGCGGGCGGCGTCTGGTGATCATCGTGCCCGGCGGCTCGCGGATCTGGAGGCTCGTGCTCGTGGACGGCACGATCGCCGCCGAGGACCTCGGGGAGGCGACGAGCCTCGAGGCCAAAGCCGTCAAGCTGGAGCAGAGCCTCGCGGACACCAAGCTGGCGCGCGCGCTCGCGACCAAGCTCGGGAGTGAGCTCGGCGAGCTGATGCTACCCACCAACCTCGGAGATGGCGGTCGTGTCGAGCTCTTGGTCGTCGGCCCGCTCGCGCGTGCGCCACTCGCAGCCCTCCGGATCGGAGGCGCCCTTGCCGTCACGCGCTGGCATCTCGTGCGTGCGTCGGGCGTGGTGCCGCGGACGCCTCCTCCGGCGCGGGGCCCTGATGCACCGGTGATCGCGATCGGCGATCCGCAAGGCGATCTGCCCGAAGCCGCACGCGAAGCCACCGACGTTGCCTCGCGGTTCGCCGGCAAGGCATTCGTCGGCGCCTTGGCCACCCGCGCGAGCCTGGCGCGGGCGAGCGGCGCGAAGGTCTTGCACATCGCGGCGCACACGACCCAGCAGTTCAACGGCTCGATCCTGCACCTCGCCGACGGCGACGCCACCGTGGCGGACGTCGCGAGCCTCGCCGCTCCGCCTCGCCTGGTCGTGCTCGCGACCTGCGCCGGATCGGCGGGTCAGGACGACGCTGGCCATGGCTCGTTCGCGCTGGCCTTCATCGATGCTGGCGCCGACGCGGTCGTGGCGACGCGGTGGTCGGTGAGCGACGCCGGATCGGCGAAGCTCATCGAGGCGTTCTACGCGGCGGGCGGCGAGCTCCATCCCGCGCGGGCACTCGCGTCGGCCCAGGCGAGCTTCGCCGACGAGCTACCGCCCAAGGTCTGGGCCGCGTTCGAGGTGATCACCGCGAGGCCGGTCCGCCGCTGAGCTCACTCGACCTGGATCGCAGGCCGAGAGAACGTCGCGATGTGGGCTCGCAGTGCCGCGTCCTGGTCCGCGTTGAGATTGCGCGCAGCAGGCATGCTCCCACCGACATAGAGGACACTGCGGACCCCGCCAGGGGCGCTCAGCACCAGCTCGAGCGTGAGGTGGCGGTTGTCTCCGTTGCGCTCGACCTTGCAGTGGTCCCCCCCGTGCTCGCCACACTGCGCGAGCAGGTCTCCCGCATCATCATAGACGCGGAGCTCGGAGGTCGCGCGGGCTTGCGCGTGGATGACGAGGGTGTCGTCGACGGCCACGGCTCCACCACGATGCGCATGCTCGCTCCGGCGGATCTCGGTCGAGAAGCCCGGTTCGGGCTCGCTCGGGCCACGCCGTGCGATGATCACGAGGGCGATCATCGTCGCAGCGGCCAATCCACCCGCAGCCATCAGCCGCGGGCGCCAGCGCGACGCCCGCCTCGCGACGGCCGGCGCGGGAGCGTCGATCGCGGCGAGCACGCGCTGCTTCCACGCGAGGCTCGGCGCCTCGTCGGGGAGCTTGTCCATCAGCTCCTGCAGCCGATCATAGGTCGCGCGGGTCTCCGCGGGAACGTGCGAGACGTTCTCGCCGCGTTCGCGCGCGAGCAGCCAGGTATCGTCGTGATTCGAGTCGTCGCGATTCGTGTCACCCACCATCCCACCCCTTGGTTTCGAGACAACGTCGCAGCGCTGGAAGAGCGCGTGCGACTCGTGCCTGGAGCGTGTCGGCCTTGGAACCGAGCGACGCTTCCATCTCCTGATACGACAGGCCGGACTTGAAGCGGAGCAACACGGTCATCCGCGCTTCATCCGACAGCGCGCCGAGGCAGTCCGCGAGCGCGTTGACCAGGCGGGCCTGCGCGAGGCGCTCGGTCGGGCCGCCGTCGGGATCGACGAAGTTGACCATCGCCTGCTCGTCGGATTCGATCCGGTGGAGCCGCCGGCGGCGGGCCTTGATCGCATCCTGGCAGCGGTGTCCGGCGATGCCGAGCAGCCAGGTGCGCAGCGACGAGCGGCCCTGGTACCGCTCGAGATCGCGGTGCGCTTCGAGGAACACCTGCTGAGCGACATCCTCCGCGAGCTGGCGGTCGCGCAGCACGCGCATGCAGAACCCGAACACCGTGGCTGCGTGGGTGTCCATGAGCACGGCGACGGCTGCGCGGCGGTCACCCCGGGCGAGCAGCTCCAGCGGATCGGCGGTATCGATCGCGGTGGGACCTGGCTTGTCGACCGGCTCGGCCGTGTCGACGGCACGAGCGAAGTCATGATCTTCCACCGCCGTCGAGCTTAGCCGGTGGGCTCCGGCAAGGTCCAGCGTCAGGCGGGAGGCGAACGTGGTGACCACGACTTGGGTGGGGCGCCCCATGCCGGCAGATTCCGACCTGTCAGGTCATGTGAAAAGAATCGTGAGCTGTCCCACACGCTTACGCCACGCAAGCCGCAGGAGCGCTGGCGCGGGCCTGTGGTTCGCCGCCGCATGGAGAAATCGCCTGGACCATCAACTTGCGGCCAGAAAGCGTGCGCACGCGCGCTCCTGGGGTTACCCACTTCACGTGCGGTCCGCGTTCGCCCCGGTGGTGCTGCCGCTCGCGGCGCTGATCGCCTCGCTCGTGCGATGGGTGGTCCAGGGCTCGGGCAACGCCTACACCGCGGTCCACAAGCGGTTCCTGATCCACGATCCCGATCTCGGCGGCCTGCGCGAGAGCGCGCAGCACCCGATCTGGCTCGGGCTCGAGGTCTGCGCGATCATCGCGGCGATCACGGTCGGCCTCGCGATCGGGGCCTGGGTGATCCGGCGGCGCGAACACAAGCGCGGGCGTCCCGCGACGCTGCTGCGCATCGCCTCGTGGCTCGTGGCGCTCGTGCCGCTCGCCGTGCCGGTCATCGCCTTCACGAGTGGCGGCAGGCCCGCGGGCGCGCTCGATACCCGGCCCGCGGTCACGAGCACCGTGACCCCGTCGGGATCCGCCACCGAGGGGCTCACCGGGGCGGTGTCGGCGCCCGCGGGGCGGTACGAGGTGCTCGCGCATGCCGGCACGTCGATCAGCGCGCAGCTCTCGGCCGGTGGCGAGAAGTTCGATGCGGTGTTCAAGGATGACATCACGGGCAAGCTCGAGGCCGATCCCCGCGACCTCACCCGGCCGCTGACCGCCGAGATCAGCGTGGCCGCGGCCTCGGTGGATACCGGGATCGGCGAGCGCTCGAAGCATGCACGCGAGGGCTACCTGGACGCCGCTCGGTTCCCGCGCATCACGTTCAAGCTCGATCAGATCGGGTTCGCCCGCCAGGATGGGCCCGACCAGGTCGCGTTCCGCGCGAACGGCACGGTGGGCCTGATCGGCAAGACCCACGCGGTCGCGATCACCGGCAGCTTGCGTCAGCCCGACCGGGCAGCGCTCGCGCGGCTCGCACTGACCGGCGACATCTTGCTCGTCCAGGCCGACTTTTCGATCGTCATCAAGGAGACCGCGCTCGCACCGGATGCGGGTGACTTCGACGGCGATCGCATTCCGATTCACGTGTCGCTCGTGTTGCGCCACACGAGCCACTGATCAACTGACCACGCGCATGGAGTAACTTGACCCTATGAAGACTCTGAATTGGATCGTTGTCGCCACCGTCCTCGCGGTCGCCCCCGCCTGCAAGAAGCAGGATGCTCCCAAGCCCACCCAGGGATCGGGCGAGACCCTGGGCTCGGCGAACGGCTCGGGCTCGGCGGGCACGGCGGGCTCGGCGGGCACGGCGGGCTCGGCGGGCACGGCGGGCACGGCGGGCTCGGCCGCGATGGGCTCTGCCGCGACGGAGCCCACCGCCGATCACATCGAGGTCCTCGGAGAGCACAAGAAGAAGAAGGACACCGACCCGGTCGTCGTCCACTTCGACAAGTTCAAGGTGACCAAGGCGTCGTTCGATCCCACGAAGATCGAAGGCGGCACGGCCTCGATCGAGGTCGATCTGACGAGCCTCTCTTCCGGCTCGGAGAAGCGCGACACGCACCTCAAGTCGGACAGCTACCTCGACGTCGGCAAGCTCGCGACGATGACCATCGACATCGCCAACGTGAAGAAGCAGGCGGACAAGACGTACACCGCCGATGCCACGGTGAAGCTCGCGGGCACCGAGAAGAAGTACCCGGTGACGTTCGACGTGGTCGATGCCAAGGACGACTGGATCAGGATCAAGGGTGAGCACAAGTTCCCGCGCGCTGACTTCCACGTTGGCAAGCCGGAGTCCGACCCGGACGAGAGCGTTGCCGCGGAGCTCACGATCAAGGTCGGCCTCACGCTCAAGAAGACCTGATCTCCCGCGTAGGTTCGGCGCAGCGGACCGCTGCTGGGTCCGATGCTAGGATCTGGCCAATGCAGATCTTCGTTCGCGCCGTCGTCACTGGATTCGCGCTGAGCCTCGGCGCTGCCATCTTCAAGAAGGTGCAGCCCCACCTCGGACTGGCCGAGAAGGACAAGGAGAAGAAGCCGGATGATGCCGAGGTCGTGGCACAGGAAGCCGCGGGCGACCCGGATCTGCAGATGTCTTGACCGGGTGCGATAGCGAACCACAAGCGAGTGACGAGCGCGCGTTCGGGATCCGGCGATCAATCGCCAGCTTGGTGCCGAAATCAGCGGCGCGGTGTCGGGTTTTGCGGAACACTCAGCCTGTGGAGTCGGCCAATCTGGCGCCGGGGTTGTTGCTCGCGATGCCTCAGCTTTCGGATCCGAACTTCTCCCGTTCGGTCGTGCTGATGATCGAGCACAGCGATCAGGGTTCGTTTGGCCTCGTGATCAATCATCCGAGCCCGATCAAGGCGAGCGAGCTGCTCGAGAGCCTCGAGATGAGCTGGCATGGCGAGGACTCCGCCGTCGTCTGGGCCGGCGGTCCGGTGTCGCCGAGCACCGGCTGGGTCCTGCACGAGCCCGTCGGCATCGCGCAGCCAGGGCAGGGCACGATCTCGATCACGTCGAGCATCTCGCTGTCGACCTCGCCGGAGCGGCTGAGGGCGATCGCGACCTCGCCCCCGCGCAACATCCGCCTCCTGCTCGGCTACTCGGGGTGGGGCGCGGGCCAGCTCGAGGCGGAGATGTCTCAAGGCGCGTGGCTTCATGCCTCGATCGAGCCTCGCCTCGTGTTCGATACGCCGCCCGAGGACATCTGGGACAGCGCGATGCGATCGCTCGGGATCAACCCGGAGAGCCTGTTCTCGTCTCGCGGCGTGAACTGACCACCCGCATTACGGCCGCGATCTTGCTGGAGTGCCCAGGGATGAGGGGCTTTCACACGTTCGATGGCCACGTTGCGTCGTCCCGCCGGGGACCTGTCCCCCCAGTGGTGAGGCGGCCAGTCCCTGTGGTCGTGGTCGCAGGTCTCCTCACATCGCTGCTGGCCGGCAGTGCCACCGCGGATGTCACGTTCACGTTCACGACCACCCCGAACGGGGGCGAGTTCGCGCCCAACAATGTCGTGGCGGGCTGGATCGAGGTCGATCAGGGCCCGTTCGTGAAGACCATCGGGGTCTACGCGGCCGAGCGCAAGATCAACTTGATCGCGTGGGGCTTGATCGCCGGTCCCAACGACGTCGACGCGATCTCCGGTGCGACGCGCCTCGATCACCTGACGCCGGTCACGATGACGTGGAACCTGCGCGACAAGGCGGGCAACCTCGTTCCCGACGGCGCTTACCGGCTCCGCCTCGAGATGGCGGACTCGAACGCGATCACGACCGCTGACAATCGCCAGGGAGCGTTCACGTTCCTCAAGAGCTCGACGCCGCAGCTCCAGACCGGTCTGTCGAGCGGTGGCTTCACCGACGCGACGGTCGACTTTGCGCCGGTGCTGTGCAGCAATGGCGTCGTCGATCCCGGCGAGGCCTGTGACTCGGCGATCTCGGGCAGTTGCCCGACGGCGTGTCCGGTGAGTGACAACGCGTGCATGTCGAGCTCGCTCGTCGGTGATGCGGTGACGTGCACCGCCGCGTGTTCGGTTCAGGCGATCACCGCGTGCATCAGCGACGACGGTTGCTGCGCGCCTGGCTGCACCGCGGCCGATGACAACGACTGCGAGGGTGTCGATCAGGGCAACATCGCGGGTGGTTGTGATGCGGGGGGCGGGGCGGGCCTCGCGTTCGCCGCGTTCGGACTCGGTGTGCTACTCGCCGGTCGTCGTCGAGTTGTGCAGTAATCGTTCACTTGCCAACGGATTCGGTGTTGGATCTCTCGTTGCATGGTCCCAGGGGATGCGAACCCTGATCGCCGCCGGCTTGCTTGCATCGTCGCTCGTGGCCGGCACCGCGCGTGCCGACGTCTCCGCGACGGTGACGACCACACCGAATGGCGGGCAGTACGCACCCCGCAACATCGTCGCCGTGTGGATCGAGGACCAGGCCGGTACCTTCGTGAAGACGATCGGGCGCTACGCGGCAACTCGCAAGTCGCACCTCGTCGGGTGGATCGCGAAGGCCGGCACGAACGATGTCGATGCGGTCTCGGGCGCGACCCGCCAGGATCACGCCACGCCGCTGACGATCACGTGGAACCTGCGCGACAAGCAGAACGTGCTCGTCCCGGACGGCACCTACACGATCCGCATGGAGCTCGCCGATAGCAACGCGAACACGGCCGGCCAGAATCACCAGGGGACGTTCAGCTTCGTGAAGGGCACCGCGCCCCAGCAACAGACCGCGCTGACGAACGGCGGGTTCATCAACGTCTCGATCGACTTCCAGCCGGTCGTCGACACCTGCAACAACGGGGTGGTCGATCCGGGCGAGACCTGTGATCCCGCGCTCGCCGGCAGCTGCCTGACGACGTGCACGCAGAGCGCGGATGCGTGCATGCCGAACAACCTCGTCGGGGGCGCCGCGACCTGCACCGCCGCGTGCGCCGTCCAGCCGATCACCGCGTGCGTCAACGACGATGGCTGCTGCGCGGCCGGTTGCGACGCAGCCTCCGACAACGACTGCGATCCGGGCGCTGGCGCAGGTGGTGGTGGCAGTGGCGGTGGTGGCGGCGACGGCAACATCAGCGGTGGGTGCGAGACCGGCGGCGGTGGCGCTGGCCTGATGTTCGCTGCGCTCGGCCTCGGGATGCTGCTCGTCCGACGCCAGGCTCGGCTGCGCTGATCCGGCGTAAGCGTAAGCGTAAGCGTAAGCGTAAGCGGATCAGCCCACTTCGCTTACGCTTACGCCGACGCTTACGCTTACGGATCAGAACGGGCGATCGATCGATCCTTAGTCGTAGTACTCGGCGCCGAGGTGGGTGATGAGCTCGTCACCCTTCGTGTAGCGGAGGGTGTTCTTCAGCTTCATGAGCTGGATGAACAGATCGTGCTCCGGGTACAGACCCTCGGGCGTCATCGGGCTCTTCCAGTAGAACGAGAGCCACTCCTGGATCCCGCTCATGCCCGCGCGCATCGCGAAGTCCATGAACAGCGCCAGATCGAGGACGATCGGCGCGGCCAGGATCGAGTCGCGGCACAGGAAGTTGACCTTGATCTGCATCGGGTAGCCGAGCCAACCGACGATGTCGATGTTGTCCCAGCCTTCCTTGTTGTCACCACGCGGCGGGTAGTAGTTGATGCGGACCACGTGCGAGATGTTCCCGTAGAGGTCGGGGTACAGCTCGGGCTGCAAGATGTGGTCGATCACGCCGAGCTTGGAGACTTCCTTGCTCTTGAACGACTCGGGATCGTCGAGCACCTCGCCATCGCGGTTGCCGAGGATGTTCGTCGAGTACCAGCCCTCGAGCCCGAGCATGCGGGCCTTGAAGCCCGGCGCGAGGATCGTCTTCATCAGGGTCTGGCCGGTCTTGAAGTCCTTGCCCGTGATCGGCAGGCCCTGCTTGCGGGCGAGCTCGAGCAGCGCGGCGGTGTCGACCGAGAGGTTCGGCGCGCCGTTGGCATAGGGCACGCCCATCTTGAGGCACGCGTACGCGTAGATCTGCGACGGCGCGATCTCGTCGTCCGACTTGCGCAGGCCGTCCTCGAACTTCGCGAGCGACGAGTGAACGTCGCCCGGCATCCGGTAGACCTCGGTCGAGCCGCACCACACCGCGACGAGGCGGTCGCACTTGTTGGTCGCCTTGAACTGCTTGATGTCCTCCATCAGCTGCTCGGCGAGGTGCATCTTCGACGTGCCCTTCTTCACGTTGGGCCCGTTGAGCTTCTTGACGTAC
>JAGSPR010000774.1 GCA_018262455.1 Deltaproteobacteria bacterium | reverse complement strand
TTCGCAACGATCTCGATCGACTACGTCCCCGACGCCCTGTGCGTGGAGCTCAAGAGCTTGAAGCTCTACCTGTGGAGCTTCCGCAACGAGGGCGCGTTCCACGAGGCCGTCACCAACCAGATCTGCGATGACCTCGTGGCGGCGATCGCCCCGAGATCGATCACGGTCGTTGGCAAGTTCTGGGTCCGAGGCGGGATCACGACGAACGTGACCGTCACCCACGCGAAGTAGCGCACGGTCAGGCTCGTCGGTGTGCGTTGCGCCCAGGAGACCGTGAACGTCGATGACGGTCGCTTCACGCTCGGCGACGCACAGCTTCAACTCGCAGTCACCGACTCGGCGGTCACATGAGAACAATCCGGTAGCGACGGATCATCTCCTGATCCACATCGTCCCAGACCCTGTCATCGAGCAGGCCGCCGTACTTCTCGATGACCTTCCACGACGGGATGTTGTCGTCGGCGCACGTGATCAAGAGCTCGCGGATGCCGAGGTCGGAGCATCGAGGGAGTGCCTGGCGCATCATCTCCGACGCGTACCCGCGGCGACGGAACTTCTCGGCGACCGCGTAGCCCATGTGCCCTCCCCGTCGGCGCAGTTGCTCGGTGAGCGCGTGCCTGACGTGGACGCGGCCGACGATCCTGCCGTCGACGAAACCGTAGAACATCGTGGCGGGAACGCGTCCCTCGGGGACCTCCCCTCGATGTTCCCTTGCCAATGCCTCGAGCATCTCCGCGTAGGAGACGCCCGGCTTCCATGCAAACGTGTACCAGCGGCGATCGTCAGCGGGCCAGTGCTCGAGGCCCTCGAAGAATGCACTCTCGTCGTCCTGGGTGAGCTGCCGCAGCTGCATCGCTTCGGGTAGCGTACCGCGCAAGCGAGGCGTGGCCGAAAGCGGTGACGTCCCCATGGAGTCGGGTTTGTCGATCGCGTAGTGCACCGTGACGTGCGCCTCCGGCAACGGTGACCCACTCCAGCACTCCTGCACGCGTGCGCGCCCGCGCCCACGTGGGCGCATGGGCGATCGAGACGACAAGTCCCGAGAACCCGTTGCCGGTGACTTGGTCCTCGGCGTGCACAACAACTGCACACTATGAGAATCAATTCGAATTCGCTCTTGTCGGGAGCCGCGCTCCTCCTCTCCGTCGCCTCCGCCGCCTGCCTGTCGCTGGACCCGGGTGACGATGAGTCGACGGACGTCGAGAGGAAGGCGGCCGGCGGCAGCGCGGGTGCGGTGCCGCTTGGGAAAGCTGGCGGATTCGTGATTCTCGCCAAGAGTGGAATCTCCACGGTTCCGACCTCGGACGTCGTGGGTAACATCGGAGTCAGCCCGATCTCCGCTACCGCGATCACGGGGTTCTCGTTGACCGCGGATTCCACGAACGTGTTCTCGACTTCCACGCAGGTCACCGGAAAGGTCTACGCGGCCGATTACGCGGTGCCGAGTCCGGCGAACATGACCACGGCCGTCAGCGACATGGAGACTGCTTATACAGACGCCGCCGGGCGTGCAGCCGGCGTCACCGAGCTGGGCGCGGGCAACATCGGCGGGATGACCCTGAAGAAGGGCGTCTACAAGTGGGGCACCGGTCTCCTGATCCCGCAGGACCTCACGCTCAATGGCAGCTCGAGAGACATCTTCATCTTCCAGATTGCCCAGGGTCTGACTGTGACCAGTGGAACGCAGATCCATTTGACGGGCGGCGCGCTGCCCAAGAACGTGTTCTGGCAGGTCGCCGGTGCGGTGGACCTCGGAACCACGGCGCACATCGAGGGAGTGATCCTGAGCAAGACCGCAGTCGCGCTGCATACCGGCGCGTCGATCGAGGGCCGACTGCTGGCCCAGACCGCGGTCACCCTCGACGGCAGCACGGTGATCGAACCCGAGTAGTCGCACTCAATCACGCCAATCCCAGGCAGGCAGTGCACGTACGAACGAAACCTCGTCACCCACGCGACGTTGCGCGCGGTCAGGCTCGCGCGAGCAGGAGCTGATGATCGCCGAGGGTTCGCTCGACGAACGCCGCCTCGCTGAACGCGAGGTACATCAGCCAGGTGCGCACGAAGGGTTCGTCGAAGCCGAGGGCGCGGACCGCGGGGAGCTCGGAGAGGAACCGCGCGCGCCACGCGCGCAACGTCGGCGCGTAGCTGGGGCCGATGTCGAGCGCGTCGGTGATCTCGAAACCAGCGCTCGCCGCGGCCCGGCCGATCACCTCGACCGATGGGATGCACGAGCCCGGGAAGATGTACGTCTGCATCCAGTCGACGCGGAGGCGGTACGCATCGAACCGAGCGTCGGGCATCGTGATCGATTGCAGCGCGAGGCGGCCACCGGGGCGCAGCACGCGCGCGCAGGTCTGGAAGAAGCTCGGCAGGTAGTCGAAGCCGACCGCCTCGAGCATCTCGATCGAGACGATCTTGTCGAACGTGCCGTCGAGGTCGCGGTAGTCGCGGTACTGGATGGCGATCCGATCCGCGAGGCCCGCGGCGGCGACGCGCTCGGTCGCGAGCTGGTGTTGCTCGCGGGAGACGGTGATCGCCGTGACCCGACAGCCGCGCGTGCGCGCCGCGTGGATCGCCATCCCGCCCCAGCCGCAGCCGATCTCGAGCAGGTGATCCGACGGCGACAGCGCGAGTTGATCGCACAGCCGATCGAGCTTCGCGCGCTGTGCGTCCCCCAGGGTCATCGACGGATCCGGCCAGTGCGCGCACGAGTATGCGAGGGTCTCGGGATCGAGGAACAGCTGGTAGAACGCGTTGCCGAGATCGTAGTGCGCGTGGATGTTGCGCTCGCTGCCGCGCGGCGTGTTTTCAGCGCGGCGGTGGCGGAGCAGCGCCGGCAGTTGCGCGAGCCGGGTCAGCGGCGACTCGACACCACGCGCCGACGTCCCGCGGAGGAACACCCGCAGCACCGCGACGAGGTCCTCGCTCGACCACTCGCCGGCAACGAACGCCTCGCCGCCGCCCATCTCGCCGCGGAGCAGGAGGCGGAGGAACAGGCGATCATCGTGGACGCGCGCGCACGCATCCGCCGGCCCCGGACCGCCGAGTCGCAGGCACTCGCCCGATGGCATCACGAGGTCGAGCCGGCCGCCGGCCCAGGTCGCCCGCAGCTGGGAGAGCAGCGCCCAGCGCACGGCGTGACCCGCCGGCGGGACGAGCCGCGGCAGCGGGACGATCAGCGGATGCGCGAGCGTTCCGGACACGTGGGCACACGGTACTTCATGTCGTGGTGGGACGAGGGCGGGCAGGGATGCGATCCCCCGTAGATGTCGGCACCGGCGTGGGAGTTACAGCACGTCGACCGGGCGGCGCGCGGCGCGCGGATCATCGAGGGGACGGTGGTCGGTTCCGGGGCGGCGATACGGGACGCCGGCGAGCCGGAGGCGGAGCGCTTCGAGGTGAATGAGGGCGATCACCTGCGCGGTCATCAGCGGGTAGCGCACGGCGGCGGCGAGCAGCGCGCGATCGGTCAGCGGCCGGCGCGCACCGGTGAAGTGCGCGACGAAGATCCGGTCACCCGCGGGCGTGTCGACGTGCATCGTGATCGCGAGGTGATCGCCGTCGAGCGGAGCGTCGAACCAGAACTCGTACGTGCGCGGGCCGTGGAGGAACGGCGAGACGAACAGCTCGCGCTCGTGGCGAAAGCCGATGTGCTTGCCGGAGGCGGTCAGGCGCTGCGCGGGACCGAGCACGTAGCGCAGCCGGCCACCGTACGTGTTGTTGACCTCGGCGATCGCCGACGTCAGCGCGCCGCTCGCGTCGTAGTT
>JAGSPR010000413.1 GCA_018262455.1 Deltaproteobacteria bacterium | reverse complement strand
CAGCGTGAGGATCGCGGCGGCGCGGAGCAGCGACTCCGTCGAGCGTCGCCACAGCGCGAGCAACCTGGGGATCTTCACGGCAAGACCCCGACGCGGCGGCGCGCGGCCTTGCTGAACGGGTGCGCGAACCCGTGACAGCCCTCGCTGGCGCAGCTCACCGTGCCCGCCCGCACCTGCTCGCGCGTGCTCGCGTGATCGCCGATCTGGTTCCACAGCTGGTTCTCGGTCGAGTGACAGCGCATGCACGCGTCATTGCGGAATGGCGAGAGCAGGTCGATCTTGACCAGCGACTCCTCGATCGGCATCGAGTGGTAGTGCAGGAGGTATTCGTAGACGTGGCGCAGCCCGCCGATCTTCGTGGTGATCGTGCCGAACATCCCGTAGTCGGCGTGGCACGAGTAGCAGTTCTCTTCGCCGAAGGCCGCGTTGCGCGCGTGCCGCGAGGCGAGAGACAGGCTCCCGGGATCGAGCGAGTCCTCGCCGTACGGCGTCATCACGTGGCAGCCGGTGGTGCAGAAGTGCGTCGTCTTCGTCGCGTGGTAGCCGGCGACGTTGCCGTTGGTCGCGGTCGCGATCGGCAGGATCCCGATCCCGAACAGCAGCGAGATCTTGGTCAGCCGGCTCAGCACGGGGCGGCGCACCAGGTACCAGATGATCAACGTCGTGGCGATCCCCGCGGTGGCGAGCGCGAGCAGGAGGAACGGATCAGAAGACATCGACATCTCCATCGAGGTGCTGGCTCGTCACCGCACCCGGCGTTCCACCGAGCACGATGTTGCCAAAGCCATCGACCGTGCGCGGATGGCAGGTCACGCAGTCCCCGAGCGTCATCGTGGGCGCGTGGCTCGGGGTGGTCGGGGGAATGCCGTGGCAGGAGCCGCAGAACACCTGGCCCGTGCTCGCGGTCCACGTCGGCTGGGTGAGCCGACCGGGTGAGGTGTCGCCGGCGAGCACCGCGCCTTCGCCGTGGCAGTACACGCCGCTGCAGGTCGCCGTCACGCGATCCCACGCTGGGGCGGCACCGTCGGCGCGTGCGAGCGTGCCGCTGCCCACCGGGAACACCTCGGCGGGCAGCGGGCTATCGAGGTGCCCGGTGTCGGCGATGGTGGTCGGCACGAGGTGGCACTCGTTGCATGCGAGCGGCCCGCGCAGCCTGGACGGGGCCTCGAGGTGGGCGCGGTGCGCGCCGACGCCGAGCGACGTGGTGAGCGTGTTGCCGGTGAGATCGTTCGGCGGCGCGGCCGAGCTCGCGTCGCCGTGGCAGCCGGTGCAGCCGCCGCCGAGCTGGACGATGCCGTCGAGGTGAGGCGCCGCGCCGGTCGCCGAGAAGTGACAGGTGACACACGCGGACTGGGCATGGCTCGGGGGCGGGGCGCCGTGGCAGCGATCGCAGCTGCCCGCGGGCGCCGGATCGTCCCAGCGTGGCTCGGTCGCGACGCCGCCGCCGGCGTGCAGCACGTCGCCGTGGCAGTAGACGTTCGCGCAGGCCCCGTCGGCGTACGTCGGTGGCCCCGCGCGGTCGGCGGCGACCAGCGTCTGCGCCGCGCGCGCGCCGAGCGTGACGTCCGCGGCGCCGGGGGAGACATCGTCGAGGATGTGGCCTTCATCATCCCAGCGCGTGGGGACCACGTGGCACTCCGCGCAGGTCTGGCCGGCATCGCGATGGATGCGGTGAGCGCCGCTCGTCGGTCCGTCCTTGTGACAGGTCACGCAGGCGTCCGGTCCGCTCGGGTGGCACTTCACGCAGGTCTTGCCGGCAGCGCCACCGGTGAAGTCCGCGCCGTGGCACTTCGCGCAGAGCTTGAGATCCCAGCCGCGACGCTCGAGCTCGTTGACGTGAAAGTCAGGGCTCGCCTCGTCGAGGATGCCGCTCGGGTGGACTCCCTCCGCCAGTCCGCCGTCGGGGATCGCGCGCTCCGAGGAGCACGCGGCCGCGGCGAAGACCATGACGACGGACCACCTCACGGCTTGCCGTGGTAGGCCTCGACGTCGAACAGCTGCCCGGTGCCGTGGCACGTCGTGCAGGCCTCGATGCCCGTGGTGGTGGTGTTGGTCTGGGCGTGCGCGGTGACGTACGCCGCGTCGTGACAGCTCGTGCAGACCGACGTCTCGGGCGGCGTCTTGAACGTTCTCGTGATCTTCCAGAACCCGGTGTTGCAGAAGTTGTCGGCATCGGTGGCGACCAGCTCGCTGCACGTGAGCTCGACCGCGGTGCTCGGGAGGTACGCGGGGGAGCGATCCATCGGCAGCGTCCAGGTCTTGCCGACGTGGCAGCCTTCGCAGTCGGTCTTGGCGCGCGGGTAGCGGAGCTCGTCGAAGCTGGCCGGCGTGCCACCCGGGTTGTCGACGTTGGGGACCGGGTTGCCGCCGAGCACGTAGGGCTGGGCCAGGTCCTCGCCCATGTGGATCTTGTGGATCATCACGCGGAGGTCGACCGGCTCGGCGAACGCCACCGACGGGTTCTCGAACCGCGCCACCCGCTCGTCGTTCGTGTTGTTCGGGTTGTGGCACATCACGCAGTACTCGGCGTTCTGGCGGCTCCCGCCGTGGAACTGGATCTCGACGTGACAGCCGTTGCACTTCGCGCTCGACACGATCGTCCGGCGCGGCTGCGGCGTGGCATCGGTGACCGCGAACGTGAGCACCGGCGCGCTCAGGCCGAACCGAGCGCCGGCCGTCGCGGGCGGCACGATGGGCCCCGAGAGGCTGCCCTCGAGCCCGACCATGTAGCTGCCGGTCGAGCCGACGGGAATCGCGGCGATGTCGGGGAACGCGTAGCTGAACACGCCGTTCGCGGCGTCGACCGCGGTGAGGGTGCCGACCGCGCCGGTGCCCTGGATCCGCGCCTGCCAGTAGCTCGCGAAGTCGGTCGTCGGGCCGGCGAGGGTCGCGGAGAGGCTGGTCAGCGGGGACGTCAATAGATTGCGCGGCACACCGTTGACGAGCGCGCGGAACGTCAGCGTCGGCGTCTGGCCCGGACCGGTGTTCGTGATCGATTGCAGCTCGGCGGTGACCTTGAGGCCATCGGGCGCGAGCAGGCCGGTGTAGTGCTTGTCGAACACGCCCGCGATGCTGCCGGTCGCCGGGTGACACACGGCGCACGGGGCGTTCGCGGGCTGCGTGCCGCCGCCGTGCAGCACCTTGCCGGCGGGGACGGGCGTCGTGAACACCGTGGTGTCGTGACAGGACAGGCAGGCCGCCTCGGCCGGGCTCGTCTTCCAGCGATCGCCCTGCGCGCCCGCGTGGCAGGTCTCGCAGCGCTGGATGTTCAGCGCCGGATTCGTCGTCATCCCCGGGAACGCGACGGTCGAGAAGTCGTGGACGGAGTTGGCAAACCCGATGATCTGGTACGGCGTGCCCGCCTTGACGCTCGGCAGCGTCTCGCCGCGGTGGATCTTGTGGATCATCACCTTGAAGTCGACCGTGTTGCCCGACTCGGGGTCGGACGACTGGGGCTGGTGACACAGCACGCACTGCGCGGGCTCGGTGTAGCGGCCGCCGTGGAGCGCCAGCTTGCCGTGGCACCCGTTGCAGGTCGCGGCGGTGACCTCCTCGCGCGTGACCACCGGCCGCGCTCCCTCGGGACGGACCGAGAACGTCTCGCGATCGAACACCTGCGTGTTCGCGACGGTGCGCGCGGCGAGCGCGAGCACCGTCTGGGTGCGCGTGGCGACCAACCCGGTCAGAGGGGCGGCGAACGTGTAGCGATAGCTGCCGGCCGTCACGTCGACGGTCTCGAACGTGCCTGCCGTCTCCGGGGCGGCCTGGTTCCCCGCCGCGTTGGTCGTGTACGCGGTGTACTGGCCGGGCGAGCCGTCGGCGTTCTCACCGAGCTGGGCGAGCACGAACGACAGCGTCGCCGGGCCGTCGGTCAGGGGCAGGATCGCCCGTCCCTTGCGATCGATGGGCACACCCTGCCCGTCCTGGATCGTGAACGCGACGGTGGCGCCGGTCGACGCGACCGTCAGCTCGGTGACCGTGATCCGGATGCCGGGCCCGGTGATCCATCCTGCGGGATCCGTGGGGTCGCCGGTCGGGCCGACTTCACCAGGGACGCCCTGGGATCCATCCACCCCGGCCGGACCTGCCGGCCCTTGCGGCCCACTCGGACCCTCACAAGCCACCACGAACAACACCAATGCTAACGCGCGCATGTGAGACCTCCGTACGAGAAACGTGCCACTCAGCGCAAGCCGGATTGGGGCGGCAACGCGCAATCCTCGCCTGGGCGGGCGCCAGAGGTGAAGTCTTTGCGCGTTTTGCCGAGGTCGTGGTCATGGAACTGCGGTTCATCCTCGAACAGGATGCGGCGCGCGGGGGTGTCGGTGTCATCGAGCTGACCTGAGCGGACCGCCCACGCAAACGCCATCACCGCGACGGCGGCGCCGGACAGCGCGAGCACGAGCACGAGCCAGAACACGGTCATGGGGCCCCCCCACGGAACGCGCGCGATCGCAACGAGCTCGCGAGGACGGTCAGCGAGCTGAGCGGCATGATCGCGGCCGCGATCAGGGGATGGATCACACCCGCGACGGCGAGCGAGCCGGCAAACAGGTTGTAGATCAGCGAGAACTTCAGGTTCCTGCGGATCGCGGCGAGCGTGTCGCGTGCCCCGGCGGCGACGTCGGCGATCGCGTGGATCGAGCCGGATCGCATGTAGACATCCGCGGCCTCGATCGCGATCTCTGCTGCCCCGGAGACGGCGATGCCCGCGCTGGCGGCCGCCATGGCCGCGGCGTCGTTGACGCCATCTCCGACCATCACGACCGGACCGTGGGCGCGGGCGGCGACCACCACCGCAGCCTTGTGCTCCGGGGTGATCCCGCCGCGACAGCGCCCGGCGGGAATCCCCAGCGCGTCGCCGACCCGGCACACGACGCGCTCGTCGTCGCCCGACAGCAGCTCGACCGTCCAGCCCAGCCCGGTCAGCGCCGCCACGGCCGCGCCGGCGTCGTCACGGATCGGATCGGCGAGGCCGGCCACCGCGACGGCCACCCCATCGACCGCGACGACGATCGGCGTCTGGCCGTGCTCGGCGAGCTCGGCCACCCAGGCGTTGATCGTCGCGCTCACGTGGGCCCCGGTGGTGATCCAGCCGGGCGCGCCGACGGAGACGCGGTGGCCGCCGACCGAGCCCGTGATGCCGCGCCCGAGCTCCTCGCGGACGTCGCGCACCGCGGCGGGAGAGGGCGCGTGGTGCGCGAGGGCGCGCGCGATCGGATGAGCGCTCGAGGCCTCGATCGCCGACGCGAGCGGCGCGGCATCGAGATCGCCGCGCCACGACACGACCGCGAGCTTGCCGGCGGTCAGCGTGCCGGTCTTGTCGACGAACATCACGCCGGGTGTCGCCATCCGTTCGAGCGCGTCGGCGCCCTTGATCAGGATGCCGCGACGCGCGGCCCGGCCCAGCGCGACCGTGACGGCGAGCGGCGTGGCGAGCGCGAGCGCGCACGGGCAGGTCACCACGAGCAGCGCCATCGCATGCTCGGCTCCCACCGCGACCGACGCCAAGATCGACCAGCCCGCGAGCGTCAGCACCGCGACCGTGGTGACGATCGCGACGAACCGTCCGGCAATCCGATCGACGAGCCGTTCGATCGGGGCGCGGCGAGCGCCGAGCGCCTCGATGGCCGCGACGAGCGCGCCGATCCGCGTGGCCTCCCCGGTCGCGGTGACGCGGACCTCGAGCGGCGAGGCGACGTTGACCGTGCCGGCGTGGACCCGCGAGCCGACCGCGACCTCGATCGGCCGGGACTCGCCGGTGAGCAGCCCGACATCGATCGCCGACACGCCGCGCGTGACGATGCCGTCGA
>JAGSPR010000412.1 GCA_018262455.1 Deltaproteobacteria bacterium | reverse complement strand
CGCGACGTTCATGTCACCGCACAGGATCACCGGCTGGTCCGGCTTCACCGTGCGCTCGAGATAGCCGCGCAACCGGTGCAGCCACGCGAGCTTGTAGGGATAGCGGTCGCTCGTCAGGTCCTGGCCATTGGGTACGTAGACGCACACGACCCGGATCCCGTGGGTGGTCGCGGCGATGACCCGGGCGTCACCGTCATCCTCTCCATCACCGAACTCGCGCGTGACGTCGGCGAGCGGCGCGGTCGACAGGATCGCGACACCGTTGTAGCTACGCTGGCCGAAGGTTGCGACCTCGTAGCCGACCTTGCGCAGAGCCTCGACGGGAAACCCCGCATCCTCGACCTTGGTCTCCTGGAGACACAGGACGTCGGGGCGCTCGCGATCGATCCAGGCCAACAAGCGCTCGGTGCGCGCGCGGATCG
Organism: Deltaproteobacteria bacterium; assembly: GCA_018262455.1. The sequence continues at coordinate 5,400 of JAGSPR010000412.1, read as the reverse complement.
AGTTCAGATTCCAGGTCACGAGCTTCACGGGTGTGAACCTACATCGGACCACCATGTTCGGGTGCAACCGCGACGGACGAGCCGGGTCTCAGAGGGGGAATGAAGGACGCGAGGGTGGGGTTAGACCGACATCAGCACTCGAACGTGAGGATCAAACCATGAAGCCACATAACGACCTGTCCCTGTGGAGCATCATCGAGCGGCTGCAGCGCCGCCTGGAGCGCCAGGGGCTGTCAGCGTCGGCGGCCGATCGCGCTGTCGCGATGGCGGTTCGCCAGCTCGCGCTTGCCAGCCGTTGATCGTGCGGCTAGTCGCCGCCGGTCGGCAGCTGGCTCGGTTCGACTTTGGGGTCGAGGTACTTCGCGAGCTTGCCCTCGATGTAGTCCTTGGCGCGACCGCGCCAGAGAAACCCGGGATCCTCGCCTTTGAACTGGGCGCGCCCGTTGCGCAGGGTCAGCTCACCGTCGATCCGGACGACGAGGTACTTGCCCGAGAACCGCGCGCGGTCCTTCTCGATCCACGTCACCTTGATGCCGTGCCGGTTCACCAGGTACTGGCCGAGGATCTCGAGCCGCGCACGAGCATCTTCGTCGGAGAGCGCGTACTGAAAGTCGATCTCCATCGCTGGCCCTGAACCGGTGGTTTAACACGAAACGCGACCGGCTAGTGGTCAGCTGGCTTGCCGCGAGCGGATCGTTCGAGCGCCTCGCGCTGCGCCGCGGTCAACTTTAGCTGGCACGCTTCGAATTGCTCGTGATCGGGAGCCCCGACCAGACACGTGCGAACCGCGTCGCTCCACTTGCCGTCATCGCATGCCGCCACCAAGGAATCGCGCATCGCTGGCACCTGGTCGAGCACCAGGCGCCGCGTCTCCTCGCCGAGCTTGGCAACATCGAGATCGTGCTGGACGAGCACGACGAGCTTCGTGCCCACCGCGCCGCACGGTGGCGCCGAGCTCGAACCACGACAGCCGAGGACAGCGCCGAGAGCGGCGGATATCACGATCGTCGCGGGCCAGGAACGAAGCACTCCCAGGGTTTTCGGCCCGGCAGCGATGCGTGTCAAGATTACCGCCTCGTGACGACGACTCCGCGATCGCTTCCGCTGGTCGCCCTCGTGCTCGCGTTCGCGGTGATCGGCGTCAACGTGCGGCTGGTCGCGGGTGGCAAGACGTGGGCGGATCCCCGGTATCACACCGAGGTTGCGCCGCCGCGGCTCGCCGCTGCCGACGCCGTGCAGCGCGGGATCGTCCCCGGGTGGTGGGATGGCACCGGGCTGGGCGTGCCGCTCGCCGCTGAACCCCTCCATGGCGCCCTCTACCCGCCGACCTGGCTCGCTGCGACCCCGAGCGCGCTCGACCTGCTCGGGATCTTGCACCTCGTGTGGGCGGCGCTCGGGGTTGCCGTGTGGGCACGCCGTCGCGCCGCCTCGTGGGCGCCGAACGGTGCGAGTGAGCCAGCGGCCGTGGTCGCGGGCTTGCTCGTCGTGACCAGCGGCTTGTTCGCGGGCATGGCCGTGCGTGGCGCGCTTCCCGCGCTCGCGCACCTGCCGTGGCTCGGCGTCGCCGCGGCCTCGCTCCGTGAGGCAACCGATCGCCGCGAGCGGACGGGCGCCGCGATCCTCCTCGGGGTCCTGCTCGGCCTGGTCGGGCTGTCGGGGGTGTTCGCGGGGCTCGTCGACGCCACCGTCCTCGTGATCGCACTCGCGGCACGCCGGCGGGTCGCCGGCTACCTCATCGCCGCGGTGGTGGGCGGGCTCGCGATCGGTGCGGTGCAGTGGTTGCCCGCGATCCTCCAGCTGGGTGCCGAGGCGGGCGCGCAGATCGGAGGCTTGCCGTTCGCGCGGCTCGTCGAGCTGATCGTGCCAGGGAGCTTCGGCGCGCTCGATCCCGATCGCGCGATCACCGCGATCGCGGGCGACGCCGCGTGGGCACCCAGCGTGTTCGTGGGCGCGCCCCTGCTCGCGCTGTCCGCGGTCCGGCCCCCGGCTCGCCGGCTGCTCGGCGTGATCCTCATGCTCGCGACGTTCACGCTCGTCGTCGGCCGCGGCGGATGGCCGAGCTGGCTGGGGGCGCCCGAGCTTCACCTCGCCGCCCTGGTCATCGTGCTTGGCCCACGCGCGGCAGCGGGGCTCGACGCGCTCGTGGCCGGGGAGCGCCGCGCCATGATCGCGCTGTGCGTGGGAGGGGCGTGCGCCGGCGTGGCGCTCGGTGCGCTGGGCGCGCTGCGGTCGCGGCATCCCGAGGCGGCACCCGCGATCGATCGTGCGCTACTCGACGGCGGGCTGGGACTGGTCTGCATCGCCGCGGCGCTCTCGCTCGTGTGGCGCGCCCCGGGACGGGCGATGCCCGTGCTGCTCGCGCTGCTCGTGTTGCCGAGCGTCGGCGCAGCACCTTCGCTCGCGCCGGTCATCGATCGCTCGATCGTCGACGAGCCCGGCGTGTGGGCACAGGCCGCACGCGCGCAGTCGAGGAGCCCGGCGCCGATCCGGATGTATCGCCCCGAGTTCATGTTCGACGGGGCGGCGCTCGCGCGCGGGCCCGTGACGCTCGAACGCACGCCAGGGATGCCGGCTTTGCGGTCCGAGCCCGAGACGGTGGAGGACTCGATCTCGACGTTCGCGGGAGCGTCGGCGTGGAAGTGGGGCATCGCCGCGGCCCGTAGCGAGGATCCGGCGCGGCCCGTCGTGCACGATCGCGTGTGGCTCGCCGCGGCACAAGGCGGCGGGGTCCTGCTCGATCGGTTCGGGATCTCGGTCGCGATCCTGCCGGAGACGATGGTGGTCGCGCTCGACCTCACGCCGCTCGGCCACCACGGCGGCTGGGTGCTTGCGCCGCTGCCGGTGGCGCCGCCGGCAGCGGTGATGCGCGGCTGGGCGTGGGCGGTCGCGCCCGAGGACGCGGTGGCGCTGATGTTCCCGATGGGCGGCCGTGCCACCCAGATCCGCGGCACGACGGTGTTGCGCGGCGGCGGGCCGTCGCAGCCGGATCGCGGCCCACCGCTGCCGTGCACGGTGGAGCGCTGGGATCCGGGAGATCTCGAGCTGGCGTGCACGAGCGAGGTGGATGGCTACGCGGTCGTGTCGTCGACGCCTTCGACCGGCTGGACCGTCACCGTCGACGACCGTGAGGCCCCCTGGCTGACTGCCGACGTGCTGCGGCGTGCGGTCGCGATGCCCGCGGGGGCGCACCACGTCCGCTGGCGCTACCACCCGCCCGGCTTCGGGGCGGGGTTCGCGATCGCCGCGATCGGCGCGGCCTTGCTCCTGGCACTCGGGCTCGCGAGCCGGCTCGGTCGTTCGTGAGCAGCGTGCGCTCGATCGCGAGCTCCCCTCGTCAGGCGATCGTCGGTGCGGACGGCCGGTCGTTGGGATCGCACAGCCGATCAAGGGTGTCGCGCGAGGACGTCTGTTCGCCCTTCGCGATCGCCCACACGGCCTGGCAGATCCGAGCGTTGCAGGGGGTCGCGATCGCGTGGGTCGAGCCACGCATCACGACCTCGCCATTCAGATAATCGATCGCCGGGGTCCGCCCGCGCTCGATCGCGGCGAGCATCGACGACCGCATCCGGCGATAGCGCAACCCGACCGCCAGCAGCAACGCGTGCTTCGCGGTCAGGCTCACCGAGGCCGTCGCGGCGCGGTCGGCATCGCTGAGCGCGATCCATTCGAGGTCGAGGGTGCCGGCGACCTTCTCGAGCGCGATCCCCTCGGCCTTCGCGACGGCGACCGCCTCGGTCATGATCTCGAGCGCGAGCCGCCGGTAGCGGCGCTGGCGGACCAGCGGACCGAGCTTCTCGCCGGCGATCGTGCCGAGGGCGGAGACCGCGCAGTTGAGCGCGAGCTTGCTCCACCGGGCGCCGCGCAGGTTCTGCGTCAGCGACACGGGACCGATGGCCTCGAGCAGCTCGGCGACTCGGCGGAGATCGTCATCGAGCGCGCCGGACGTCCGTCCGACCTGGAAGCCGCCCCCCGCGGTGCGCTCGTACCGGCCGGCGTCGGGCATCGAGGCTCCCCACGCGACGATCGCGCCGATCACCCGCTCCGAGCCGACGATGGCCGCGATCCGGTCCTCACACAGCCCGTTCTGCAGCACGACCACCTGGGCGTCGTCCGCGAGGTGGGGCAGGGCCACCCGCGCGGCGTCCTCGACGTTGGGTGGCTGGGTCGCGAGGATACACAGGTCATAGCGACCCTCGGGTGCGGGTGACACCCACCCACGTACCACCCGCTCCTCGCCCTCGTCGACGATGCGGTACCCCGCCGCGTCCACCGCGGCGCGGATGTTCGGGTTGGTCGAGACCGCCGTGACGGCCGAGCCGATCTCGGTCAGCGTCGCGGCGACGATCCCGCCGATGCCGCCGGCGCCCATCACCAGGATCCTCGGTTGTGGGTTCATCCACGCTTCCATAACCCGGGTTTTGGGGATTTCGCCCAAACAGCGCTAGAATTTCCCGAGTCAATGCAGATCACCTTCTGGGGGGTCCGGGGAAGTTACCCGGTGCCCGGCGCGGCTACCGTGCGGTACGGCGGCCAGACGTCGTGCGTGGAAGCCCGCTCCTCCTCGGGGGATTGCGTCATCGTCGATGCCGGAACCGGCATGCGGGCACTCGGCAACAAGCTGCTGCGGGAAGCCAAGGCGCCCCAGCACCACCACGTCCTGCTGTCGCACGTGCACTGGGACCACATCCAGGGCCTCCCCTTCTTCTCGCCCGCCTACGTTCCGGGTACGAAAATCTCGGTCTACGCGCTGCTCACCGCGGCCGACGAGCTCCAGCAGGTGATCGGCGGCATCACGCGCCACGAGTTCTTCCCTGTCCCGCTCGAGGCCGTGCCGGCCCACTTCGAGTTTCACCAGGTCGAGCCGGAGGTCGAATTCGACATCGACGGCTTCCACGTCGTGCCGATCGCGCTCAACCACCCGTTCGGCTCGGTGGGCTACCGGATCGATTGCGATGGCTCGTCGTGGGCGTACGTCTCCGATACCGCCCCGTTCGATCAGGTGCTGCACAAGCAGCACTTCCTGCCGGGGCCGGAGCCGCTGTCCGCCGATGATCGCGTCGCGCTCGCCGCGATGCGGGAGGCGCTCGTGCGCCGGCTCGACGGCGTTGACACCGTCATCTACGACACTCACTTCCTGCCCGACGAGTTCGCACGATTCCCTCACTATGGCCATTCGACGCCGGATCAGGCGCTCGAGATCTGCGCGCTCGCCCGGGTCCGACGGCTCGTGCTCTATCACCACGCGCCGTCGCACAGCGACGAGCTGATGGACAAGATCGCGGCCGTGTACCTCGCCAAGGGCGCAGCGGTCGGCATCGTGGTCCTGACCTCGGCCGTGGGGATGACGCTCGTGGTAGGTCCTGCTCGACCGCTCGCGCCCGCGCCCACCCGGCCCCCCGC
>JAGSPR010000139.1 GCA_018262455.1 Deltaproteobacteria bacterium | reverse complement strand
CCCGGTCTGCAGCGCGGCGCCCTGCCCGAGATTCACCGAGTGGCGCAGCACGGTCGCGCCAGCCGCCCGGGCGTGCACGTGCGTGTCATCGTGCGAGCCATCGTCGACCACCACCACGGACCAGCCGTCCCCCACCACGTCGCGCACGACGTCATGGACCACGGGACCCTCGTTGTAGGCCGCGATCACCACCCAGGTTGCCCGGCGCTCGGTCACGACGGGTCGTTATAGCCATGGTGCGCTCGGCTGAGCAAGTGAGCAGATTCGCGGCCGGTCCGTGATAGGACGTGGCTCCAAGTCGGTGGAAGTCCAAGTAACCCCCACGAGTGAGCGCACCGCCCGGATCCTGCGGACGCTGTTCTACGCCTACGTCGCGATCACGTTCGTCCACATCGCGTACGTCGTCTATCGCGAGCCGTTCGCGTTCGACGCCTGGAACATCGCGGTCGACACCGATGCCAGGCCTGCGAGCGTCAGCCGGTTCTTCGAGTTCTGGCACCGGATGTACACGTCGAGCAACCCGCGGATCGGCCAGCCCATGGCCTACCTCGCGTACAAGACCGTTGGCTTCGCCGAGCTCGGCACGCCGCTCGCATACTTCGCGATCGTCCTCGGGGGCTTCGTGCTCGGGACGGGCCGGTTCCCGTCGCGCCGGAACGGCCGTGACCTGGCGACCCTCGCGATCGGCCTCGGGTTGCTGTGGTTCGTGTCGCCCAACTTCCCGGCCTACATGTTCTGTCGTGCCTACGCGACGAACTACGTGTGGGCCGCCGCGATCCAGATCTGGTTCCTCGTCGCGCTGCGGATCCATGACGTCGAGAAGCCGACGCCGAAATGGAAGCTGCTCGGGTGCTTCGCGCTCGCGATCGCCGCCGGCATGGGCAACGAGCATGTCGGCCCGACGCTGCTCGTGTTCACGATCGCGTTCATCGTCCACCGCTGGCGCCAGCACCACCTCCACTCGGGGTTCTTCTACGTCGGCGCGCTGGGCGCGGTCCTCGGCTACGCGCTGATCTTCTTCGCCCCGGGACAAGGCCAGAGATACGAGGGCCTCGCCGAGCGGTTCACGGTGACCCAGCAGATCCTCGTGCGCGGGATCACCGGCAACCTCGACATCATGCAGGGCATGCTGTTCGCCGCGGCCCCGCTGCTCGTGCTCCTGGTGGCGATCATCGCCACCGGCCTGGTGTCGGAGCGCCGCGACGAGCAAGATCTCGCGCCCGTCCGCACGCAGCAGCGCGACGCGATCCTGGTCGTCGGGTTCACCCTGCTCGGTGGTGCGCTGATCACGATGACGGTGTTCGCGTCGCCCCTGCTCGGCCCGCGGTTCTACATGCATGCGATGCTGCTGCTGCTCGCCGGCGTGCTGGGCGTGGTGCGCGCGTTCCTCCACAGCCGGCGATCGTTCACGCCGTTCGTGGTGATGGCCGTCCTCGCGAGCGGCTATGCCGCCGCCCGCACGATCCCGCTGTTCACCGCCGTCGATCGCGCCTCGACCGCTCGCCTCGCCGAGCTCGCGGCCACCCCCGCCGGGGGCGTCTACACCGCCGACGCCTGGGATCAGGTCTCCGAGACGTGGTGGTTCCTCGGCGATGACTTTCGCGATCAGAAGAAGCGCGAACTGGTGGCGAACTACTTCGCGCTCGATCGCGTGCTGTTCCGCGGCTCCGATCAGTGGGCCACGCTCGGCGTCACCGACGTCAAGCTCACGATGCACTACGACTTCGATCCCCCGCTCTGCATCGACGAGGTCGACCAGCTCGATCTCAAGCCGTACATCGGCAAGGACGTCGGCGCGCTCCACCACGCGTTCCTCGACGCGATCGCCGAGATCCAGCGCGTCACCTCGGCGAAGCTCCACTACATCGACGTCGTGGCGACGTTCCTCGGCAGCTCGCCGCCGTTGCCTCGTGACAAGGTCTATGTCGCCCGCTGGCGCGACGGCGTCTTCGAGGGCTACACGGCCGCCATGGGCCGCGTCGGCCGCTCGAAGGACCGCAAGATCCTGCTCTCCCCCGAGCTGCAAACAGCGGCCTGGGAGATCTTCCTGGTCGCGATCGGCGACCCGCCGAAGCGGCTCGGCACCGGCAACGAGGGCCCGTTCCTGTACCAGCCGTGGCGGACCGCACAGTACTGGATCCTGGCCTGCAAGCCGGATCACTGCTTCGTGACCTACACGGCCCATCACAAGATCTGATACAAAGTCGCGATCTTCCGATGACGACGCAACCCGACGACAATATCGAGCTCAGCATCGTGATGCCCTGCCTCAACGAGGCCGAGACGCTCAAGACCTGCATCGACAAGGCGATGGGGTACCTGAAGAAGTCCGGCATCAAGGGCGAGGTCGTGATCGGTGACAACGGCTCCACCGACGGCTCGCAGCAGATCGCGCGCGACGCCGGCGCCCGCGTGGTCGACGTCCCGCGCCGCGGCTACGGCGCCGCCCTGATGGGGGCGATCGAGGGCTCGCGCGGCAAGTACGTCATCATGGGCGACTCCGACGACAGCTACGACTTCTCGAGCCTCGATCTCCACGTCGCCAAGCTCCGAGAGGGCTACGACCTCGTGATGGGCAACCGGTTCAAGGGCGGCGTCAAGCCGGGCGCGATGCCGTTCCTCCATCGCTACCTCGGCAACCCGGTCCTGTCGTTCATCGGCCGGCTGTTCTTCCCGTCGAAGATCGGCGACTTCCACTGCGGCTTGCGCGGCTTCCGCCAGGACATCGTCCAGGTCCTCGGCCTGCAGACCACCGGCATGGAGTTCGCCTCCGAGATGGTCGTCAAGTCGACCCTGTTCAAGCTCAAGGTCTGCGAGGTCCCCACCGTCCTGTCGCCCGACGGCCGGTCGCGCCCGCCCCACCTGCGCACGTGGCGCGACGGCTGGCGCCACCTCCGCTTCCTGCTCATCTACAGCCCGCGCTGGCTCTACCTGATCCCGGGCCTGCTGCTGATGATCATCGGCCTCGTGCTCGGGGCCGCCGTCACCCATGGTCCCAAGACGATCGGCGCGGCGACCTTCGACACCAACACCATCCTGTACTGCGGCACGTTCGTGATCATCGGCTTCCAGGCCGTCATCTTCGGCTTCTTGACCCGCGTCTACGGCATGCAGAACGGCTTCCTGCCCAAACGCCCCTTCCTCGAACGGCTGACCCAGAAGGCCACGCTCGAGTGGGGCCTCGTCACCGGCATCCTGCTGTTCCTCGTCGGCCTGGCGGGTTCGATCTACGCCGTCCTGCAGTGGGACCAATCTGGCTTCACCCAGCTCGAATATCCCAAGATCCTGCGCGTCGTGATCCCGTCGGTCGTCTCGATCATCGTCGGCTTCCAGATCATCTTCGCCGCGTTCTTCCTCAGCGTCCTCGCGATCAATCGCAAGTGACGGCGCCATGACCGCCCACCAGCTGCTCGTCACCGGTGGCGCGGGCTTCGTCGGCTCCCACTTCGTCCGCGCCGCCCGCGAGGCCGGCCATCAGGTCGTGGTGCTCGACGATCTCAGCGGCGGCCCGATGCCGGTGCTGCCTGCGGACGTCGTGTTCGTGCGAGGCGACATCGGCGATCGCGCCCTGGTCGGCAAGCTGCTGCGCGATCACCGGATCTCCGCCATCGTTCACTTCGCGGGCAAGATCCAGGTCGGCGAGTCGGTCGTAAAGCCCGAGCTCTACTTCGACGTCAACTTGATCCGCACCCACGCCCTGCTCGACGTGGTGCGCGCCGAGGGCCCGAACATCTTCTTGTTCTCGTCGACCGCCGCCGTCTACGGCATGCCCGACGTCACGCCGATCGTCGAAGCCACGCCGCTCGCCCCGATCAACCCGTACGGCATGTCCAAGCTCGGCATCGAGCACGCCCTGGCCTCGTACGGTATCGCCCACGGCCTGCGCTGGGCCGCCCCCCGCTACTTCAACGCCGCCGGCGCCCACCCCGACGGCACCCTGCGCGAGTCCCACGATCCCGAGTCCCACCTGATCCCGCTCGTGATCGACGCCGCGCTCGGCCGCCGCGGCCCGCTCACCATCTTCGGCGACGACTACCCCACCCCCGACGGCACCTGCATCCGCGACTACGTCCACGTCTGCGACCTGGCCGATGCTCACCTCGCGGCGATCGCCGCGCTGACCGCCGGCACCAGCGTCGGCGCCGTGAACCTCGGCAGTGGGACCGGGTTCAGCGTCATGCAGGTGATCGACACCGCCGCGCGCGTCCTGAGCCGCCCCGTTCCTCACACGATCGGGCCGCGCCGCGTCGGTGACCCCGCGATCCTGCTCGCGAGCAACGCGCGCGCGCGCGAGGTGCTGGGCTGGCAGCCCAAGCGCGACGACCTCGCCGTGATCCTCGACGATGCGGTCCGCTCGCGCACCTGACACCGCCGAGCGTCACCTCGTGATCAGGATCGTGCGCCGAACCCGTGATGCGGAATCGGCAATCTGCGATGATGGCTAGATGTGGCGGTTGTCCAACGCCTGGGTGAGCTTGCGAGCGCGCGCATGGCTTTGCTGTCTTTCGATCCTCGCGACATGTGCGTCGCCGCCGCCGCCGCCATCGCCGCTGCCGCTCCCCCCCGTCTTCGGATTGGACGAGCGGCCCGCGAACACGAGCTGTCTAGCCCCCCCAAGGCCGCGCACGCCGATCTCCGTGGTGCGCGCGTTCTCGAACCTGCAATTTCGGGATCCGATCCAGATGGCCCAGACCGCGGACGGCGCGTGGTGGTACCTCATCGAGCGCGCCGGCCGCGTCTGGCGATTCGCGGCCGACCCGAACGTGACCCAGGCCGAGCTGGTGCTCGATCTCTCGCTCGACGTTGACAGCTCCGGCGGGGGAAACGGCCTGCTCGCGGTCGCGTTGCACCCGGCGTTCACGACCAATGGCCAGCTGTTCCTGTCGTACACGAGGTACAGCGCCACGTCGCTGATGGAATCGAGGCTCTCCCGGTTCACGTCGCTTGACGGCGGAGCTTCGTTCCAGGCCGCGACCGAGCAGGTCCTGATCAGCATCGATCAGGCGACCGACATCCACGTCAACACCGATCTCAAGTTCGGATCCGACGGCTATCTCTACGCCGGCTTCGGCGACGGTGCGCCGCAAGGGGATCTCGACCGGTACGCGCAAGATCCAGGAGACCTCAAGGGGAAGATCCTGCGGCTCGACGTCGACGGGCCGAACCAGCCGTATTCGATTCCTCCCGATAATCCGTTCGCGAACCAGGGCGGCGCGCCCGAGGTCTGGGCACTCGGACTTCGCAACCCGTGGCGCTTCACGTTCGATCGACAGACTGGCGATCTGTGGGCGGGAGATGTCGGGTTCGGAACGTGGGAGGAGATCGATCGGATCGTCGCGGGTGGCAACTATGGTTGGAGCTTCAACGAAGGGGCTCACTGCACCGCGGCTGATCCGTGTGGCCTCCCCGGCTTGATCGATCCCGTCGTCGAGATCTTCCACGACGAGGGAAACTCGATCACCGCGGGCTTCGTGTATCGCGGCCACGAGATCCCGGCCTTGTCCGGCCACCTCGTGTTCGGAGACTTCGTCACCGGATACCTGTGGGAGATCGATCCCACCGAGCCCGCTCCGCAGAAGCGCGTGATCAGCGCGGAGGGCCACGCTGTCGCTTCGTTTGCCGAGGATCTGGATGGCGAGCAATACCTGGTCGACCTGGTCAAGGGCTCGATCTGGCGGCTCAGCCCCAGCAATCTGCCTGCCGACGCGCCGCTCGACATCGCGTCGAGCCTGGTCGCGACCGGTTGCTTCGATGCCGCAGGCGAACCTGCGCCAGGGCTGATTCCGTACGATCTCAACTGGTCGTTCTGGTCCGATGGAGCTCGGAAGCGACGCTGGATGGCCGTCCCCGATGGCGGCAAGATCGCCATCGATCCCGAGGGAGATTTCGTGTTTCCGAACGGGACGGTCCTGCTCAAGGAATTCGCCCTGGACGGCTACCGCGTCGAGACGCGCTTGCTGGTACGGCACGAGGATGGCGAGTGGGCGGGCTACACGTACATCTGGAACCAAGACCAGACCGACGCGAAGCTGCAGCCACTGACCACGAAGGCGATCGTGCAATGGGGTTTCCACTACTGGGAGTATCCGCGCCGCACGGAGTGCATGCGTTGTCACAACGCCGCGGCCGGTCGCACGGTCGGGCCGGAGCTCGCGCAGCTCGATCGCGAGATCGAGTATCCGAACGGACGGGTCTCGAACCAGCTCGCGACGTTGGAGCACATCGGGATGTTCGAGGCGCCACTACCGACCGAGCTTCCCTCCTTGGCCTTCATCGGCGACGGCACCGCTTCGATCACCGACCGGGCGCGTTCCTGGCTCCACGCCAACTGCGCGGGCTGCCATCGCCCCGGGTCGATGGCGATCGGGGACATGGATTTTCGGTTCTCGACCCCGCTCGCCAGCATGAACATCTGTGAGGTTCCACCGGAGCGGGGCGATCTGGGACTTCAGGATGCGCGCCGGCTCGCACCCGGAGCCCCGGAGCGCTCGGTGATGCTCGCCAGGATTCGACATCGGGGCTTCGAAGCGATGCCGCCCTCCGGCTTCGTGACCGACGAGGGCAACGCGAAGTTGGTCGAGGCCTGGATCCGCTCGCTGACCAGCTGCCAGTGATTGCCCAAGCTGGCGGGTTCGGCGCCCTGGCCCGCGTGCCTCTGTTCGTCAGCTGATACGTTCCGGCGGTGACCGTCCGGCGTGCCGAGCTCCTGCGAACACTCGCCGTGGTCGCGAGCGGGCTCGTGATCATCTCGATCTACGCGTTCCCGGGCTACATGGCGTGGGACTCGGTGGAGCAGCTCGCCCAGGCGCGCGCGGGGCAGCTCTCGAACTGGCACCCGCCGGTGATGTCCGCGCTGTGGGGCGTGTTCGATCGGATCGTGCCGGGCGCGATGTTGATGTTCCTGCTGCAGAACACGCTGTTCCTCGTCGGACTGCACGTGCTGCTGCGGCGGAGCCTGTCGCCGTGGCGTGCGGCGATCGCGACACTCGTGATCTTCGCCTGGCCACCGTCGCTGACCGTGATGGCGGTGATCGTGAAGGACTCGCTGATGTGCGGCGCCTTGCTCGTGGCATGCGCCGGGATCACCAGCGAACGACGCTGGGCGAGGATCACGGCGCTCGTCGCGTTCGCCCTCGCCGCGGGGCTTCGCCACAACGCGGTCGCCGTGGTCGTGCCCCTGCTCGCGATGCTCTCGCCCTGGCCCGCGACGCGCGGGGTGTGGGCGAGGCGGGGCGCTGGCGCCGGCATCGGGGTCGGGCTCACGGTGTGCGCGATGCTCGCGAACGCCGCGTTGACGGACGTCTCGATGCATCCGTTCCACTACAGCGTCGCGCCGATGGACATCGTGGCCACGTTGAACTTCGCGCCCGATCTGACGGATGCGGAGGTCCACGAGCTGCTTCCGGGCGTTCGCTTCGCACACCCGCGCGAGATCCAGGCGCATGCGCGATCGCTCTACGACCCGAACATGTGGTGGGGCACGCTCCTCTACGGCGACGACCGGTTGTTCGACGAGCCGAATACGCCCGAGCTGCGCGATGGGGTGAAGACGGGTTGGTTGCAGCTGATCGAGGCCTACCCGGGTGCGTACGTCGCGAATCGCTTCCACATGATGCGCGAGATGCTGGGCTTCACCGATGCCCCCTGGACCGCGGTGTATGGCACAGACCACGAGCGGTCGATGCTCGCGGGGACGTACCAGCCCGCGCACAAGCGCAACGTCGTGCAGCGGAGACTCTCGAAGACCCTCGTCAGGTACGCAAAGACCTCGGTGACGTTCCGGCCCTACTTCTACTGCGCGCTCCTGATCGTGCTGTGGATCGTGATGCGCCGCGACCGTCTGATCGTCGCGCTCCTGGTGAGTGCGCTCGGCTACCTCGCGCTGTTGGTCGTGATCTCGCCGTCACCCGACTTCCGATACAACCACTGGATGATCGTGGTCGTCTTGATCGGGATGGCGATCCGCTTGCTTGGAAGGCCTGGCACCGGTGCGCTTCGCGATCAAGATCATCGAGACCATCACGGTGCTGATCACGAGCCAGAACGAGTACCGGAAGTCGGCCGTCGGCCCGATGATGAATAGCGCGGCCTCGCTCGTCAGCCCCGACGCGAGCAGCGCGAACACGTAGCGATCGCGCCGGCAGAACACCAGCAACGCGAGCGCGAGGAACAGGTACATGTACGGCTTGAACAGCCAGGTCGTACCGAGCCAGACCATCCCCTCCTGCATCGCTGCCTGGATCTTGCTGGCGGAAGCATTGTGCTCCAAGCGCTGCGCGCTGCCCTGGAGATCCTGGATGTCCGTGAACCAGATGTAGATCGCCGACCCGAGGGGCTTGTCCGAGAGCTGGATCAACGTGCGGAAGACCTCCGCCCGATAGGACAGATAGGCGCCGGGGTTGCCGAACACGATCTTCTTCCAGGCCCGAGTGATCGCGTTGCGTTGCTCGGCAGTGGTGGGCTCGGTGAACAGTCGCCTGGGCTCGGACCACACGACATCCATGGCCCACTCGGGGTTGTAGGCCCTGCGCGCCCTGGCCTGGAGGTCATCCTTGGCCACGATGGGCGTGCCTTCGAAGATCGCATTCAGCTCTGCATCCGGAATCGGATCGGCATAACTCAACGTGCCGACGATGTCGATCAGCGCGAGGCTGCGGTGCCACAGGTGCTGCGGCTTGTCGGTGAGTATGCCGCTGAAGATCTGAGCCGACAGCGTGATCGTCAGCCAGATCGCGATCGAGATCGCATGCCGCTTCAACCAGCCGTGGTTTGCGCTCCAGACGAAGAGCAGCACGACCGGGGGGAATGTCGCCGTGAAGGCGTTGTGGCGCATCATCGAACCCAGGAGCAGGAACCCGAGCCCGGTGAGCTTGATGCGGCGACGATCCGACAGCATCAACGCGATGCCGAGCAACAAGAAGCCCGCCATCTGCGAGTCCTTCCAGATCACGGCCATGGTGCTGCTGACGGCGGGAAACCACAGCAGCAGACCCGCGCAGGCTGCAGCGGCTCGCGCGGACATGACCCGGCGCATGAGCAGGAACGCGCCGGCGAGGAAGCTGGTGCTCTGGATCAGCAACATGCCGAACGGACCAGGGACCACCGAATCGACGAGACGCCACAGGGCCGCCATCGCCGGTGGGTGCCAGTCCGTGTAGACGCCCGCTCGCCCCTCCGTGAGCTGGAGGACCGAGTCGTAGCTCATGTACCCGGGGTATGCGTACACGAGCAGCCCCGCCCACCCGATCACGAGGATCGTGAACGGCTTGAGGTTCCCGAGCGTCTCGGCGATGCGCGCGAAGACCCGGATCCCGGCTGCGAACGCGCGTTCCATCGTCAGATGATCTCAGCGGTGAAGATGAGGTGGGAGATCCAGCCGCACATTCTGTGGTGATCGGTGCTGACCCTGGCATTCGATGGAAACATCGCTCGCACGTCGCTACCACCAAGCAGGTTGAGATGGTTCTCGTCGGCGTAGAAGTCCCGGCCGATCGATCTCAGGAGCTTGCGGTACCGCGGCGGCGACATCCAGTGCAGGAACGGGAGGGCCGTGTGGTACTCGATCGGAAACCACCGGTTCGGCGTGGTGAGATAGACGCGCTTGCCGACGCGGCAGAGCTCGTGGACGAACTGCCGCTGCTTGTCGTGGCTTCCCACGTGCTCGAGTACCGCGAACGAGACGACGACATCGAACTTGCGGTCCTCGAACGGCAGGGTGGTGCCATCGGACTTGACGTACTTGAGGCCCGGGTACTCCGCCTCCAGGAACGACGCGTCTTCCAGGCCGGTCGCGGTGATGCGATTCTTGTGCGGATACCACTTCTCGAAGAAGTTGGACTCGGGGCGCAGGTCCGAGGTGACGCCGACGTCGAGCACCGTCGTGTCAGGCGTCGTCGCGATCGTCCGCATCATCCGCTCGTACATCTTCTTCCGCTCGCGCATCGCGATGCGGCTCGTGAGGTTGAACGGATTGGGTTGGTTCGCGTAGTAGCCACTCGCCGACGTCGTGGGCGCGTGGTCCTTGCGGAATCCGGAAACCATGTCGCGGTCTTATCCGCATTCGCCGTGGATGAGCAAGACCTCATCAGGGCACATCCGGGGTGAAGCCATGATCATGGACACGGGCGGTTGCAAGCCAGCACGCCATTGCCACAGTCCGTGAGGCCCGAGCCACCGGAGCAGTCGTCGTACTTGCAGCTGGTCGACGAGCCACAGCGAAGCAGGCACGCTGCGCCGAAGCTGCATTCCACGCTGCAGAACGCGGAACCGGTGCAGTCGACCTCGCACGTCGAGCTGTGCCAGCAATCGACGAAGCAGTCGCCGGTGTCGCGACAGTCGGCGAGCCCGCAGGTCGTTCCATCCTGGCAATCGAGCCTGCATTGCGAAGCCCCGCTGCAATCGAGCCGGTCGCAGGACGTGCCCATGGGGCAGGTGACGTCACACGTGCCCGCGTTGTGGCAATCCGCGACGTCGCAGTCGGCGGGCCATTCGTATGGGCCCTCCGGGATGCACACCGTGGCCTCGCCACCGCCGCCACCGCCACACGCCGCCGTCACCACCGCGACAGCAAGGATCCAGGTTCGCATCTCCCGAGGCTAGACGGTCCGCGCTGCGGATGCCAAGGCGATGCTCACGCTTCGGACGCGGCCAGCCCCGGGCGGGCTCGACGGCTCCGTCGCGCGATCAGGATCATCACGACGAGCATCGCGCTGATCACGAGCGGTAGCGAGTAGCGAAAGTCGGGGGTGGACGTCAGCACGAACAGCGCGGCCTCGCTCGAGATCCCCATCAGGGCGATCGCGAGGGTCTCGCGGTTGCGAATCCACAGCGGAGCGAGCGCGAGCAGGATGAACAGGTAGAGGTATGGCCGATACAGCCAGCTGGTTCCGAGCTTGAGCATGAGGGTCTGCAGTGGGATCTGGAACGCGCTGCGCGAGGCGTTGTGCTGGAGACGACCTGCGCTTCCGACGGGGTCCTGGATATCCGTGAACCAGACATAGATGCTCGACGGCACCGGCTTGCGCGACAGCTGGAGCACCTTGCGCATGACATCGGCCCGGTAACGCAGATATGCGCCCTTGTGCTCGAGCACGATCGACTTCCAGGCGCGTGTGACCGCGGCGCGCTGGGCATCCGTGCTGGGAGCGTCGAAGAACTTGTTGGTCGCCCACATCGTGTCGAACATGAACTCCGGTCGATACACGGCCTTCGCCGCCGCCTGGAATCCGTCCTTCGGGACCACCGGCGTACCCTCGAGGATGGGCCGCAGCTCGGCGTCCGACATCGGTTCGGCGTAGCGCAGCGTGCCGACGATATCGATGAGCGCGATGCTGCCATGCCAGACGTGCTGGTCATTCGTGGTCAGCGCGACATTGACGAGCTGAGCGCAGCCGGTGATCCCGATCCACGCTGCCAGCGAGATCGCGTACCGCCTCCAGCCGCGGTGTCCGATCGTCCACACGAACAGCAGCAGCACGATCGGAAACGTCATCGTCAGGGCGTTGTGGCGCATCGCCGTGGACACGGCGAGCACGAGCAGTCCGACGAGGCGAACCGGCCGCCGCTCGGAGAGCAAGAGCGCCGTCCCGAGCAGCAGATACCCCATCATCTGCGAGTCCTTCCAGATGACGGCCATCGACGTGCTGACCGGTGGGAACCACAGGAGCAAGCTCGCGCAGATCGCGGCTGCGCGTGGAGCCATCGCGCGTCGCAACAGGAGGTGAGCACCGGCGAGGAAGCTGGTGCTCTGGAGCACGAGCATGCCGAACGGGCCGGCGATCACGTACTCGACGAACCGCCACAGCTCCGCCATCGCCGGCGGGTGCCAGTTCGAGTAGACATCCGCGCGGGCTTCCTGGAGCTGGAGCACGGAGTCGTAGCTCATGTAGCCGGGATAGGCGTAGAGCACGAGACCGAGCCAGCCGATCACGAGGATCGCGAGCGGTGACGTGCGCGCGATCGAACGAGCGATCCGACGTCCTCGTTCGCGAACGGCCTCCATCTCAGCGCGAGCGCTTCTCGAGCAGTGCCACGAAGTGGAGCCCCCGCCCGAACAGTGCGCTGAACGGGAACGGGTAGAGCGGCACGCGCTTGTTCATCGTCACGATCGAGAGCCCGAGCCGATCGAACAGGTCACGCCAGAACTCCTCGTTCTTGAAGTTGTAGATGACCTTCACGCCGTGGGGCGCGTTACCGACCCAGTCCATGAACCGGAGCGTCTCGAAGTCGAGCCGATTCTCCCAGAGATGGTCCTTGATCAGCACGTACCGCTTGCTGACGCGAACCGCATCCGCGACGAGGGGCTCGATCTCGTTGGTGTGGTGCAGGACATCGACGAACTGCACGGCGTCGAACGATCCATCGTCGTGTGGGATGTGGAGCCCGTCGAAGGTCCTGAACGGGATGGCGCAGGAGGGGCGCGCCATGATGTCGATTCCCTCGTAGGTGACCCCGGGGCGCTGGGCCATCACGAGCTGGCTGATCGTCCCGTCGCCGCACCCCACGTCGAGCACCTTGCTGTTCGCGGGGACATGGGCGGCGAGCTCCTTCGCAAGCACGTCGATGCGACGCTGGAAGACGTACTTGTGGTGCAGATTCTTGAGGGCGGTCAGCATCGAGCGACCGTCTTACCCAAAGACCCCGCCGGGGACAACCGCTAGGGGTGTGATGCGTACGACGCGCGGTTCGTCACGGCCCCGCCTCGAGGTGATACACGCTACCCCGCGTGGTGGTCAGGTAGAGCTCGCCTGCCGAATCGTCATGGATGCTCGCGGGCTCCTTCGGGTAGGTCCCTGGGAGGTCGACCACGTCGAGCGTGCCGTCGGTGCGGAGCTCGGCGGTGGACAGCCCGTGGGCACAGAAGTCGGTGAAGAAGTACTTGCCCTCGAGATCGGGATAGCAGCTGCCGCGATAGACCTGGCCACCGATGATCGAGCACCAGCCGCTGGCGTGGGTGCGCTCGTGCGGCGGCATCGTGACCACCGCCGGATCGCACGGCGGGTGGAGGCACGTCGAGCCCTCGTACATGCTCCAGCCGAGGTTCTTGCCGCGCTGCTCGCCGGCGCGCAGGACATCGAGCTCCTCGATCGCGTCCTGGCCGACGTCGGCGATCCACAGGTCGGAGGTCTTGCGGTCGAACGCGAACCGCCACGGGTTGCGGACGCCGGAGATGAACACCTCGGGCGCGCCGCCGCCTGCGGCGAACGGATTGTCGGCGGGGATGCCGTACTGCTTGCCCGGTAGCGGGTGATCGACGTCGATCCGGAGGATCTTGCCGAGCAGCGCGTCCGGATCCTGGCCGGTGCGGTGGGGATCGTAGGCGTTGCCGCCGTCGCCGGTGCCGATGTACAGGTAGCCATCGGGGCCGAACTCGATCATGCCGCCGTTGTGGTTGCCGGCGAAGTCGGGGATCGCGAGGACGATGACGCCGCTGGCGGGATCGGCCTGGTACGGATCGATGCTCGTCGAATAGCGCATCACGAGATCGAAGTAGGGATTCTGCGGATCGGCCGGATTGGGTGACGTGTAGTAGACGAAGAACGTGCCGTTCGTGGCGTACTGCGGGTGGAACGCGAGGCCGAGCAGCCCGAGCTCGGAGACCGCGACGAGCGGCGGGTCGGCGGTCTCGACGATGTCGAGGAACGGCGCGGGCCGCAGGCGCTCGTGCTCCAGGATCCGGAGCCGGCCGACCTGCTCGATGATGAACTGACGGTCATCGCCGGGCGGGGACGTGACGAGCATCGCGGGGCCATCGATGCAGCCCGGGGAGGCCGGGGCGTCGGCGTCGCTGCAGCCGGCGGCCACCCGGCGCAGGCTGACGGTCGTCCCGCGGACGGCCCGGCAGCGGGTGCCGGCATCGTCGCCAGGGCCGTCGTCCTCGCGCGCGGGGTGATTATCGCCACAGCCAGCGGCGATGCCGAGCAGAGCGAACAGGGCGCCGCGCATGGCGATCAGTATAGCGGGGACGTGAGCCGCGCATCACGTCCTGGGGGCCGCCCGTGCTAGAAGGGGGCGTCATGGCTCCGGTGCTGTCGATCGTCGCCCCCGCCTACAACGAGGAGCGCAACCTCCCCGGGTTCATCGCGGCGATCATCCCGGTGCTCGAATCGATCGGCGAGACCTTCGAGCTCGTGTTCGTCG
>JAGSPR010000138.1 GCA_018262455.1 Deltaproteobacteria bacterium | reverse complement strand
TCACTGGATCGTCGATCGCTTCGGTCGCGGCTCGCCCGAGGAGCTCGCGTGGACCCTGGGCCAGGCCCTGCACCTGGCGAGGACGTCGAGGATGCTCGACGCCTACAACCAGCTCAAGAAGCTCTACGACTCGCACCAGTCACGTGACGCCAAGCTCGCTCAGAAGGCGAAGATCATCGACGAGCTCGTCGAGGACCTGCGGATCCGGCGCCGTCCGAACAACGCCTCGCTCACGGAGACGCGGGTCTACAACGGCGGGGTCTCGTCGCTGGTCGACGCGCATCGCGCGTGCGGCGATCTGCGCAACCTCGTGCTCGCCGGGCGAACGCTGACCCGCAAGGATTTCGCCAGGACCTTGCAGGACGACCTCACCCCGATCGGCAAGCTCCTCGCGGAGCGCTGTCGTGCCCGGGTCGCGCATCGGTAATCACGAGCTGCGCACCCGTGCAGCGATCCGGAAACTGGCGTAGCGTCGGCCGCCCGCTCAGGATGTGGATCCAAGCTCGTCACGCCGCGTTGCCAGGAGCCCGATCCAACATGCGCCCGTTCTTCCTCGTCGCCGTCGTCTGCTCGACCTTCCTGCTCGTGTCGTCGACCAGCGACGCCCGCGGCCGCAAATCCCAGTCGCGCCTGGGCAGCCGCGATCGCCAGGCACCACGATCGACGACTGTCGCCGTCCGCGAGAACCAGCAACGGACCGCCAAGGACCGCGCCCAGTCGTTCGGGCTGCCGTGGGCCGGTACCCTCCGGGGCGCGACCCAGCTCAAGGTCGGGGAGCGCGTCTTCATCCGCCGGCCCTACCGTGCCTTTGGCACCCGCACCACGGTCGAGTACGTTCGCCGCGCGATCTCGGAGACCTTCGAGCTCTACCCGAAGGTGCACGTGCTCTCGATCGGCGACATCTCCGCCGAGCACGGCGGCCAGGTCAGCGACCACCACTCGCACCAGTCGGGTCGCGACATCGACATCGGGCTGTTCTACAAGAAGCAGCCAGCTGGATACCCGAACACGTTCATCAACGCGACCGAGTCAAACCTCGACTGCGCAGCGACCTGGACGCTGATCTCGAAGCTCGCAGGCACGGTCGGCGACGACGGCGGCGCCCAGGTGATCTTCCTCGACTACGAGGTCCAGGGGATCCTCTTCCGGTGGGCGAAGGATCACGGCGTCAGCGACAAGCGGCTCGAGCGCATCTTCCAGTACGCGAATGGACGCGACAGCGGGGCGGCCCTCGTCCATCACTACCGCAACCACGCGCACCACATCCACGTCCGGTTTCGCTGCGCGAAGGCCGATCGCGGCTGCAGCTGAGCTCGAGGTCGAGGTCGAGCTCGACGGAGATCCCTGGGTCCGGTCAAGGTGCAAGGTCGACGATGGAGTCGACGTCTACGTCGCCGTCAACCTCAACGCTTGCGGTCAAGGTCAAGGTCGACGTCGAGGTCAAGGTCAAGGTTGATGTCGGCGTCGAGGTCAAGGTCGACGTCAGAGGCCTGACCCCGGTCAGCGAAGCTTGCCGAAGAAGTCGCGCGCCTTCGAGATCATGCCGTCGCCGTAGAGCTGCTTGATCATCCCCCGGATGCGCTTGGGCATGTCCTTCGGCTGACGGAACGTCATCATGTTGAGAGGGATCGACATCACCTGCTCCGCCGTCGACTTGATGCGCGTGAACTCGCGGATGCCTTCATCGCCGTGGATGCGACCGAACCCGGAATCGCCGACCCCGCCGAACGGCAGACTCGGGATCCCGGCGAAGCCCATCACGGAGTTGACCGACGTCATGCCGGCGCGCAGACGCTCACCGATCGAGCGCGCGGACTTGCCGAACACCGACGAACCGAGGCCGAACGGGCTGTCGTTCGCGAGCTTCACCGCCTCGTCGACCGAGCCAACGCGCTGGATCGGGATGACCGGCCCGAACGTCTCGTCGGACATGATCTTCATCGAGTGTGAGACGTTGGTGAGCACGGTTGGCTGGATGTAGTTGCCGCTGATCGCGCCGGGTCCACCGGTGTGGACCTTGGCTCCCTTGGCGATCGCATCGTCGAGGTGGTCCCTCACGATCGCGACCTGGGCAGGGCTCGTCATCGCGCCGAGGTGGCCATCGTCGCCACCGGTCTTGAGCGTGCGGACGTTCTTGATGACCTCGTCGACGAACCGGTCGTGCACCGCGTCGGCGACGTAGACACGTTCGACCGAGATGCACGCCTGGCCGGCGTTGGTCAGCGCGCCATAGACGCAAGCCTCGGCGGCCTTTTCGATGTCCGCGTCGTCGGCGACGATCATCGGATCTTTACCGCCGAGCTCGAGCAGCACCGGGGTGAGCCTCTCGGCGGCCGCCATCATCACGCGCTTGCCGGTGGCGGCGGAGCCCGTGAACGCGATCTTGTCGACGCGGGACCTCGCGAGCGCGGCGCCGGTCGCACCGGCCCCGGTCACGACCTGGAGCAGATCGGGCAGCGCGAACGCCTTCGCGGCGATCTCGGCGACCTTGACCGCGAGCAGCGGAGTCAGCTCGCTCGGCTTCCACACGACGGCGTTGCCCGCGGCGAGCGCGTACGCGATCGAGCCCATCGGGGTGTACAGCGGGTAGTTCCACGGGCCGATCACGCCGACGACGCCGAGCGGGTGATAGCTGATCGTGGCGCGGAAGTTCGCGAGCATGCCGGACGACACGCGACGGGGTGCCAGCGCGGCTTCGGCGCGCGCTG
The DNA here is from genome assembly GCA_018262455.1 of Deltaproteobacteria bacterium. Next base: position 11,434 of record JAGSPR010000138.1, on the reverse strand, counting down.
CGCCGTGCTGGAGGTGGCCGAGCGCCATCATCACCTCGACCAGTGCCTCGAGCTCGGGCTTGCCGTTCTCGCGATGCAGCAGATCGGCGATCTCGTCGGCCTGCGCCGCGAGTGCCTTGCGGAACGTGGTCAGCTCCTCGGCACGCGCCGCGAACGAGCGCGTCGACCAGCTCTGCGCTGCGACGCGAGCACGCGCCACGGCGGCATCGACCTCGGCCGCGGTGTGGATCGGCACGCTCCCGATCAGCTCATCGGTGGCCGGGTTGAAGCTCGACAGACGGTCGGGGTTCGCGGTGGTCGAAGCAGTCGCCATGGCCGCACCATGGCATCCGGGCTCGCGTGCCTCAAGCCCCAACCGATGCGGCGCGCGCAACACCGGCCGGATCTCGTGGGGGCGGTTCAGCGGGAGCGCGCGAACACGACCATCGCACCCGCGGCCACCGCGACGAGCACCAGCACGGCGGCGAGGATGAGCGAGCGGTCGGTGAACCAGCGGTTGGGCTCGGGCGCGGCATCCTCGCTCGGCAACCAGGTCACCGCACCAGGGCTGGGCATCCGCTCGTCTCCGAGCTCCGGATCATCGACCACCGGATCCCCGCCGGTCGCGCTGCGCTGGGCGCCCGGGATGCCGGCCGAACCGCCGGGGACGCTCGACGGCGCTGGCTGGGCCAGCGGGGAGGAACCGACGGGTGTCAGAGGTATCGTGAGCTGGGCGGGCCGGGCGGGCTGGGCCGGTCTGGCCGGCTCGACCGCCGCCGCACGCTCGCCCTGATTGCCGAGGCTGCCGAGGCTGCCGAACTGGGCCTGTCGCTCGAGGTCGCCGACCAGTCGAACGGTGGAATCCGCGCCTTCCGGCAGGCCGCGCAGATTGAGCGTTTCGCCCTCGAGCCCGGTATCGATGGGCTGCAGGCTGTCGGGGCGGTGACGGGGCTCGGCCACCGAGGTCTTCTCGGTCTCGAGATCTCCCACGAGCAACGTCTTGTCGCCCGAGACCTCTTGCTCCCCGCTCCACGACTCTTGCTTGGGGCCGAACAGCTGGCTCATGAACCGCCCCATCGCGGTGTTCGTTCCGATCAGCTTCGCGCGCACCGCGAAGGCATCGAGCGCCTCGATGAGCTCCTGTCCGGTCTGGAACCGCGCGTCGGGATGCGTCGCCATCGCGGTGAGCACGATCGCCTCGAGCTCGCGCGGATACCCGGGGACCGCGATCGACGGGATGATCAGGTCACCCGACACGATCCGCTTCATGGTCTCGAAGTCGTCTTTGCCCTTGAACGCCCGGCGCAGCGTCGTCAGCTCGTACAAGCAGATGCCGAGCGCGAAGATATCGCTGCGCCGATCGATCGGCTTGCCCTTGCACTGCTCGGGCGCCATGTAGCCGTACTTACCCTTGATCGTTCCACCGACCGTCTTGGTCGCGCGCTCCTCGGCCTTGGCGATGCCGAAGTCGAGCACTTTGACGCTGCCGTCGTAGCCGACCATGATGTTCGCCGGCGAGACGTCGCGGTGGACGATGTTGAGCGGTTGGCCGGACTTGCCGCGGCGCTCGTGCGCGTGGTGCAGCCCCGCCGCAGCGCCGGAGATGATCATCATCACGAGCTCGAGCGGGATCGTCCAGCCGCGCCGCAGCGTGGTCTCGAGGATCGCCCGCGCGTTCTCGCCATGGACGAACTCCATCGCCATGAAGTAGGCGCCGTCCGCCTGATCGACCTCGTAGACCTGCGCGACGTTCTGGTGGTTCAGCGTTGCGGCGAGCTTGGCCTCATCCAGGAACATCGTGACGAACCGATGGTCGCTCGCACGCTCCGGCAAGATCGTCTTCAGGACGACCTGACGCTCGAACGAGCCGAGCCCGGTCTGGCGCGCCAGATAGATCTGCGCCATGCCGCCAGTCGCGAGGTGAGAGATCACCTCGTACCGGCCCACCCTCAAAGGTAAATCCGACGTGGGCTCCGGCGCCACCTCGAGAGGATCAACTGCTTGTCACAACGTGTCAAGCAAGCCTCCTCCCGGGTCTGGTCGGGCCAGACCGCGGTCAACGCCGCGACCGACTGCGTCCCTGCCGGCAGGCTAGCTTCGGTTCGCGCGCAGCACCGGGATCGTGGCGGCAACCCCGAGGACGAGGGCCGCGACGTACAGCAGGATCCCGCGGCCGGGCTCCGCACTGGGAAACTGCGCGCTCGGAAACTGGAAGTAGAACAAGCCGCCGACGATCGCGGCGGTCACGATCGACACGAGCGCCATCTTCGCGGCGAGCCGGGGGGTCCGCTTCGCCGCGACCGCGCCCGCGACCACGACGAGCACGGTCAGCGCGATCAACCCGGCCGCCCACGTGGCCATGCCGGTTCGCATCCAGCGCTCGTGCTCACCGAGCCACGCCAGGTTCGTGGGCCTGCACTGGTGATCGAAGCACTGCCGGCCACCGAACGGTCCGATCTCGGCGTCGTCGATCGACCACCAGCGCCCTCCTTGGACCGACATCGCGAACGCGATCGCCGACAACAGCGCGAACATGATGGGGATCCAGCGACGAGTCACGAGCCGGTCCCTGGTGCCACACGCCGCAACCACACGCAACTCCTGTCATCGCCTTACACGCCTGACAAAAACACGCCCTGCCTACATTGAGCTTGGGGGCCAGGTCGAGAAAGACTAGGCTCCCTCCGAATTCTGCTCATGAACCGCCTGGCTCTCCTCATCGGTCTCGTGCTGCCCGCCTCTGCGGCAGCCCTGCCACCGGTGCCTTTGGTGACGCCGCGGATCACCACCAGCGACCGTCCCGTGTCGTACGTCCTGGTCCAGCTCGCCGACGCGTATGGCCTGCCGGTGGTCGAGCGCGAGCTCATCGAGCCGGTCGTCCGCTGGCAGCGGGGCCTGCGAGATCTGATGCACGGCGCGATCGATGGCCTCGCCGGTCTGGTCAACGACTCGGGGTTCCGGATCCCCGACCTTTCGGTGCTGACGGTCGAGCCGATCCAGAACACCGAATCTTCCGGCTTCGGCTGGCGTGACGATCCCTTCCGCCACACGCGCAAGTTCCACAGCGGCACCGATTTTCGCGGCAAGCACGGCACTCCGGTGGTCGCCGCCGGGGATGGGGTCGTCATCTTCTGCGGTGAGAAGAGTGGCTACGGCAACGTGGTCTTCATCGATCACGGCGGCGGCGTGGTCACCCGCTACGCGCATCTCAGCCGCATCCTGACCAAGCGGGATGCGGTCATCACGGCCGGCCAGCAGCTGGGCCGCGTCGGCTCGACGGGTCGCTCGACCGGCCCGCATCTTCATTTCGAAGTGCGACTCGACGACCGTGCAGTCGACCCGACGACGGCGATGACGGTGGCCGAGCTTGAGCGCGAGTCACCCGTGGCTGGCCGGTTGGCCGCATTCGCCCTGTCACCCGAGCTGCAGGCCGATCCGAACCAGCCCGCGGCGGCTCGGGCCAAGCCGGACAAGAAACCACAGACTCGCCCCGAGCGCCCCGGACGTGGCAAGCGCGTACGCCCCGTGTCCTGACGCCCTGGTGATGCCATAGTAGGCGGCCGGTGTCTCGCAGCCCCGACATACGCGCGCGTCGTTATGTCGCGTGGATCCGGCGCCGCTCGCTCGCCATCATCCTGACCCACCTCGCCCTGCTGGGGGGCGCGATCTACCTGATCGGCTACCGGCTGCCGCTGTTCGCCGACTTCTCGCATCTGCTCCCCCAGGACGCCCCCGCGGTCCGTGACCTGCGGAGGCTCGAGGCCCGCGTCAAGGCGACCGACATCGTGCTGGCGGTGATCGATGCGCCGAGCTCGGAGGTCCGCGCCGCGGCGGTCCGCGAGCTGGCCGACCGCATGAGCCGGATCTCGCCGGACCTCATCGAGCACGTCGACGCCGACGATGGCGACGTCCGCGAATTCCTCAAGGCGCGCCGCCACCTCTACGTTCCACTCGACGATCTGGTCCGCGCGCGCGACGCCCTGACCCACCGCATCCACGATGCGAAGCTTCGAGCGAACCCGCTCTACATCGATCTCGAGGACCACGATCCCGCCGCGGAGGCCAGGGCCAAGCAAGAGCTCGAGGACCTGCGCACGAAGCGTCGAGAGGCCGAGGCCAAGCTCGATCACCCGAGCAACGTCAGCACCGACGGCCGCATCGCGATGATCCAGATCCACGCACCGTTCCGGGCCACCGATGCCGGCCGTGGCGAGCTGCTGCTCGCGGCGCTCGATGGCGTGCGCACCGAGGTCATGGCTGCACACCCAGGCGTCAAGATCGGGTTCACCGGCAGCATCGTCATGGCGGTCGCCGAGCACAACGCGATCTTCAAGGGGATGGTGCTGTCGAGCGTGATCACGATGCTGCTGGTGGCGCTCGTCCTCGCGCTCTACTTCCGGAGCGCGACGCTGCTCGTGCTGCTGATCGGCACGCTCGCGATCGCCACGACTGTCTCCTTCGGGTTCGCCGCGATCACGGTCGGTCACCTCAACGCGGCCACCGCGTTCCTTGGCGCGATCATCGCCGGCAACGGGGTGAACTACGGGATCCTGCTGATCGCGCGCTACCTCGAGGAGCGCCGCCGCCATGACACCGACCACGCGATCGCCGCCGCGATCGTGGGCACGCTGCGGCCGACCGCGGTTGCCTCGCTCGGCGCCTCGATCGCGTACGGCTCGCTCGCCGCGACGAGCTTCAAGGGCTTCGCCGACTTCGCCGTGATCGGCGCGATCGGCATGATGGTGTGCTGGATCGCCACCTACCTGCTACTGCCCGCGCTCATGCTGCGGTGGGGACGCAACACCCGGATCTATCGAGGTGATCCGCTCGTCGGCTCGACGCTGGTCCGGCTGATCGGATTCCGCCGCTCCGGGGTCGTGTGCAGCATCGCGGTGGCCGCCGCCGCGATCGCGACGGTGATCGTCGTCCGCTATGTCGCCGCCGATCCATTCGAGTACGACATCAAGCAGCTGCGCTCGGAGGGCGCCGACGCGGTGACGGCGCGGAGCTGGATGGGCGTGTCCGACCACCACTTCGGTCGGGGCTATTCGGGGCGGACCTACATCGCGGCCGATCGAATCGAGCAGGTCCCGCTGATCGTGACGGCGCTGCACCAGCACGATGCGAGCCTGCGCCCCGAGGACCAGACGTTCGGCTCGGTGAGCTCGGTCCTCGACGTCGTCCCGGAGCACCAGCGGGAGAAGCTGGCGGTGCTCTCGCAGATCCGCGACATCCTCGACGACGACGCGCTCGCCGCGCTCGACGACAAGGAGCGCGCCGAGCTGCTCGAGCTGCGACCGCCCAACGGGCTCGCCGTCATCACCAACGACAGCCTGCCATCGATGATCAAGGACCGGCTCGCGGAGAAGGACGGCCGGATCGGGTTCCTGATCTCGATCCGACCCGCGAACCACCTCGACGAGTGGAACGGCCGCGACCTGATCCGGTTCGCGGACGCCGTGCGCAAGGTGCAGCTCGGCGACGGCGAGACGATCACCACCTCGGGGTCGAGCGTGATCTTCGCAGACATCGTCGGCGCCATCGAGCGCGACGGTCCCCGCGTCACGGGCGTCGCGGCGCTCGGCCTGGTGATCATGGTCCTGCTGCTGGTCGGGCCGAACCGACGATCGATCGCGGTGCTCATCGGCACGGCAGCCGGATCGCTGCTCATGGTCGCGATCTGCGCGGTGCTCGGACTGCGGGTGAACTTCCTCGACTTCGTCGCGTTGCCGATCACGCTCGGGCTCGGCATCGACTACGCGATCAACGTCGCGCACCGCCACGATGAGGAAGCCATCCCGGATCCGCTCACGACCTTGCGCACGAGCGGCAGCGCCGTGTTCGTGTGCTCGCTGACGACGATCATCGGCTACGGCTCGTTGCTCGTGAGTGACAACCTCGCGATCCGCGGCTTCGGCCAGGCCTCGTTGATCGGCGAGATCGCGTGCGTGTTCACCGCGCTCGTGCTCGTCCCCGCGATCCTCGCGACGCGCCGCCGGCGCCCGTTGCCATCCGCCCGCGCGCGCGAAGCCGCCTGACGTCGGGGCTGGCCCCCCCGGGCCGATGGCCCCTGGGTCAGCTCAGACGCTTGCCGTCGGCTGACCAGCGGTAGAAGCCTTCGCCGGTCTTCTTGCCAAGCTTGCCCGCGGCCACCTTGGCGATGAGCACGGCCGGCGGCGTGAACGCCGGGCCGATCGCCTCGGCGAGGTATTCGGCGATCTGGAGCCGGACGTCGAGCCCGACCAGGTCGGTGAGCTCGAGCGGCCCCATCGGGTGGCCGTAGCCGAGCTTCATCGCGGTGTCGATGTCCGCGGCGGATGCTACCTGCTGCTCGAACATCCGCATCGCCTCGAGCCCGATCACGAGGCCGAGGCGACTCGACGCGAAGCCCGGGCTGTCGGTGACCGTGATCGGGGTCTTGCCGAACCGCTCGGCGAGCGCGACCGCGAGCGCGACCGCCGCCGGGTCAGAGCTCGCATGGCGGACGACCTCGACGAGCTTCATGACATGGACCGGATTGAAGAAGTGCATGCCGACGAGCCGGGCCGGGCGCCGCAGGCTCCGCGCGATCTCGCCGACTGGCAGCGAGGACGTGTTCGTCGCGAGCAGCGCGTGCTCCGGGCTTGCGTGATCGACCGCTCGGAACAGCTCGCGCTTGAGGTCGAGGCTCTCGGGGATCGCCTCGATCACGCAATCGGTGCCCGCGCACGCGGACGCGACCGAGTCGAACGCCTGCAGGCGGGCGAGCGTGGCGTCTCGATCGGCCGCGGCAACCTTGCCGAGCTCGACACCCTTGTCGAGGTTCTTGCGGATCCGGATGATCCCGGCCTCGGCCCCGCCGAGCAGGGCGTCGTAGAGCCGGACCCCGATGCCCGCCATCGCGGCGACCTGGGCCACGCCGTGGCCCATCGTCCCGGCGCCGAGGACGGTGAGGAAGCGAATCTCCTGTGCGGTGGTCACGCGCGGAACCTACGCCAGATCGCCGGGCCCGAGAAAGTGGTGAGAGTGTAGAGCGTCCTCGACACCCCCGCGTTAGGGTTCGTCGCGATGTCCGAGGTCGCCAAGCAGCCCATGCAGGTCGACGTGGATCGCTTGCAGCGCGAGCTCGAAGCGATCGTGGGGCCTCGCCGCGTCTCGGTCCGCGCGGTCGATCTCGACACGTACTCGCGCGACATGTGGCCGCGGCTGCTGATCGCGTATCGCGAGGGGCACAAGTCGCCGCATCGGCCGCACGCGATCGTCTGGCCGGAGCACGTCCGCGAGGTGGTCGCGATCGTCAAGCTCGCGCGCGAGCACCGGATCCCGATCGTGCCGTACGGCGGCGGCTCGGGGGTGTGCGGAGGCGCGGTGCCGCTGTTCGGCGGCATCACGATCGACACCAAGCGGATGCAGCAGCTGCGCTCGGTGAGCGCCGACGAGCTGATCTGCGACGTCGAGGCCGGGCTGTCGGGCGAGCGCTTCGAGCGCGACCTCGCGCGCCGGGGCTACACGTTCGGGCACTTCCCGTCATCGATCTACTGCTCCACCGTCGGAGGCTGGCTCGCGACCCGCGCCGCCGGTCAGCTGTCGACCAAGTACGGCAAGGTCGAGGATCGCGTCACCGGGCTCACCGTCGTCACCGGGCGCGGCGAGATCATCGAGACCGACGGTCCGAATCGCGCGCTGCGCGGCCCGAGCTGGACGCAGCTGATCGTCGGCAGCGAGGGCACGCTCGGCCTCATCACGTCGGCACGGCTGCGGGTCTCGCCGGCCCCGCAGCTCCGCGTGTTCCGCGGCTTCGAGATCGACGACGTCGCGGCGGGTGCCGAGGCGATCCGGCGCGTGCTCCAGCGCGGGCTGCGGCCAGCGGTGGTCCGGCTCTATGACGAGCTCGACACGTTGATGAATTCCTTCGGCTCGCACGACGAGCCAACCGAAGGTCCCGAGGGGCACGACCTGCACGGGCCGGTGCCACCGGTCGAGTCCGGCGCCCTGCCCGCGTGGCCGGCCGCGCAGCCGCAGCGCGCCGACGGCGTGGTCGATCGACTGATCGCGCTGGCGAAGGGCAAGGGGTTGCGCCACAACGTCATGCACGCGGCACTCGGACACTCGCAGCTGGTCAACAAGCTGTTCGGCGCGGTGGCCGAGAAGGTGGCGCGCCGCGGCTGCCGGATGATCGTGGGACTCGAGGGCTCGCGGATCCGCACCGAGGTCGAGGCCGCGCTCACGTTCAGCGAGCTCGAGGCCGCGGGCGCGCGCGACAAGGGCGAGGATCCAGGATGGGCCTGGCTGCGCCATCGTTATGCGGTCTCGTACCGGATGTCGCCGATGTTTCGCGATGGCGCGTTCGTCGACACGATGGAGGTCGCGTCGAGCTGGGAACGGCTGATGGACCTCTATCACGCGGTGCGGGCCGCGATCGGCCAGCACGCCGTGGTGATGGCGCACTTCTCCCACGCGTACGCCGATGGCTGCTCGATCTACTTCACGTTCGCGGGGACCGCGCCCGATGCAGCCTCGGCCGAACGGCTCTACGACGCGATCTGGCGTGACGGCCTCGAGGCCACCACGCGGGTCGGCGCCACGATCAGCCACCACCACGGGGTCGGGCTCCTCAAGGCGCCGTACATGCTCGGCGAGCACCGCGAGGCGATGGCACTGTTCGAAGCGGCGAAGGCGAGCCTCGATCCCGACGGCATCTTCAACCCCGGCAAGATGGGGCTGCGCCCACCGAGGACCACCAGATGACCTTGCACGACGAGCTGGTGACCGCCGTCGGCGTGGATCACGTCGAGTCGGTCCCGGGCGAGCCGGACAGTCACCATCGGACCTGGCACGTCAAGCCAGGCTCCGCGGCCGAGGTCGCCGAGGTGATCCGTCGCGCCGGCCAGCACAAGGCCGCGGTCCATCCGCTCGGCGTGCAAGGCCGGTTGCCGCGCCCGGATCCGACCCGCCCCCGCGTCCTGGTGTCGACCCGCCGGCTCGACCAGGTGCTGCAACTCGACGAGATGTCGCTGATGGTGCACGCCCAGGCGGGGATCACCGGGCTCGAGCTCGAGCGGATCCTCGGACCGCGCGGGCTCTCGCTCGGCGACTACCCGCCGGTCGTGCTGACCCCGTCGCTCGGTGGAATCATCGCCGTCCGCACGCCGGGAAAGTCATCCGCGCGGCACGGCTTCTTCGAGGATGCCGTGGTCGGGGTGTCAGCGGTGCTCGCCGATGGCAGGACCGTGCACACGCGCGTGGCCCCGCGTCGTTCGACGGGACCCGATCTGTCGCGCGCGCTGTGCGGCAGCGAGGGCACGATCGGCTTCATCACGTCGGCCGTGCTGCGGATCCACCAGAAGCCCGAGGCCCGGCTCCTCGCGGCGTACGTGCTGCCGTCGCTCAATGCCGCGGTGTCCGCCGTCTACCTCGCGCTGCGCGAGGAGGCTGCCCCGTCGGGCCTGCGGATCTACGACACCGCCGAGGCCGCGCAGCACTTCGACGGGCTCGCCCTGCCGGCGGATCACGCGCTGCTGTGTGCTGCCACCGCGGGCCCCACGGACCTCGCCGCCTGCGATCGCGATCTCATCACCAGTGCCGTGATCGCCGAGGGTGGCTCGACCGCCGACGAAGATCTCGCGGACTTGTGGTGGCGACGGCTGCGTGGCGGAGAGCCGACGCCTGGCCCCGCCCCGTCGCTGCAGGTGATGGCGACCCCGGGCAAGCTGCGGGCCGTGTACCGCGCGGTCATCGCGCAAGCGCGAGTGGCCGGCGCCACGGCGCGTGCCCACGTCTCGCGGTTCGATGCCGATGGTGCGGTGATGTTCTTCACCATCCAGCGTGGCGGGCACCCCCATGACGAGGCGATCGCCGACTGCGAACACGCCGCCGAGGTGGCGGGCGGCTGGTTGCTCGGCGCGCGCGCGCAGAAGCTCGATCGCTACCTCGACGCGCTGCGCGACGCGCTCGATCCCGATCGCATCATGAATCCCGGCACGCTGTCGTAGTCCCCGCGGGTGGCCCGGCAGGTCACGCCGATTCGGGTTTCGACATGTCGGCGACGAGCTTGCGCATGAACAGCTCGATGTTCTGGCGCAGCACCGGGTCCTCGCACACCGGCAGCGCGCGCCGCCAGGTCTCCACCGCGCGCGCATGCAAGCCTTGGCGGAAGTACAGATAAGCGAGCCGGGTCAGCGCCGGGAAGTAGGCTGGCTGCAACTCGACGACGGCCTCGTACTCGTCGACCGCCTCGGCGTAGCGCGCCGATCGCTGCAGCATGTTCGCGAGCATGAAGTGCAGCCTCGAGCTCGATGGATCGGTGACGATCGCGTCCCGGAGCGTCGCGATCGCGCCGTCGATGTCGCCGACGTGATAGCGGCGGATCGCGCCGGCAAGCAGCTCTTCATGATCGGCGCGCTCCTCGCTCGACAGGTCCCGCAGCAGACGATGCAGGCGCCGGCCATCGAGTGGTTTCTCGAGGTAGCCATCGGCCCCGGCCCGCTGCCAGATGTCGTCGGCGATCTGGCCCGAGTCCACCACCGCGGTCGTCACGACCACGCGGCAGCGCTGGAGCCGCCGGCTGCGCTTGACCGCGCGGCACAAGCACAACCCATCGAGCTCGGGTGTCGCGATGTCGGCGAACACGAATTCGAACGGGATCTGCGCGAGCAGATCGACGGCGTGGCTGCCCGTGCCGACGGCCTGACACTGGTACCCGAGGCGTTCGAGCTCGGCAACCATCTGGATCCGGTTGGCAGGATCGGGATCGACGACGAGCGCGCGGGGACGACCCTCGTAGCCGGCGGCATCCGCTCCACGATCGAGCTCTTCGGCGATCACGCGGGTCTGGTCCTCGGGATCCGCGTCGGCCTCCGACGTGGTCGTGTTCGTGGTGCCCTGCCATTCGCTGGACATCACCGCGTTCAGGTGATCGGCTGGCAGATCAGCGTGGTTCTCGATGTTACGGGCGGCCTCCTCGGCGAGCGCACGCTGGGCGCGCCGGTGCTCGTCCTCATCGCCGTCGGGATGGATCGATGCGACCTCGGGCTTGGAGCGATCCGCCTCGGGGCCCGAGATATAGCGCTCGCCTTGCTTCCACAGCCGGAACGCGACGCGGATCGTGCGCGCGAGCGTGATGTCGAGCGCGATCCTGAGCTCGACGTTCTTGTTGCGGGCCCGCCCGAGCTCGCGTGCCGGCACGATCGCGTCCTCGGGCCGGGCCGCGGCCACGATGATGGTGGTCTCGTCTTCATAGACGACGAGCGCATTGAAGATCCGCGCCCACTCGAGCGACACGTGTTCGAGCACGTCGAGCTGGATCGACGACTCGTCGAACACGATCGCCGGCCAGCCAGTCTGCGAGGCGAGCGCGGCGCACAGCTGGCGTTCGCTCGCGTAGCCCAGCGCGTAGAGCTCGGAGGCGACCGGGTGACGACCGCTCTGACGCGCGAGCGCATCCGCGAGCGCCCCAGCATCGATCACCCCTTGCAGG
>JAGSPR010000137.1 GCA_018262455.1 Deltaproteobacteria bacterium | reverse complement strand
GCCAGCCGAGGAGTCCGACCTGGTCGCTTTACTCACCGCACTCTGACGCCGGAACCTCACCAACCACAACAAGCCACCGGGAGCACGGGGCTCGCGGTGGCGTATTCGTTCCAGTCGGGGGAGGCGCCGTCGGTGGCCACTCGTGTGGCGGCGACGCGCGCGGGTCTCGGCGCTACTGGGCTGCGCCCCCGAGCACCCAGTCGTTCGCGGTGTTGTCGAAGCCCGGGAACAGGGTGAGCACGCTCTTGTGGTTGCTCTTCACGTAGACGACGAACTTGCTGTTCGTGTTACCCGCGATGACGTTCGGCGTGTTGTCCGTGCCGTTGCCGAACAGGCCCTGGAAGGTGCTCAGGTCGTAGTTGCCGTCCGGGCCCGAACCACTGTGGCAGCCCGTGCAGTACCCGCTCGTCACGGGCTTGATGTCGGTCGTATAGGTGAACGTCGGCGCGGGCGGCGGGGGCGGGGGGGGAGGAGGCGTCGCCGCGTCGGGGGTCGGGGCCGGGGGCGTGCCCGCGTCCGGCGCCGGAGCGGTGGCCGCTTCGCACGCGCGGTACGCGACACGGCAGGCCCGCTTGCACGGGCGATCAGCGCCGCACGCCTCGCGGCAGGTGGCGAGCTCGGCCGCGCACGAGTCGGGCGGCGGGACGATGCGCGCTGCGGAGCACAGGAACTCCGCCGAGCTGCAACCGTCGCCGGAGCTCGTGCAGGTCGTCGACAGCTCCTGGCACGCGGACAGGCCATCGCCCGCCGTGCCATCGCTGTTCAGATCGCGGACCGTGAGCAGCGAGGTGACCGCGCCCACGCGATCGGCCTTGCAGGTCTTGAGGCAGTAGACGTCGGTTGCGCACGCGGTCTTGCACGCGGTCTCGGAGGCGAACACCTGGGTGAGCTCGGGCGCGAGCACGCCGCAGAACGCGGACTGGGCGAGACAGTCCCGTCCTGTCGTGGCACAGATGGTCGTCAGATCCTGGCATGCAATGGTGGCCTTCGAGCTCGCGGATGGCGGATCGCCGTCGCCGACCTGGCCTGCACACGCGATGAAGACGACTGCCGCGATCACGCCGGCGAGTACGGACGACAAGAATGACTGCATTGGATCCCTCCTGGTTGAGCCAGACGGAGGTTGCAACGCGGAGACCAAGTTGCCGAACCCCTCGGTTCGCGCACTTGGCCGGACAGCGGGTACGCGATGGGTACGTGATGCGTACTCGCGCGCTCCTCGAGTACGACGACCGTACTCCACCGAGCTCGAAGCGATGATCGCCAACGTGGATCGCGATGCCGATCGCGATCGCCGATCGCGATCAGCGATGCCGATCGCCGATCGCCGATCGCGATGCCGATCGTGATCAGCGATCTTTCTTGCGTGGCCGCGTCTTGCTGTCGTGCTTCCGCGGCTCCACGATCGTGGGCTCCGACGTCTCGAGCGTGGGCTTCGCCGGGATCTCCGTCGACGCGGGCGCTACCGCGGATGCGGCCGCTGGCGTTGGGGCGATCGCGGGTTCCGGCGCGCTCAGCATCTGCCGCACCACCAGGACGGTCAGCATCATGAGGATCAGCGAAGCGACGCCGAGCAGCGCGAACCGCTGCGCCTGACTTTGGGCCCGCGCCCAGGTCCGAGCGGCACGATAGACTCGGTCCGCCAGGTCGATCGCGTGGCTGTGCCACAGGGGCTCTGCGCGCGATGCGAGGACCGGCTGCGGATCCGATCTCGCGACGACCGGCCGCGTCGGCTCCTCGGTGAGCATGCACGTGATCGAGTCATCATGGACGACCACGGTGCTGGGTCCCTGGGGCCTCCCGAGGTAGGTCAACATGCCGCGAATCGATCGCGTCGGCTCTGTCGAACAGCGAGTGCATGTACTCGCTCAGCGCGATCGAGGACTGGTTGAGCCTGTGCACCCGTGCCAGCTCCTCGAGCTCGGTCTGGAACTGTCGCGCGCTCTGGTAGCGATCCTCGACTGGATGTGCGAGCGCGCGCATGACGATCGCGTCGAGCTCGGGCGGGCAGTCCCGTTGTGGCCGGACCTCGGAGGGCCGCGTGGGGATGCGATTCAGGATGAGCTGGCTCGCGAGCAGCTCGTTGGGGGCGTCGTAGAGGCGCTTGCCGGTGAGCATCTCCCACAGCACGATCCCGAGCGAATAGACGTCGGTGCGGTGATCGATGGGCGCGCAGCGCGCCTGCTCCGGCGACATGTAGCCGGCCTTGCCCTTGAGCAACCCGGTGCGGGTCCGGATCGAGCTCGAGTCCGACTTCGCGATGCCGAAATCGAGCAGCTTGACCGTACCGTCGTACGACAGCTGGATGTTCGACGTCGACACATCGCGATGGACGATGTTCAGCGGGGAGCCGTCGGGACCGCGGCGGTTGTGCGCGTAGTGAAGCGCGGAGGCGAGATCGCGCGCGATCATCACGGCGTGGTGGATCGGGAACATCCCCCGCGTGCTGTCGACCCGGCGGAGCACGGTCCGGAGGTCACACCCGTCGACGTACTCCATCGCATAGAAGTAGTGGCCGTCGACGATCCCGACGTCGTGGACCTGCACGATGTTCGGGTGATCGAGGCAGGCGCCGAGCTTGGCCTCGTCGATCAGCAGCCGCGCGTACCGCGGGGTGTCCGCGAGATGCGACAGGACCTTCTTCAGCACCACGAGCTTCACGAAGCCCTGGGGGCCGGTGATGCGCGCGAGGAACAGCTCGGCCATGCCGCCCGCGGCCAGGCGACTGATGATCTCGTACGCTCCCAGCCGGGTCATCGCCGGCGCCCCCGGATCGATCAGCGTTCCTCTCATGGCGCCTCGCTTCGGATCGTTCGTTGAGGTGCGGCATGTGAGAATCTCTGGCCATGTCTGTCGAGACCAGGGTGACGGTTGCCGATACCCGATCGGCGGGAACCGACAGCGAGGATCGCGCGGTGCTCGTCGTCTACCAGGGGGAGGGCGACGAGGCGCGGACCCGCATGATCGAGCTGCCCGATGGCGCCCAGCTGACGGTGGGCCGCGCCCATCACGCGATCATCCAGGTCGACTCCGAGCGGGTGTCGCGCATCCACGCCCGGGTCCTGCGGCGCGGCGACGAGCTCAGCGTCGAGGACATGGGGAGCCGGAACGGCACGTGGGTCAACGGCACCGCGATCACCGGCAGCCATCGGTTGGCCTCCGGCGACTCCATCGTGATCGGGCCGGCGACCCTCGTCGTCAGCCTGACGACCCCGGCGTTCGCCGAGCCTCGGCTCGATGGCAGCCGCTCGCTCGAGGAGCGCCTCGCGGGCGAGGTCGATCGCGGCCATCGTTACCGCCGGACGTTCGGCCTGGTGCGGCTGCGCATCGATGGCCAGGGGATCGAGGTCGACGAGTCGATCGATCGCGTCACGGCCGCCGTGCGCACCATGGACGTGATCCTCGAGTACGCGCCGTTCGAGCTCGCGATCCTGCTGCCCGAGCTCGACGCGGACGCCGCCGCCGCGGCCGCCGGCGTGATCGCCACCGCGGCACGCACCCGCGATGGTGCCGTGGTGGAGGGCATCAGGGTGTCGGCAGGCATCGCGGCGTTCCCGGCGCACGGGACGACTCCAGGTGCGCTGATCGCGCTCGCAGGCGCGGCGCTCGAGTCCGCGAGGCGCTCGCGCGGGGATGAGGTCGGCGTTCCTCCCGCGGACCCCCCGGAGGACACCGGTGCGAGCGGTCCGATCGTGATCGATCCGCACATGCGCCGCGTCTACGAGCTCGTGCGCAAGGTCGCTGACTACGGGATCACCGTGCTCGTCTACGGCGAGACCGGCGTCGGAAAAGAGGTCATCGCGAGCGAGCTGCACCGGGCCAGCGAGCGCGCCGACGGGCCGCTCGTCCGGCTCAACTGCGCGTCGCTGCCGGAGTCGTTGCTCGAGAGCACGCTGTTCGGCCACGAGCGCGGCGCGTTCACCGGCGCCGATCGGCGCAAGCAGGGCTACTTCGAGGTCGCCCATGGCGGCACGCTGTTCCTCGACGAGATCGGCGAGATGTCGGCCTTGACCCAGGCGAAGCTGCTGCGCGTGCTCGAGGCGCGCCGGATCACGCGCGTCGGAGGGACCGACGAGATCGAGGTGGACGTCCGCGTCGTGTGCGCGACCAACCGGGATCTCGAGGCCGAGGTCGCGCGCGGCACGTTCCGCAGCGATCTGTTCTTCCGCATCAGCGCGTTCGCGGTGCTCGTCCCGCCGCTCCGCGATCGCCCTGACGAGATCGTGCCGCTCGCCACGCACTTCCTCGCGCTGGCCGCGAGTGACGGACGACGCGCGGTGCCCACGTTGAGCCCGGCCGCGGCCGCGGCCCTCCGCAGCTACCGCTGGCCGGGCAACGTCCGCGAGCTGCGCAACGCGATGGAGCGCGCGTACGTGATCCACAGCGATGGTGTCGTCCAGCCCGATGATCTCCCCGGACAGATCCACCTGGTCGCCAACGTCAGATCCGGCAGCTTCGCGTTCGATGGTCAGCGCGACGTCCGCGAGCACATCGGCGAGCTGGAGCGCGAGGCGATCATCTCGGCCCTCGATGCCTGCGGTGGGAGCCAGAAGCTGGCGGCGCAGAAGCTGGGCGTGTCGCGGCGCGCGCTGATCTACCGGATGGAGAAGCACGGCCTCAAGCCGCTTCCCCCAGGGGCGAAGCGCTGACCAACCCGTGCCGCGAACCGGGTGCCGGACCACCAGGAACGCTGGTGCAACCGTCGCGCCCGGGTATCCCTGTGAAACCATAGGTGAACGCAACACAGTTTCTGTACGCTGACCGTGCAGTTGTGCATGCCTCTGCACACAGGGTGGTTACTTCCAGTGGCGCGTCGGTGTGCTGGCTCACCCCGTCCGAAGCGGTCGTGACATCCGATCCAGGAGGACGAGCTGGCCGAGCGCGGCAGCGACCGCGGTCTCGACCCGCAGGATCGCGCTGCCGAGCGACACCGCGACGAATCCACGCTCGACGAAGGTCTCGACCTCGCGCGCGATCCATCCCCCCTCGGGACCGACCGCGAGCGTGACCGGCCCCCGCAAGGGGGACCCTCGCCATGAGGATGTTTCGTTCCTTGCTTCGCTGCGGACCGAAATCGATCGGCTCGGCTCGGGCCCTCCGCGTACGGCGGATTCGATGGGCGCGCCCCCGGGATGCGCGATCAGGCGCACTCGATCGCCTGCCGGCTCGCCCGCCGGCCAGCGCTCGTCGAGCAGGTCCATCAGGCGGTGGTGGATCGAGATCGCCGGCAGGTGGGTGGTCGCGCCCTGCTCGGCGCCGAGCCGGAGCGCCTGCGCGATCGCCGCGGGCGCGAGGCGAGGCGAGTGCAGGTAGCTCTTGTCGACGCGCCACGCGTTCGTCAGCGCGATCCGCTCGACGCCGAAGCTCGCGATCGCCTCGAGGACGCGCGTCAAGACCTTCGGGCGTGGCAAGGCCAGCACGAGCTCGATCGCGAGCGGCGGCGGCGCCGGATCGACGATCGAAAGCCGCAACGTCATCCGCTGACCGTCGTCGGCGATCACGTCCGCGGTGCCGAGCCCACCGCCGACGATGCCAGCTCGCACGCGGGAGCCGACCACGCTCCCGAGCACGCCGCGCAGGTGCTCGGCACGACGATCCGCGAGCACGACCTCGGCGTCGGTGATCTCACCGGGCTCGACGAGTAGCAGGTTCACGACGCCACGTTACCGCGGTAGGGTTCGTCATGCCGTTCTTCCAGGAGCCGCCTCGCCTCGGCAACCAGTTCGACGACGATCCGATGTTGCCGTCGTGGATCGCGCGTCACATCGGGGGGGCCGACATCGCGGCGGAGCTCCGCGCGCTCGGTGACCTGACGGTCCAGTACTACGACAAGCAGCTCGCGGATCGCCTCAACGAGCCAGTGCTGACCCAGTGGGACGCGTGGGGCAATCGGATCGATCGGATCGACGTCTCGCCGCTGTGGCAAGAGGCGCAGGTCCTCGCGGCCCGTCACGGCATGGTCGCCGCCGGCTACGAGCCCCGGTTCGGGGCGTATGCGCGGACCTATCAGTTCGCGACCGTGCACCTGCTGTCGCCGTCGCTCGATGTCTACTCGTGCCCGCTCGCGATGACCGATGGCGCCGCGCGGACCTTGCTCGCGAGCGGCAACACCGAGCTCGTCGAGCGCTACGTGCCGCGCCTCATCACCCGCGATCCGTCCGCGATGTGGACGAGCGGGCAATGGATGACCGAGCGCACCGGTGGCTCGGATGTCTCGCAGAGCGAGACGGTCGCGAAGCAGGACGGCGACGGCTGGCGACTCCACGGCACCAAGTGGTTCACGTCCGCCACCACGTCGGAGATGGCGCTGACGCTCGCGAGGCCGGAGGGCAACCCCGAAGGCAGCCGCGGCCTCGCGCTGTTCCTCGTCGAGCTGCGCGATGCCAACGGTCGGCTGCGCAACATCCAGGTCAACCGGCTCAAGGACAAGCTGGGGACGCGCAAGGTGCCGACCGCGGAGCTTGCCCTCGATGGCACGCCCGCGACGCTCGTCGGCGCGGCGAGCGAAGGCGTGCGCGCGATCACCCCGATGCTGTCGGTGACGCGCAGCTGGAACGCGATCTGCGCGGTGAGCGGGATGCGGCGTGGGCTCGCCCTCGCGCGCGACTACGCCCGCCGTCGCAAGGCCTTCGGCTCGCTGCTCGTCGACAAGCCGCTGCACGCCGACACGCTCGCGGCGCTCGAAGCCGAGTACGCCGCGGCGTTCTGCCTCGCGTTCCGCAGCGTCGAGCTGCTCGGTGCCCTCGAACACGGCACGGCGGCATCGCGCGAATCCGACGAGCGCTTGTCGCGCGTGCTGATTCCGCTCGCGAAGCTGACCACCGCCAAGCAAGCCGTCGCGGTGGCTTCGGAGGCGATCGAGTCGTGCGGCGGAGCGGGCTACGTCGAGGATACCGGGCTACCCCGGATCCTGGCCGATGCTCAGGTGCTGCCGATCTGGGAGGGCACCACCAACGTGCTGTCCCTCGACACGCTGCGGGCGCTCGGCAAGGGCGGCACGGTCGAGGCGCTGACCGCCGAGATCGAGCGCAACGTCGGTCAGGCGACCGATCCCGGGCTCGCGGCCCCGGTCGCGACCGCACGCGCGGCGCTCCGTCACGCGACGGCGTGGATCGGCGAGACGATGGCGCATCCCGACCGGCTCGAAGCCGGTGCGCGCCGGTTCGCGATGACGCTCGGGCGGAGCCTCGAGCTCGCGTTGCTCGTCGGGCACGCGCAGTGGTGTCTCGACCACGGCTTTGGACCACGCACCGCGGCTGCCGCGCGTCGGTTCGCGCACTCAGGCATCGATCTGATCGGCGACGCCTCGCTCGACGACACCCGGCTGCTCGCCTGAGCCCGGCCGAGGGCTCGCGAACCGCCCCGAAAACACGAAGAGCGACGAAGTGAATCGTCGCTCGCACAGCCCGTGTTGGAATGGGTGTGAGGCAGTCTGCCTCACGAGCCGCTCAGTAGCCGGGAGGCGGCGCGCCTGCGGGCGGTCCGGCAGGGGGCGGGGGAACCGCGGCGGCCGGAGGCGGCGGGG
This sequence comes from Deltaproteobacteria bacterium, assembly GCA_018262455.1. Next base: position 8,489 of record JAGSPR010000137.1, on the reverse strand, counting down.
GCGGTGCACCAGCGCCAGCGCCGTTGCAGGCGTAGTGGACGCGCCATGCCGTGGCCGTACGCGTGCTGGTCTGCGCCACCGTGGTCGAGTCGGTGCTCGAGCGACGACCGCTGCGCGAGTGCGCGGTGTCCTCCGACGTATCCTCGCGCGCGACGGTGTCGGTGCCGATGGCCTCTTCACCCTCTTGCGTGATCGTGAAGTTGCCCGGGCCGCAGTGCGCATTCATGTTGGAATTCGCCTCTTCCATCGCCTTGCCGCGATCGCCCTGGAGCTCGATGACTCCGCCGGCCTGGGTGCGCGAGATGACGCGCGCGCTGCCGCAGGCTGCGAGGGCGGCGATGAACAAACCAAAAGAGAGTTTACGGAGCATGGGTTTCTTTCTCGGTGTGACGGCCGGGGTAGACGCCGCAGACACTAATACATGCATGTGGGGTCGGGCAATGCCTTGACAGTCGTAACGGGGGAGCCCAAGGCTGACCGGATGGAGGTGGCCGCGACCGATGCGAGGATCGAGCAGATCGCTGGCTTGCCGATCGCAGTGATCGACGACACTTCCGCGTCGTCAGCGGGATCTGATGTCGCTCGCTGAGATGTTCGCGAATCGCGTCGTCAAGAACGCGAAGCACCTCGGCAAGTGGGCCAAGCGCGAGCGGGTCACGTGCTGGCGCGTCTACGATCGTGATATCCCCGAGGTGCCGATCACGGTCGACACGTACGCAGGTGCGCTCGTCATCAACGACTATCGTGCGGCCGATCGGGGTGGAGGCGACGAGTGGCTCGACGAGATGAGCAGCGCCGCCAAGGCCGCGCTCGGCGCGAGCGAGCTGTTCGTCAAGCAACGCGAGCGGCTCGTCGGCCGGCGCGAAGGCCACCAGTACGAACGTCTCGGAGAGCACCCCGATGCGTGGCGCGTCGTTCACGAGGGCGGTCACGCGTTCCGCGTCAATCTCGCCGACTATCTCGATACCGGCCTGTTCCTCGACCACCGCACCACCCGCGCACGCGTCGCCGCCGAACCTGCGAAGACGATGCTCAACCTGTTCGCGTACACCGGCTCGTTCTCGGTCTACGCCGGCGCGGCCGGCATGCAGACCACCTCGGTCGACATGTCGCGCACCTACCTCGACTGGGCCGGCGAGAACCTCGCGCTCAACCAGCTCACCGGCGAGCTCGTCCAGTCCGACGTCCGCGAGTTCCTCACCGCCGCGCGTCGCGAGCATCGGCACTGGGACCTCGCCGTCGTCGACCCTCCGACCTTCTCCAACTCCAAGCGCATGGACTACACCTGGGACGTCCAGCGCGATCACGCTGCCCTGCTCGATGACGTCGCCGCCGTGGCCGACATCATCTGGTTCTCGACCAACCGCCGCCGCTTCCACTTCGAGTGGACCGCCCCTGCCGCCGACATTCGCGACGAGACCCGGGCCACCCTCCCACCCGACTTCCGCGACCCCCGCGTCCACCACGCCTTCCGCCTCCACCCCTGAGGACGCTCTACACTCTCACCACTCTGTCCCGAGTTACCCTGTGGCAACTGCTTGAAACTCGGAGCTTTGTTCGCGGACGCTCTACACTCTCACCACTTCGGGCCGCGGGCCGGTGGCCAGTCGCGGAGGAACCGGTTCCTCATCTCGAGCATGGCGAGGAGAGAGTGGTGAGAGTGTAGAGCGTCCTGAACTTCGCTGAACTCCGGGCGCGTAACAGGCGAAAACCAAATAGCTTTTGGAGATGAGGATCGGGCCGCTCTGGGGGAGAGTGGTGAGAGTGTAGAGCGTCCTAGAGCGCGACCTTGAGGGCGCGGAGCACGGTGTCGACGGCGACAGCGACGCGGGGCTGGTAGTCGACGAGAGCGGCGGAGATGGCGCGCAGGTCATCGGGGGACGGGGCGAGGAGGGGGCGATGGGCGAGCATGCGCGAGAGGCGGTGGGTGATCGCGTGGGGATGGCGAAGGTCGTCGGGGACGCCGTGGTCGCGGAGGCGCGCGAGGAGGGTGGCGAACCGCGCGTCGTCGCCGGGGTTGCGCCATGACAGCGCGGCTTCGTGCGCCAGGGCGAACGTGAACGAGTCGCGGTAGGCGGGTTCGTCGACGAGGACGCCATCGAGCAGGAGCTCGACGCCGATGTGGGCGACGGCGCGCCGGGGGCCGCGGGCGCAGCCCTTGTGGTCGAGGATCTCGCCGAGCTCCCGCATGAGGCCGGTCACGACGGGCAGGGTGTGGAACGCGGCATCGGTTGCGTGATGGAGGTCAATGCCTGCGGCGACCTCGCGGTCGGGGCAGGGCGCGATGCGAGCTCCGGACATGGTTGCGAAGTCAGGGAGCATCGCGCCGAGCGCCATCCCGGCGTGCCCCGACGACCAACTCGCGACCGCCGCATGGCCGAAGTAGTTCACCGCTTCGTACTACCATCCCTCGGTGCTCGTGATCGGGATCGATCTAGGAACCCAGAGTTGCAAGGCGGTGGTGTGCGACGACGGGCTGAGGGTGCGCGGCCAGCACGCGATCGCGTATGCGACGAGCCACCCCCAGCCAGGTCGCGCCGAGCAGGATCCTCTGATGTGGGAGGCGGCGCTGGCGCCGGCGATCGCGGGTGCGCTCGAAGCGGCGCAGGCGAGCGCGGATGACATCGTGGCGCTGGCCCTCGCCGGTCAGCTCGATGGCTGCGTCGCGGTCGACGCGCGCGGCGCGCCACTGCACCCTGCGCTGATCTGGCAAGACCGTCGCGCGGTCGAGGAAGCAGCCCGCGCCGCGCCGGCGATCGTCTTTGCGCTGACCGGACAGGTGGCCGATCCGAGCCACATGGCACCGAAGATCGCGTGGCTGCGCCGCCATGGCGTCCGCGCGGCGCGGTTCCACCAGCCAGTGAGCTACCTCGTCGAGCAGCTCACGGGCATGGCGGTGATCGATCGATCGCTCGCGTCGACGACGATGCTGCTCGAGCTGGCGACAGGTCGCTGGGCGGACGCGCTGCTCGCCTCGTTCGAGGTCACGCCGGAGGAGCTGCCCGCTCTCCACGCGACGTGCGATCTCGCCGGCACGCTCACCGCACGCGGTGCGCAGCTCACCGGGCTGCGGATCGGGACGCGGGTGGCGGTCGGAACCGGCGACGACTTCGCGACCCCCCTCGGTGCCGGGATCGTTGGCCCGGGCCCAATCGTCTGCGCGATCGGGACCGCCGAGGTGGTCGGGGGGCTCGCCACGACGGCGGTGCTCGACGATGCCGCGGAGCCGATGGTGGAGACCCATGCGTATCCGACCGGCGCGTGGTTCGTGGAGAACCCGGGCTGGCTGTCCGGCGGCGCCGTGCACTGGGCGGTACGGCTGCTCGGTCTCGCCGATGATGCAGCGCTTGATGCCCTCGCAGCGACCGCGCCCCCCGGTGCAGGCGGCGTCACGTTCATCCCCGCGCTTGCCGGCGCGATGACACCCGTGTGGCGTCCCCATGCGCGCGGCACGTTCCACGGTCTCGCCGCCGGGCACGATCGCGAGCACCTCGCTCGCGCGGTGCTCGAGGGGCTTGCCTTCGCGTGTCGCGATGTCGTCGAACGTCTCGCCCGGCTCGGGCTCGCGACCGATCGCGTGCTGCTGCTCGGAGGTGGGGCGCGCAGCCGGGTGTGGTCCCAGCTCCGCGCCGACGCGCTCGGCATCGTCCACCAGGTCGCGCCACACAGCGACACGTGCCCGATCGGCGCCGCCATGATCGCGGCGGTGGTTGGCGGAATCCACCCGGATCTCGCGGCCGCGGCAGCGCTCGCCCCTCCGGCCATCGAGGCGTTCACGCCTGGCGATCGGCTCGATCAGCCGTACGAGCGCTACCGACGACTGGTCGCGCAGCTCGCCGGGCTCGCCACCTCGCCCTGGTGACGCAGGATGCAGATCGGTCAACGTTGTGAACTCGGCCACGTACCCGCCGCCGGTCGTCGGGTACAGTGCGGCATGCGCCGGATCGCTCTCGTGCTGCTGGCGCTGACCGCTGGCTGCCCGGGGTCCGATCCACCGGCCTGCATCACGGTCGATACGGCCTGCCAGCCACTCTACGTGCCGACCTTCGACAACGTCTACAACAACACCTTGAAGCAAAGCTGCGGCAGCGAGCGGGTCTCGTGTCACTCGCGCGAAGGCCAGAAGGGCGGCATGTCGTTCGAAGATCCACAGCACGCATACGACGCGCTGCTCGCCGGCCGCGTCGAGCCCGGCAACCCGGGATGCAGCGACCTGATCGTTCGTACCGGCTCGCCGGGCACGGACTACCAGATGCCGAAAGGCCCGACGAGTGCGGCGCTGTCGACGGCCGCGCAGTGCGCGTTGATCCAGTGGGTGCAGAACGGCGCGCCAGGACCGGTGGCGCCATGAAGCGCGTGCTCGTGGTCGCGCTCGTGCTCGCCGCTTGTGGCGGTGATGACCCCGTCAAGTCCGTCGCCGAGCTCCGTGATCCGAACACGTGCATGGAGTGCCACGCTCAGCACTATCAGCAGTGGTCGGGCTCGATGCACGCCTACGCCTCGGACGACCCGGTGTTCATCGCGATGAACCAGCGTGGCCAGCGCGAGACCAACGGCGCGCTCGGCGACTTCTGCGTCAAGTGCCACGCCCCGATGGCCGTCCAGCTCGGCCTCACCGACGGCACGAACTTCGATCCCTCCGCGTTGCCGCCCGAGGCGCGCGGCATCACCTGCTACTTCTGCCACAACGTCGACAGGGTCGAGGAGGATCACAACAATGGCCTCGTGGTCGCCAACGATCAGACCATGCGCGGAGGCGTGAAGAACCCGGTATCCAGCCCGGCTCACCACTCGAAGTACGACACGCTCATGGACTCCGACCAGAACCAGTCGGAGATGTGCGGCTCGTGCCACGACATCGTCGTCCCCGAGCATCTCAACGGCGTGGCGGGCGGCATCGCGGTCGAGCGCACGTTCGCGGAGTGGAAGGGCACGTTCTTCTCGTCCTCCACCGATCCGAGGCTCCACCTGACCTGCGGTGGGTGCCACATGATCTCCAAGGAAGACCTGATCGCCGACGCGCCCGGACTCGACGTCGCGCCACGCAAGGACGGTTATCACGAGCACATGTGGCTCGGGATCGATCAGGCACTGACGGTCTTCCCCGAGATGCCCGCGCAGGCGGCCGCGATCAAGCGCGACCTCGATGGCGCCGTGCGCGTGATCGGCCCGTTCAACTCACTCACCCACAAGCAGCCCGGAGGGATCTGCCTGGATCCCGATAACAGCCTCAACATCCGGATCGACTCGATCGGGACCGGCCATGCGTGGCCCAGCGGTGCCTCGCACGATCGTCGTGCGTGGCTCGAGGTTCAGGCCTTCGACATGAACGGCGCGCTCGTGTTCTCGAGTGGGGTGGTGCCGGCCAACACGGATCCGAACGACACGCCGGGCACGCTGAACGTGGACACGGTCGGGTTCTGGGATCGCTCGTTCAAGGCCGACAACACGCCGGGCGAGATGTTCTGGGAGATCGTGCGCACCGAGTCGCAGCTGCTCAAGGTGCCCGCGGTGGCCGGTGAGGATCACTCCACGCAGGTCAGGTTCCAGATCGCGAACGCCAACCTGATCGATCGGATCGAGACCCGGCTGCTGATCCGGCCGCTGCCCTACGCGATCCTCGACAGCCTCGTGGCCAGCGGCGATCTCTCGGCCGCCGTGATCCCGAATCTACAGACACTGGTGGTCGAGGGCGGCACGGCGATCTGGACGCGCGCCACCAAGGGGACCGGCGCCGCCGTCAACACCAACTGCAACCCGCAGTAGCGCTCAGCTCGGGATGCAGAAGCTGAAGACGACCGTGTCGGTACCGCTCGCCGACGTCGCGTCGATCGTCGTCTCCCAGACGCCTGGCATCCACAGGTTGACCGGCGACAACTTGTACTGACCCGCGTCCGGCATCGGTTCGACCTTCACGGTCTTGCCGGCCCCGTGCTGGTGGGCGGGCATGAACGGCGTGACCGAGATCTCCGCACCGGAGACCGGCGCTCCGACCACGCCGCCAGACATCGAGCTGACCTGGACGACCCACGTGTTATCGCCGCGAATCGGCGGCGCGGGGTCTCCCGACATGATCGTGAAGTCGAGCGCGCCCGCGGTGCCCACGCGCTCGAGCCCCACGACGAACTCGTCGGCGGTGACATCCGCGCAGTTCACGGACGCGTCATCGCCCGGCGTCGAGCCGTTGCTCATGCAAGCAGTGGCCACGAAGGCAAATCCGAGGGCGATGACGGTGAGGCGCATGGGTCTCCTACGCGGCGAGTCACGTAAGGTTACCCAACCTACCGCTCGGGTGGGGGCGCGGTTCGATGACCCCACCTAACACTGCGACTAGACTTGCGTATCGCGGTGGTCGTCGACGCCGGTCGTGAGCAGGACCACGGTGTCCTTCGCCAGGCCTGGGCCGCTCGGAATCCCCGTGTAGGTCACCCGGGCAATGGCCTCGCCGCCCGACAGCGACCAGACCTCGGCCAGCTGCGCCTGCGGACGCAGGAACGCGGTCACGGTGGTCTTACCGCTCGGGCCGTGGCCGCTCACCGGCTCGACCGACAGCTGGAGCGCGAACTTGCGGATCGGCAGGTCGGAGCACCCGCCCGGACCGACGCGCAGGGCACGCCGCTGCACGATCCGCGTCGAGAGCATCCAGGCCTCGGTGGTCGACAGCATCGTGGGCTCGAGCGTCGGGCGGATCGCCTCGATGCGTGCGCGGATCTCGCTGCCGTCGTGCGAGTGCTCGTACCAGGCGTGGAGCGGAACCAGGTGGCCTTGCCGCGGACCACGCAACCAGAGCCGATAGACGATCGGAGCTTCTGCGTCGCCGAGATCCTCGACGATGTACACGACCGCTTCGGTGCGGGAGACCCCAAGCACCGTCATCCGGTGACCGAGCTCGGCGGCATCGTCGGCCACACAGGCGGTGGTCGTCATGTATCCGAGCGAGCTCCGTAGCGTCGGCATCGGCGCACCGCGATGCAGATAGGCATGAGCGAGCGCGCGCTGCATCCGGCGCGTGCGTGCGAGTGCGATCAGAGCGGACTGGGTCTTGGCGTCTCGGTTCACGGCGTTCATGGGATAGAACGCGCGAGCAGCCGAATGGTTGCACTTGGTGTGATGGATCGACGGCCGAACGAACGGGGGAATACCGTCGCGGCGGTGTTGGTTCAGGTGCTACCGGCGCAGCGTCAAGGTGTCCCGTACGTGAGCTTGCGTACGACGCCTGCCTTGTCCGTGCGCGTCCAGTCCCCGGTGCGGCGCCCGGCACTCATCTTGCCTTCGAGCACGATCGTCGTGCTCGGGCTGTCTGCGACGAGCTCGCGCCACGGGCCGTCGAGGACGCCGTTTCGGTAGGTGGCGGTCCGCACCACCGTCCCGTCGGCGTTGTAGTGCGTCCAGGTCCCGGTCCGGAGATCATCCGCGAACTGGCCGGTGACCGATGGCTTGCCCAGCCGGTACTCGGCGTACGCCCCGTGCGCCTTGCCATCGACGTAGTGCGCTTCGAGTGACAGCTTGCCATCGACGAACTTCTTCACGACTCCGTGCAGCTTGCCGCGCCTCCACGCCTGCTCGAGGGTCGGGACGCCGTCAGCAGTCCACTCCTTCCACGCGCCATGCTTCTTGCCACCGACGAAGCGACCGTCGGTGACGACCTTTCCGCGCGGGGTCAGCTCCTGGTACGAGCCCTCCTCGATGCCGTTGACCAGGCGCTGTTTCGACGCCGGTTTGTGGTTGGGATGGAAGGTGAGCACCACCCCGGTGCCATCCGTGATCGTGTAGCGGCCGAGCTCGTTGCCGTTACGATCGTAGTAGACGAAATCGCCGTTGGGTTTGCCGACGTCGTAGGTGCCGGTGAACGCCAGCTTGTCGACGTTCCACTCGTTCCAGATGCCGTCGCGCTTGCCCGTGACATAGCTGCCTTCGCGCTCCTTCTTGCCATCGCGATCGTTCCAGAGCCACGCGCCGGTGCGCTTGCCGCCCTCGAACTGGCCCGTGACGCGCGTGATCTTGGCCGACCGCCAGGACGTGTACGGCCCTTCGAGCTTGCCGCGGCGATCGTAGATCTCGTCGGCGATCAGCTGGCCGGCGAGCCAGATCTTGCGCTGATCACGGAGCACGCCCGCCACGAAGGTCTCTTCGAATCGCATCGTGTTGCGGGTGCCGAACGCGTGGGAGCCATCGAGCTTGCCTCTGACGTAGTGCATCGTGTCGATCACGATGCCGTCGCGCGTGTAGATCTTGGCCGGCCCATTCGGCACGCCGGCCTTCAGCGTCAGCTCGCTATAGATCGGCCCTTCGTCGTACCAGCGCTTCTCGACGCCCGAGCCCGCGACGAGCTCGTACTCGCCGAGCGTCGTGCCGCTCGGGTTCGACTGGCGCCAGCGGCCAGATTTCTTGCCGGCGACGTAGTCGCCGGCAAGCACGATCGCGCCGGTCGCGTGGTGACGCTCCCACGGACCATCGAGCACGCCGTTCTTGTACGAGCCGCGGACCTC
>JAGSPR010000411.1 GCA_018262455.1 Deltaproteobacteria bacterium | reverse complement strand
CCGGTGCTCCAAGCTCGGACGCCACATCGAACCCGAGCTCGCCGCGTACATCGCGTGCCACGTGCTCGAGGCCCTCGACTACGCGCACAGCGCGGCGTCCCCCCGCGGGGAGCGCCTCAACGTCGTCCACCGCGACGTGTCGCCGAGCAACATCCTGATCTCCAGACGCGGTCACGTGAAGCTGGCCGACTTCGGCATCGCGCGCGCATCGACGCTCGGCCGGACGCAGGAGGTCGCGTCGGGGACGTTGAAGGGGAAGTTCGGCTACATGTCGCCCGAGCAGGTGCGCGGCGACGCCCTCGATGGCCGCTCGGACGTGTTCTCGATGGGCATCGTCCTCGCCGAGATGTTGACGAGCCGGAGGCTGTTCAGCGCGCCGAACGACGTCGAGCTCCTCCTCATGGTGCGGCGCGGAGATCTCAGCCGACTCGACCTCTATGGCCGGCACATCCCCGACGAGCTGAGCGCGATCCTCCGCAAGGCGCTCGCCGTCGAGCTCGATCACCGGTTCTCCACCGCGGATGCGTTCCGCAACGCGCTGGTCGACTGGCTCGACAGCAGCAAGCGCCGCGCGGGCGCCGGGCGAGTCGCCGAGCTGCTGCGCGAGCTCGAGCGCGAAGGCGGCGACCTGTGCGCCTGGTCTGCACGTCGGCCCTCGAAGACCGCGACCACGATGAGTGGCACGCAGACCGTGATCGCGCGGCGCGTGGCGTCGGAGGCCGCCGCGATCGGGCGCATCGCGTTCTCGCGTGCGGCGACCGCGCCGCCTGCACCGGTGACCGTCACCCAGGGCCCACTCCCCGACCAGGGCCGCCCCGCCCCCACCGCGCCCGTCCCGCCGTCCACGCCGCAGACGTTTCCCCTCGAGACCGGCGCCCTCGATCCCGTGCTGGTCGTCGACCTGCTGTGCAAGATCGCGCGCGAGCAGCGAACCGGCGCCCTGATGATCCGCAGTGGCGAGTACTTCAAGGAGGCGTACTTCGTGGACGGCAATCCGGTGTTCGTGCGCTGCAACGTGCTCGAGGATCGGTTCGGCGAGTTTCTCGTGCGGCGCCAGGTCATCACGCGTGACCAGCTCGACCGCGCGCTCGCCGTGCTGGATCACTTCGGCGGGCGCCTCGGCCAGGCGCTGGTGAGCCTCGACCTGATCCGGCCGGTCGATGCCGTGCGCCTCCTCGCCGATCAGGTGGCGAACAAGCTGGCGAGCGCGTGCTCGTGGCGCACCGGATCGTACGAGTTTCGCGACGGCGAACGGAACCCGTGGCCAGCGCTCGCGCTCGAGCTGCGGACGTTCGCGATCCTCGGCCGGGTGCTCGGCACCATCCCGCCCGACCGCCTCGAGGTCTGGCTCGAGCGGGCGCAGGCGTGGCCGGCGCTCCTTGCCCTCGATCGAGCCCGCGCGTTCGAGCTCGAACCGCGGATCCACGCGCACCTCGAAGCCCTGGCCGACGGGCCCCGCACCCTGGCGCATGTCCTCGACGCCGTGCCGACGCCGTCGGATCGCCTGCTCGTGATCGCGGCCGCGTACCTGCTCCGGCGCTGCGACGTGCTGCAGCTCTCGCCGCCGACCTAGCGGCGCGAGTGCGCGGGACCTACTGGCAGTTCGCGGTGAAGTAGTCGACCTGACAGTTCGTCTGCGTGCAGGTGACCGTCGCCGTGTGCGAGATGTTCGGCAAGCCCGAGGCGACCACTGTCGGGTTCTGGAAGGTGAACCCCGAGGCGTCCGTCACGGAGACGGCGACCGGCGTGCCGGTGTCGACCGCGACGGTGACCGTCCCGAAGCTCGGGCCCTTCTCGTTGAAGATCGTCAGGCCCTTGCCGGTGAACGTGACCTGGAAGCTCGCGTTGTTCGCGTTGGCCTGCAGCGCCATGCCGTTGTGGAGCACGCTCCCCGTCGCCACACCCCAGTTCGGGTGCGACGCGATGCTCTCGGCCTCGAGCGTGCTCGGCGTGCACGGCGCGACCACCGTCCAGGCGTGCATCGCGGTCCCGATGTTGCCCGATCCGTCCTGCGCCTGGACCTCGAACGTGTGCGCCCCGATCGCGAGCGCGCTGTACGCCTGCGGGCTCGTGCACGGGATCAGCGTGCCCGCGTCGAGCCGGCAATGAAACGTGGCCGGCTCGTCGGCGCTGAACACGAAGCTCGTCGCCGTCAGCTCGGTCTCGGCCGCCGGCTTGTCGGTGATCGTCACGACCGGCAACCTGCCGTCCGGAGCGTCCACGTCCGGCGCCATCGCATCGACGCCGGCCGGATCCTTGACCTCGCCGCAGCCGACGAGCACGAGCACCGCGCCCAGAACGATTCGTCTCATCGGTCGAGGATACCTCGCCGCGGCGCGCGCCGGCCGTGGGAAGGATCACCTCGCGTGCCAGCGAACGGCGCACCCGGCCTGCCGTCTGGTCGTCGGCACGCGCTCGCGGTAGCCTTTGCCCATGCGCAACCTCATCCTCCTCGGAATGGCAGTAGCGGGCCTCGGGCTGTCCGCGTGCGGCGGCAAGACGGGCGAGCTGGAGGCCCTCGAGAAGCGGGCGTGTGCCTGCAAGGACCGGAAGTGTGCGGAGGCGGTCGAGAAAGACCTCGAGAAGATCACCGAGTCGATGAAGGACAGCGACGTCAACCAGGGCACCGCCAAGGCGCTCGGGGGGATCGCGTCGTGCCTGCTCAAGCTCGAGAGCCTCGACGACGACAAGTAGGTCGTCGAGACCGTGCCCCGAGCGTTACGGGCAGGGCACGGTCGTCGGGCACGCGCCACTGATGTCGCGCGGGCGGGTCTCGCGACATCCGACGAAGAGGATGCGAGCTACTCGTCGACCTTCGTGAAGTTCCAGGTGTACGTGATGGTCGAGCCCGTCCCCTGATCCGGAACAATCGCCGAGCCGCTGATCGAAGTCCCCGTCGGGTCGACCTCGAACGGGCCCGCGCCCGGCGTCGACCACCACTGGATGAAGGCGAGCGCCGACGAGGTCTCATCCATGCCAAGGCTGTTGTTGCAGCTGGTGGTCGTGGTCTGGGTCACCCAGCTCTGACCGCCTCCGGTGTAGGTCTGCGGCATGTCCGGATACAGGACCAGGTTGGAGAACGTGGCGCCGGGGGTCGCATCGATCAGCATCGCGGGGGTCATCGGGCCGGCGGAGTCCGTGAACGAGCGACATGGCGGGGTGCGGTTCACGGAGGTGAAGTCGTGGCGATAGGTGTACGCGCCGCTCTGCAGCTTGTAGGCGAGGACACCGCCCGAGTTGTCCGCGTCGTACTCGAGGACCGCGTTCGCATCGATGGTCTCGACGGCGTTGCCGGCGATGTTGGCGCTGGTCATCGACGAGCGCGTCGTTCCTCGCCAGACGCCGCAGGCGCTGTTCGATGCGACGATCCGGAGCTGACCCGCCACGTGTGCCTCCTTGGCGTGCGCGTGATTCGAGATCACGAGCTGCATCCCCTTGAACGCGCCACGCAGGGTCTGGGTGCTGAGGCCCTTGTCGAAGCAGAACACGACCCTGTTCTCGCCGGTGAACTTCAGCGGCTCGCCCAGCCACGCATCGTCAGGCAGGATCAACGCATCGATGTCGACTCGAGTCAGATCGCCGGTGAACAACAACTCCACCTTCGTGATGTCGTTGCCCGCGACATCGAGCAGGACATAGTTCGTGCTGAGCGGCGGTAACACCAGATCCTGGACGTAGGTCTGGCCGACCTCGAGCGTCACCACCTGCTGGACGGGCGTCGGATCGCCATCGGGGAACTCCTTGTCGAGCTCGTGATAGCGCTCGTTGGCGGGGAGTGGATCACCGGGCAAGAACGCCTGGTTGAGGTTTCGCAACGCGAAGGTCTGGAACTTGTCCGCGAACGAGAAGTGGGCGTTCATGAGGTCGTCGCCGTGCGCGGGACTCTTGGCGGCATCGAGGCTGTTCCAGATCGTGCCGATCAGAGCGGGGCCCACCTCCTGATCGATGAACAGCGCCCAGATGTATGCCGCATACCTGTTGACCTCGGGTCGTCCCGCATTGAGCGCGACGCCGCCGGTCACATAGCGGCCGAAGCGACGCCGGTGCGTGTTGGCCGCGACGCGCGCCGGCCACTCCAGCACTCGATCGAAGTGCACCGATGCCCACGTGGCGGATGCCTCGAAGAACCAGTACGGGCCATCGTTCGAATTTGCAAACGCCTCCAGGGTGTTGTGTCCGAATTGCGTGACGTGAGCCAGCTCGTGGGTCAGCGTGCTGCGCATGTCCTCGCCTTGCACTCCGGTTCGCGGCATGAAGATGTAGCCGCTGTCCACGTCATTGCCAGCGCTGTTCTTGGCCTGGTAGTCCGGTGGCAATCGCGGCAGTGACGATGGCGTCTGCCTGGAGACCGCGGACGCGCCAAGATTCATCAGCGTATAGATGTCCGGGTTGGTATAGGCATAGTTGTCCGGGTTGGACTCGCCACGCGAGATCGCACCTTGCACGAGGTACACGTCGATCGCGTCGTCGCCACCTTCGTCCGGGCCCCCTGCGTCGTTCAGCGGCAAGGAAAAAACCGCCGTCTCTGGTCCCCACAGCTTCTCGAACAGGGTCAGCGTGCGAGCCATCGCATTCACCTCGACCGAGTCGAAGCCGCTGCACTCGATCCACACCCGGATCGGGATCGCCGTGCTGCGCTTCGAGCGCCACGGGTTGCCGCCGGCACAGTCCTCGGGAGCGATCATCGGCCACCCGGCGCTCGGCGCCGCGAGCTGGCCCGGCGGCGCCTTCCGTGCTGACGCCAGCGCGTAGATGCTATCGGCGGCGGCCGGACGAACGACGTACGGGTGGAGAGCGGCCACCGCGTCGGGCGATAGCTGCGGCGTGGCTGCCTTGATCGCGAACGAGAGCCCGAGGTCCTCTTCCGATCCGGATCCTCGGTACTGCTCGGGCAAGGCGAGATCGCCGACCTGCGCCTGGCTGCGGTAGAGCAACGACGTGCCCAGATCGATCTGACCGGTCGCGAGCGCGGCGGCGATCAGCTCCTGCGAGCTCGGCTGGGCTTCGAGCACGTTCAGGACAAGCGTCGTGGTCGTGCTGTCGCCCCCGCTCGAAGCAACCACCGTGATCTCCAGCTCGCCAAGAGCCGTGTCCGGATCGACCGCGATGCTCAGCGGTTCGGTCGCGCTGTCTCCGGTGAATGTGATGATGTCCCCGCTGACCCGAAACGACGGATCAGAGACCGTCACGACCACATCACCCTTGTAGCCATCCTCGCGGGTCAGGTCGATCTTCACCCAGCGACCTGAGCCCGCAAACACCGGCGCCTGCTCGGGCCCCGCCTTGATTCCGAAGTCAGCACCGCCGCAGGCCCCGAGCCCCCCGACCACGAACGCGACCGCGACCAACCACCTCGGAATCATTGCCATAAGAGGCAACCCTGCGCTCGTTATCTCGCATTCACAAGCAAGAACTCGACGACGGTCAGGACCGACGTGCCCCAGCGCATCAGGTCTGCCACAAGCCCCATCGCTGCAGCCGTGGTGGTGGTCCGGTGGTGTTGGTCGTCATGATCGTCCAGGGAACGCGTGGAAGCCGCGCAGCCGGACGTTGGTCGCGGGCAACACCGTCGAAGACGGGGCCGGAGTTCGATCGCTCTGGACCAGAGGATCCCGTCCGGCGTGCGAGTAACGGCGTGACGCGGGCGAGCTCTATCACCCCGGGGCGGTGACAGATCCCGACGGAGGGTCGTTGTGCCGGACCAGGCCCATCCGCACCATGTCGAACCAGGTGTCAGCGACCCGGTACTCGTCGGTGAGCACGCCCTCGAACTCGAAGCCGAGGCGGACGTACATGGCCTGGGACTTCTTGTTGTCGCGGCGCACGATCAGCCAGAGCTTGTGCAGGTCGAGCTC
>JAGSPR010000410.1 GCA_018262455.1 Deltaproteobacteria bacterium | reverse complement strand
ATCGTTGCGGTCGCGCCGGTCGTCGCGTTCCTCACCGCGTGGGGAGCAAAGTACCTGGTGGGTGAGTTTGGCGTGCAGCAGGCCGACGTCGGCCAGTACCTGTGGCTGCCGCCGCTGCTCCTCGACCTCGGCCTGCTCGGATTCGGCGATCTCGCTGCGCGCCAGCGCCGCGCGCCAGGGGCGCCGCCGCGCCTGCTGTTCGCCATCGCGATGATCCTGGCCGCGGGTCTCGTGGTGCTGCCGCTGGCGCAGACGCCGTGGCAGGTGATGCTGATCGGCGGGCTCGCGATGACCGGCGGAGGTGGGATCTACACCCTCGCGCTGGCAGACGTGCTGAGCCGGGTGCCGCGGTCGTCGGTCGCGCTGGCCGCTGGGATCGTCGCGATCGGGCAATCGGTCGCGCTGATCATCGTCAACCCGGTGATCGGGTTCGCGGTCGACACGTATGGGAACTACGTCGGCGTGGTGATCGCCCTCGGCGCGTGGGTGATCCCCGGATCGCTCGCGTGGCTCGTGTGGCATCCGACAGCGCACTACACGCGCGCCTAGCTGCGGTGAGCACGGATCCGACGCAAACTTGCCCCCCTGTGGCGAAACTCGCGATATACGAAGGCATGCTGGAAGCCTCGATGCACGATCTGACGCGTGATCTGGCGGGATTCCATCGCCGGGTCGATCCGCCGGAGCTGGACGTCGAGATCGAGCTGGTCTCCGACGACCCCGACGGCCAGGCCTTGACCGCGGACTGGATCCTGTTCGGCGGCGAGCTCTCCGATGGCCGGATCGAGGAACCGTACGAGCTGACGCCGTCGATGGCCATCGCCCTCCGGCAGGCGACGACCGACGCCCTGATCAGCTAGCGCGCGCTCACTTCACGAGCACCCCATCGGCGTACGTCTCCTCGGTGAGCTTGCCCGTCCAGCGATCCCACCGCTGCCACACGCCAACCTTCTTGTTGTTGCGGAACTCGCCCTGCTCGCGGAGCTGGCCCGAGTCCCACCAGGTCTTGTGCTCGCCGTGCTCGGCGCCGTGGTCGTAGTTGCGGAGGTAGAACGGCTTGCCGCGAGCCCAGCTCGACCACGTTCCATCCTGCTTGCCGGCGACGTACCGGCCCTCCATCGTCAAGCGACCCTCGGCGTCCCACTGTCGGAAGTCACCATCGAGCAAGCCGTTCACGTAGGTCGCCTCGCTGGCCCGCTTGCCGTTGTTCCACGTCGTCAGCTTGCCGGACCGCTGGCCGTGGACCACGCCGACCTCGGAGACCTTCTGGCCTGAGTCGTTCCACACGATCTCGCGGCCGTCGGCCGCGTTGGCCTTGTGATCGATCTGCTCGGCCAGCACGCCATTGGGATACCAGGTCAGCACCGCACCCTCGAGCTTGCCGTCACGCCACGGGAACACCTCGCGCTTGTTGCCCGCCTCGTACCAGGTCGTCCACTCGCCATCCGGGAGGCCGTTGCGGTAGCGACCCGCCTCGCGCTTGGTGCCGTTCCAGTACCAGACCGTCCAGCTGCCGTCGAGCTTGCCGTGCTTGTAGGTCGCTTCGATGTGCTTCTTGCCGTTGGCCCAGTACTCCGCGAGCGCGCCGTCGGCCGGCGGTTGCTGGGGCCTGGGGACGACCACCGCGGCGTTCAGCTCGAGGCGGATCAGATCGTCGGTGCTCTCGTGGGTGCGCGACAGGAACAGCCCGTTGCCCAGGCCGCGCACGCGACGGATGTGCTGGTACTGCTCGTGATCGGCGACCAGGACCGCGCGCTTGCCGGTCTGCAGATCGACGCTCTCCAGGGCCGGCACATCCGGGCTGCGCGGGCCGAACCGCTGCTCGGGATAATCCATCGAGTGGTCGTGGAGCATCAGGGTGCGGTCGTCGACCAACGAGAACCGCTGGAACTCGTTGCCGGTGTACACCGGGCGCGACAGCTCGCTGTCGAAGTCGTAGACCTCGACGTGCTGGACGTCGAACCGGCAGTCGCCGACGCCGAGCAGCCGGCCCGACGGCGAGAACGCGAGCTCGCCGAACCGCGGCGCGCAGCCTCCCGGAACGGCAAGGATCTCGCGGTCGGCGCCGCCGGCCAGCGCCACGCAGCGCACGGCGTGGTCACGCACATAGCACAGTCGATCTTCCACCGGCGACACCGCGACCTCGCCATACGTGCCGCTGACCAGCCGCCGGCGGTCCCCACGTGCGAGGTCGGTCGACCAGATCTCGCCGCCCTGCCCCGGCGAGCTCGCTGCCGTGGTCAGCACGTAGCGTCCGAGCAGCTGGTGGTGCGACGTCGTGCCGGCCGGCGTCGCGATCGCGAGCACGGCGGAGGTCGTGCCGTCACGCCACAGCGCCGTCCCGCCGCGCGGCGAGCCGCGAAGGTAGACGACATGGTCGTGGTCGTCGAACCGGAACTCGGTGTCGCTGGTCTCGGCGCTGATCAGGCGAGGCTGTCCGTGCGCGCGCGAGGCGGCATAGAGGCCTTGCTTGCCGGTCTCGTAGTTCTTGACGGAGAACGCCAGCGTTCGGCTGTCGGCTGACCACGCGACCTTCTGCGGACTGCCCGCGGTCGGGATCGTGCGCGCCGCGCGACCAGACGCGGCCACGATCACGATCGCGCGATCGCGGAACACCGTGATCCACTTGCCATCGGGCGACGGCTCCCCCCGGTTGTCGTTCGACGACAGGATCGTGACCTGGGGCGGCCTGTCCCCCGCCGAGGCGGGATGGGCGCACAGCAGGGAACCGGCCAGCGCGATCAGCGCCGGGCACGTCGTGAGGCGGACGCTCATCGGCCTGCCTCCGCGCGGGCGTCCCACGTGGCCTTGCAGTCCGAGGGACCGACGACGCCACCGCCGTGCCAGACCCTGCGGCGCACGAAGTCGGTGTTCCCGCCCTCGTCGAAGTACTTCGCGAACCAGCAGCGCGTGCCGTCGAAGTAGAGCTTGGTCGCGCGCGCCAGGCCGCTCCATGGGTCGAACACCGTCCAGCTGTCGCTCGCGTGGTCCTGGTCGAAGCTGCCCTGCTGGACCTGCCGACCATGAGCGTCCCATCGCTCGGCTGTGCCCGACGCCTTGCCGTGTTGATAGTGCAGCTCGTAGCGCCGGTGCTGATCGGGGAAGAACGCGGTGGAGCTGCCGACCTGCTCGCCGTCCGCGAAGGTCTGCTTCATCCACACCGTGCCGTCCTGGTAGTACTGCGTCCACTCGCCCTGCTTGCGGCCGTGCTCGTAGCTCCCCTTGGCCGCGAGCTCGCCGGTCGGGTACACGAGCTCGGCCGGACCTTCGCGCAGCCCGCTGGGGCCCTCGCAGTAGCGAGCTCCCGTCGTGGTCTTGCCCGGTGTCGTGTTGGGGGGACAGGCGAGCGCCGACTTCGCGAGCCAGCACGTCGCGACGACCAGGAGCAGTCCTCGTGTCATGGCCGGGCACGACGGATGTTCCGCGCGCAAATTCACCGCGATCGCCCATCGAGGTGACGATCGCGCGATGATGCGAGGGTGATTCACCCGCTACGCGCCCAGCTGGCCGATGCGGCGCGCACCGTCGGCGTCGGGGTCACGAGGATCGTGCCGAGCTTCGCGCGGCTCGCGCTGCATCGGCTCGTCCCGCAGCCCTCCACGTCGACGCCGGCGGGGCACGCGCAGGTGGCGGGCTGGTCGCGGAGCATCCTCGATGCGCTCGGCGTCAGGCTCGAGGTCCTGCAGCGAGAGCGGGTGGCGGTCGCGGGCGGCCTGGTGTTCCTGTGGAACCAGGAGAGCCACCTCGACCATCTCGTGCTTGCCGCGGCCATCCCGCGACCGTTCTTCTCGCTCTACAACACCGAGGTCGCGCGGTTCCCACTCTATGGCCACTTCATGCGGACCACGGGACATGCGCACGTCGACCGCAACGACGAACCGCAGTGGCGCGCGGCGATCGCCGCGGCCGCGACGCGCGTGTCGCATGGCGAATGCGTGCTGGTCAGTCCGGAAGGCACGCGGAGCGCCGACGGCAAGCTCCTGCCGATGAAGCGCGGCGCGTTCCTCCTCGCCGTGCAGTCGGGCCGGCCGATCGTGTGCGCCACGGTCATCGGCGGACACGAGCGGCTGCCGCGGGGCGGCATGGTCGTGCGGCCGGGCCCGCTTCGGGTCGTGTTCTCGGACCCGATCGACACGGCGGGCCACAGCGTCGAAACGGGAGCGCTTCAGGCGCGCGTCGCGGGCATCTTCGAGACCACGAAGCGCGCGCACCGTGCCGTTCGATAGAGCGGATCGATAGTACCGATCAGGTCTCGTCGAGGCACGGCTGGGTGGCGCTCGCCGAGGGCGTCGTCATGCGCGGTCCTTGAAGAAGCCGCTGAGCGTGAGGTCGAGGTGGCTGCTCACGACCCGGACGATGCTCATGAGACCGGCGTCGTCGACCCCCAACCGGCGCTTGAGCCCCACGCGGGCCGCGTCGATCAGCTCGGCGCGCGCCTGCTCGAGCCGGCGGAACGCCGTGGTCTTGTGCACGCCGAAGATGGCGCCGATCTGCTCGATGTTGAGCCGCTCCGCATAGTGGTAGCGCAGGACGGCTCGGTGGATGTCGGAGAGCGAATCGATGGCCTCGGCCAGCGCGGCGCCGACGTCGGCGCGGTAGCGCTCGAGCAGGGTCGCGAGCTCGGGATCGGAGCCCGCCGCCGGCAACAACATCATCAACTCTTCGACGTCGTCGCTCGGGGCCTCCCGCGCGTGGGCGCGTCGGTAGTTCAGCGCCGTCCGGACGGTGACCGCACGCACCCAGCCGGAGAGCTCGCCGCGACCGGTGTACTCGGCGATCCGCGGCGGCGTCTCGGCGTCGCCAACGAACAACCGCTCCCAGACCCGCTGCTTGACCTCGTCGGGATCGGTGACCGCGGCTGCCATCCGCGCGAGCGCAGAGGCGATCACCTTGCCGTGCGTCCGGTCAAACGCGGCGAGCGCGACAGGATCACCCGCGGCGCAAGCGCACGTCAGGTAGAGCTGGTCGCAGCGCACCATCGCCAGCCCCCGCGCGTCGGCCACGTTGGTGCATCGCGCGGTGACGAACGCGGCGAACCGCTCGGCCTCGATCACGACGCCCGGCCACCGCTCGGCCGCCTGCGCATGCGCATCGAGCAACCCGCGCTGGAGCTCGGCTGCCGGATCGGTGGTCACCACCAAGAGACTGGCGCGCGTCCGCCGCGGCGTCCAGCGCCGGTGACAGGTGCTGACAGCCTGCCAGGACGCAACCCTCGGCAGCCGAGATTTGTCTCATGGGTGTGATGCCGAAGCGACCCACCCTGATCCTCCTGCTCCTGGCTGCTTGCGACAGCTCTCACTCGACGACCGAGCTGCCACCGGATGCGCCACCCGACTCATCGCCCGACTCGTCGACCGCCCTGAACGTGGTGTCGGTGCGCACGTTCGGCGACTCGCCCCTGTTCATCATGTACCGCGACGGGAGTGGGCCCTGGCAGGCACCCGTCGACACCGGGGACGGCTACGACCTCCTCATCCACGACAAGTACGAGCTGGTCGCGGTGTGCGGCGACCCGGAGAATGGCTACGACACGGGCATCGAGGCGAGCACGTACGAGGAGAGCGACGGCGCCACGTACGTCCCGTGCTTCAGCTTCTTCAACGAGCCACAGCCCACCGTCGCCGTCACCGGCACGATGAAGCAACCGGGCACCGTGGCGATCGGCTCGGCGACAGCGACCAGCGCCACCTCCAACTGGGCGTTCGAGCTCGGCGCCGAGTCCGGGCTTGCCGATCTGGTCGCGATCGGCGCGGGACACATGGTGATCCGCCGTGACCTCGACATCACCGGACCGGTCGCCCTGCCGAGCATCGATGTCGTCAGTGAGGGCGCGGCCATGATGCCGGTGGCGTTCGAGCTATCCGGTG
>JAGSPR010000136.1 GCA_018262455.1 Deltaproteobacteria bacterium | reverse complement strand
ATAGATCGCCTTGTCGAGATCGAACACGATCCGATGCTGCTCGCCGTGCTCGATCGCGAGTTGCTGGGCGCGCCGCATGAGCGATGCGAGCTCGGTCGCATCCTCCGAGAGATCGGCGTTCGTCAGCACGCGAAACCCCGAGCGGAACACCAGCATGACGCCCCCCATGATGGCGATGACCACCATCAGCTCGAGGATCGTCATGCCGGAGCTGGAGGCTCGGCGATATGTGCGGCGCTGCAACATGGTCGAGGGAAGGGGCGTGGAGTCAGTTCTTCACTTTTTCCCAGGACCTGACGTCGTCAGCCGTGTTCTCGGCCTTGTCCTCGCCGAGCGAGTACACCGCGATCCCGTTCTTGACGCCCGCGGGGAGGTTCGGCGCGCACAGGAACTTGTAGGGGCTGCCCCACGCATCCACGAGGTCCTCCGGCTTCATCTCGACCACCGCGCCGACCTCGGCGAGGTTGTCCGGGCATGACTTGTCCGTGTTCTTGATCGCCCACTGCGGGTAGGCCTGGTCCGCGAGCTTGTTGACCGCAACCTTGGTCAAGCTCACCTTCGAGCTACCGAGCGCACTCATGACTCTCGGGACGACGACTGCGATCAGGAGCCCGAGGATCGCGATCACGATCATGATCTCGAGCAGCGTCATGCCGCGATGAGCGGTGCGGAGCGCGAGGGACTGGCGACGAGGAGCGAGGGATCGTCGATGAGCGGCAAGGAGAGACGAGCGAATGGACATGGTGGCTCCTACTTGGGGGATTACTTCGGACCGGACATCTGGCTGAGATCCATCATCGGTTGAAGGATCGAGATCACGATGAAGGCTACTGCGATACCCATGCCGAGCAACATCAGCGGCTCGAGCAGGCCGATGAAGCGCGACAGCTTGGTGTCGATCTCCAGCTCGTAGGTCGCGGCGACCCGCTCGAGCATCTGCTCGAGCTGGCCGGCCTTTTCTCCGACGGCCGTCATGTGGATCATCGTCGGCGGGAACTCGCCGGACTTCTTGAGCGTCACGGCGAGCGACTCGCCCTCGGTGACCGCCTTCTTCGCGTCCTCGACGACGCCCTGCATGATCACGTTGCCCATCGTCATCCTGGCGGCGTCGAGCGCGCGCAGCATGGGCACCCCGGACTGCAACATCGTGCCCAGCGTGCGCGAGAACCGGCTCGTGTTGATCGTGCGCACCAGGGGACCTACCGCCCACATCCGCAACACGAAGCGATGCCAGACTGGCTTGCCACCCGGCGAGCCCTTCCACTGCGTGAAGCCAAAGATGCTCGCGGAGATGCCGATCAGGAGCAACAGCCAGTTCCGCCCGATGAACGTCGAGGTCGCGATCAAGAGATTCGTGTTCCAGGGCAGCTCCTTGCCCTGCTGGATGAGGGTCTTCGCGATCTCTGGAATGACCTTGATCATCAAGAGCGCGATGATGACCGTGCCGATCACGACCATGATCATGGGGTACATCATCGCGCCCTGGACCTTGGACTTGAGCTTCTGGCTGGCCTCGAGAAAATCGGCGAGCCGGGTCAGGACCTCATCGAGGTTTCCGGCGAGCTCGCCGGCGCGGACCATCGAGACGAACAGCTCGTCGAACAGCTTGGGGTACTTGGCGAGCGAATCGCCGAACGAGCTGCCCTCGTTGACCGCGGTGCGCACTTCGGAGAGCTGCGCCTTGAACCGCGGGTTCTCCATCTGCTCGACGAGCGCAGCGAGGGACTCGGCGAGCGGAATGCCCGCCTTGATCAGGGTCGCCAGCTGGCGCGTGAACGTCGCGATCTCGATCTTCTTGACGCCTCCGAACAGCCCGCCGAAATCGACCTCGCGCGACAGCCCGCCCTTGGTCGCGTTCTGCGCCTTCGCGGCCTTGCCGCCCTTGGACAGCTCGAAGCTCGTGACGAGCACCCCGTCCTTGCGCAGCACCTGACGCAGGGTCTTTGGCGAGTCAACGTCGCGGACCCCCGAGATCGTCTTGCCGCTCGACGCGATGCCCTTGTAAGCGTACATCGGCATGGCGCTAGTCTCCGGACTCCGCGGTCACGAGCATGACCTCCTCGGGAGTCGTCATGCCCAGGACCACCTTGCGTGCACCGTCGAACCGCAGCGTGACCATGCCGGCCTCCATCGCGGCCGCCCGGATCGACCCTGCGTCGGCCTTGTCGAGGCACAGCCGGCGCACCTGATCGTTGATCATGAGGAGCTCGTAGATGCCGGTCCGGCCGCGATAGCCGAGGTCGCCGCACGCGCGACAGCCGACTGCCTCGAAGACCGTGCCTGGCGGCGGGGGCCGCGAACCCTTCACGCCGGGGAAGTTGTAGCCGCCGGCATAGAACGTCTTGGCGTCGAGCCCGAGCTCGCGCAGCGTCTCCTCGAGCGGCCGGACGGGCCGCGCGCACTCGTAGCAAGGACGGCGCACCAGGCGCTGGGCGAGCAGGCCGACCATCGACGACGCCACGAGGAATGGCTCGATCCCCATGTCGATGAGCCGGGTGATGCCGCCCGCGGCATCGTTGGTATGGACCGTGGAGAACACGAGGTGGCCCGTGAGCGACGCGGTGATCGCGACCTCGGCAGTCTCGCGATCGCGGATCTCGCCGACCATGATGACGTCTGGATCGTGGCGCAAGAACGATCGCAACCCGGTCGCGAACGTCAGATCGATCTTCGAGTTCACCTGGGTCTGCGAGATGCCCTCGAGCTGGTACTCGACCGGATCCTCGACGGTGAGGATGTTGATATCGGGCGCATTGATCTCGGACAGGCATGCGTAGAGCGTCGTCGTCTTGCCCGATCCAGTCGGGCCGGTGACGAGCAAGATGCCGTGCGGTCGCTTGATGATGCCGCGGATCGTCTCGAGCTGATCGTTGGCGAATCCGATGTCGGCGAGACCGAGGAGCACCGAGCTACGATCGAGGAGCCGGATGGTGATGCGCTCGCCGCCGGCCGTCGGGGCGGTCGCGACGCGCATGTCGACGTCCTTGCCGGCCATCTTGCGGCGGATGCGACCGTCCTGGGGGAGCCGCTTCTCGGCAATGTTGAGCCCAGACATGATCTTCACGCGAGCGGCGATCGCAGCCTGGAACTTCTTGGGCGCGCGCTTCGTCTCGCGCAGCACGCCATCGACGCGGTAGCGGACCACGACGTCGCGCTCGCCGGGCTCGATGTGGATATCCGAGGCGCGCTCCTTCGCCGCCTGGAACATCAGCGAGTTGACCCATCGAATGATCGGCGCCTCGTCGTTGGCGTCGAGCATGTCGACGAGCTCCTCGGACTGGAACTCTTCCTCGCCATCCTCCTTCTTCGCGCCCGATTCGAGCTCGGCGCCGCCGCGCAGCCGCGAGTAGGTCTTGTTGATATGATCGATGATCTTCGACGTCGACGCGACCACCGGCTCGACCGGCTCGCCGATCAGGACCGCGACCGCATCGATCACGTCGACCGCCGTCGGATCGGCGATCGCGACCATCACGCGATTGGCGGCATCGCGTCCGAGCGGCAGGATCAGCCGCTGGCGCGCGAAGTTGATCGGCAGCTTGTCGATGAGCTCGACGGGAATGTCTTCGACCCGCGGAAGGTCGCGCAGGTACTCCATCTCGGCTTGCAGCGAGAGCGCGAGCGCGAGCTGATCCTCATCGATGAGCTTGAGGCGCACGAGCATCTCGCCGAGCAAGCCGCCCTCGTCGCGCTGCTTGCCGAGCGCACGTTCGACCGACTCCGGTGCGACGCCGCACCGCGCGATCAAGATCTCGCCGATCAACGGCGCGACCATCGAGAATGCCCCGGGTGACACCATCTACTTGCCCTTCGGCGGAGTCGCCGGTCGAGTTGGCGGTGGCGTCGGTGCGGGTGGAGGAGCCGGCACCGGGCCGTCGGGCGACTCGATGTTCGACGGCGCGTAGTCGAGCGGGCCCTCGATCACCTGCTGGCGAGTGCCCATGCCACGCAGCAGCTCGAGATCCTGCTCGACCGACAGCACCGCCCGGTTGACGTCCTCGATCAGGCCGCGCTTGCGTCGATAATCGACCTTGGGCTCGTACTTCATCTCGTTGAGTGTCGAGAACGAGCGAACGAACTCGGTGCGCTCGCGAACCTTGCGCTCGCGGATCGCCTGCAGATCGAGCTGATCCTTGATGATGTAAGGCGTGAGGAGGATCAGGAGGTTCGTCTTCTTCTTGGTCTTCGTCGAGTACTTGAACAGGTAGCCGAGGATCGGGATGTCACCGAGCAACGGCACCTTCGTGACGCTGTAGATGTCGCGCTCCTGGACGAGTCCGCCGATCACGACGCTCTGCTGGTCGTGCACCACGACCTGGGTCTTCAGCTTGCGCTCGGTCCACGTCGGGCCGAGCTCGGCATCCTTACCGCCGATGTCCTTGGTCTCCTGCTCGATCTCGAGCCGCACGGCATCATTGCTCGAGATGTGCGGGGTCACGTTGAGGCTCAGGTTCAGCTTCTCGCGCTGGATATTCTGGCCGATCGAGCCCGCTGCGCCAGCCGCGCCACCCGCCGGCAAGCCGAAGCCGCCGAACGACAGGCCCGCCTTGTAAGGGATGTTGTTGCCGACCGAGAACTCGGCCTTCTCGTTGTCGATCGCGATGATCGCGGGTGCCGACAGGATGTTCGTGTTGTCCTGGGTCGCGAGTGCCTGGAACAGGATCCCGTACGACGGAATGCTCGTGCCAAGGAACGTCTGCGAATTGGTGAGCGGCGCGCCGATCAAGCCGCCGATCAGGCCGTTCGCGGCGGCGAGCGACTTGATGTCGAGCGACTTGAGGTTCGGGGTCTGGACACCACCGAGCAGCAGGTCGCCGCGGTCGGTCGGGAGGCCGCCGTGCGAGCTGGTGCCGATCGACAGATCCTTCGAGAGCTGGACCTCGAGGATCAGCGCCTCGATGAAGATCTGGCGGCGTGGCTGGTCGAGATCCTTGACGACGCGCTTGATCGCCACGAAGTCGCGACCCGACGACATCACGATCAACGCGTTCGTGGCCTTGTCGCCGATGATGCGGACCTGACCCTCGAGAGCCGCGCCCTCGGTGATAGGGGAAGGCGCAGCGGGCGCGCCGGGCTGGCCCGGGGTACCGGGGCGACCGCGGCTTGGCGGAGCCGCCTGGCCGAGCGCACTGTTGAGCGTCGTCGCGAGCTCCTCGGCGAGCGCGTTCGCGAGCGGGTAGACATGGATCGAGGCGCCGCCCTCGGTCTCGAGCGCGATGTCGAGCCGGGCGACCAGCGACTTGACGCGGAGGTAACCGGCTTCGCTCGAGACGACGATCAGCGTGTTGGTGCGGTCGTCGACGAGGATCTTCGTCGGCACCGCCCCCGACACGTCATCCCCGCCACCGCTCGCCGCCCCAGCAGGCGTGCCCGGCGCATTCGGCGCCGGACGGCGTTGCGGGGTCGCCGCGGCACCGCCACCGCCGCCAGCGCCGATCCCGAGGATCTCGTTGAGCTTCGTCGCCAGCTGCGTCGCGTCGGCGTGCAGCACGGGGACGGTGTAGATGCCGTCAGAGTTACCCGGGACGTCGATCGAGCGTGCGAGCGACATCATGTCTCGCACCTGGCTCGCGTAGTCGGTGATGATGATCAGGTTGCCGGCGACGCCGACGTTGCCTGCGGGCGACCGGATCGAATCGAGCGCCTGACGGAGCGTCTCGATCGGTGTGTGCGACGGCCGCAGGATGTAGCGCACCACCTGGTCCTGGTTGGGCGGGATGCCAGTCTTGTAGATCGGGACGGTCTCGCTCTTCGCGGTGGTCGCTTCGACGATCCGGAAGACGTTGCCCTTGGGCACGATCGTGAGGCCCATCGTCGAGAGCGCCGCGAGGAAGACGTTGTACGCCTCGGCCTGCGACATCTTGAGCGGTGCAATGATCGTGACCTTCTTGCCGGTCGACACGATCCGCGGATCGAGCAGGAAGTTCCTGCACGTGAAGCCCATGACCCACGTGATGAGGTCCTTCAGCTCGGTCTCGGGCTTGAAGCTGACCGAGACCTGGCCAGTCTTCTTGCCGCAACTATAGAGCGCGTCGTCGCCGGCCGCCGCGGGCGTGGCAGCCGGGGGCGTCTTCGAGTCGGGCGCGGGCTGCGCGATGGCCACCCGGGGGCCGAGCATGCCAGCGATCAGCGCCGCCACCATCGTGGCGCGACCGGTCCTGTGAGCCAGGTGACGAATCGTGAGTGAGTCTTGCATGGGCTGTGGTGCTCTCTTCCGGCTCAACGAATCGTGTACTTCAGGGTGACGGGCTTGCCGCGGCGAACGATCTCGACCTCGAGCGAGGTCGCCTCTCGCAGCTTCGCGTAGATCTCGAGACCCTTGTCGACCGAGGTCAGCTCGAACCCGTTGATCGACGAGAGCGTGTCACCGTTGGTCAGGCCGAGCTTGGCGTACGGCGACGTGGGGCGGATCGCGTAGAGCTTGATGCCCTCGGGCTTGCCGTTCTTCATCGCGGGGACGACGCGTGCGCCCTTCATGAAGGCCATCGGGTTCGCCGTGACCTTCTCGATCAGCGACTTGTCGATCTCGAACGTGTTGTCGTCGATCTTCTTGATCCCGGTGTCGATCGCGACCTGCATCTCATCGCCGCCCTCGCCGGCCGGCTTGTCGGGCTCGGCCGCGGCGACGGTGGTGATCGGCGCCGCGCCCACCAGCATCACGCGCTCGATCCGGCCGTTGTGCTCGAAGTCCACGAACTTGTAGCGGATGGTCTTCACCTTGCCGGTCGCGCCGGGGAGCGTGTCGCCGACCGAGTACGACCCTTGCTTCTGGCTGTCGATGTTGATGACGGTCGCGGAGGACTGCTTGTCGTCGGTCCCGATGATGCTGGTAGCAAGCAACTGGAGTGGCAGCTGGGTGATCGCGATCTGCGACGGATCGACGGTGCCGACCGTCGGCGCGGCCGGGGTGCACTCGGAGCAGAACATGTTGCGGGTCGCGAGCTGGACGCCGTCCTTGCCGGCGTGCGTGGGCTTCACCGGCGCATCCGGGCGCGGAGCGGCTGGCGTGATCTTCGGCGCGTTCTCGGAGTCGCCGAGGAGCTTCGCCTCGAGGACATGCCCGGTCGCCTTGGCGGCGAACACCGCGCACACCATCACGGTCACCCCACCGAGGACCCAGAAGTAGCGTTTGATCAGGTCTTGCATCGATCAGTCCTTCTGCTCGCTCGCCGTATATCCGGAGAGCATGGAAGGTTCGGATGACTCGCCGTCGTCGCGACCTTCGCCTCCGTGCGCATCGGGATCGGGGGTCTCGAGCCGGCGATAGATCGTGCGCGTCGCGATCCCCAGCAGCTTGGCAGTGAGCCGCTTGTCACCGCGGGTGTGACGCAGCGTCTCGTGAATCACGCGCATCTCGATCTCGGCCAGCGGCGTCCCGATCGGGAACGTGAGCGCCGAGGACGCCCCACCACCACCGGAGCCGAGGGCCACGTCGCGAATCTCGCGCGGCAGCGCGTCCTCGTCGATCACCGTCTGATTGGCACGGGTCAGCACGACGGCTCGTTCGATCGCGTTCTCCAGCTCGCGCACGTTGCCCGGCCAACCATACTCGGTGAGCCGCTCGATGGCGGCCGGCGAGCAGCCGGAAATAGCCTTGCCATTCTTCTCGGCGTAGACCTGGGTGAAGTGCTGGGCGAGGAGCGGGATGTCGTCGCGGCGATCGCGCAGCGGCGGCACTGACACGGGAATGACGTTGAGCCGGTAGAACAGATCCTCGCGGAACCGGCCGGCCTTGACCTCCTCTGCGAGGTTGACGTTCGTAGCGGCGACGATCCGGACGTCGATCCGGCGCGACTTACCGCCGCCGCCAAGCCGCTCGATCTCGCCTTCCTGCAGGACGCGCAGCAGCTTGACCTGCACGTGGCGCGAGATCTCGCCGATCTCGTCGAGAAACAGCGTGCCGCCGTTCGCGGCCTCGAACCGGCCGTCGCGCGCGGTCGTCGCGCCGGTGAATGCGCCTTTCTCGTAGCCGAACAGCTCTGCTTCGAGGATCGATTCGGGAATCGCGGCGCAGTTGACCGCGACGAACGATCCCGCTCCACCCACGTTCGCTGGCATCGCTCCACCCCGGCCCTTGGCGCGGGCGCTGTTCTCGTGCAGCGCGCGCGCGAGCAACTCCTTACCGGTGCCGCTCTCGCCCAGGAGCAGCACGGTCGCCTCGCTCGGGGCGGCCTGCTGGACGATGTCCATGGTGCGGCGCCACGCCAGCGACGTGCCGATGATCGCGCGGCGACGCTTCTCGGCGAGCTGGGCCTTGAGGCTGCGGTTCTCGACCAGGAGGCTCTGTTTCTCGAGCGCGTTACGGACGATCCGGACGACGTGTGCGCGCTTGAGCGGCTTGGTGACGAAGTCGTACGCGCCCTCCTTCATCGCGTCGACCGCGGTCTCGACCGTGCCGTAGGCGGTCATCAGCACGACCTCGGTCTCGGGGGCGATCGTCTTGGCCGCGCGCAGCAGATCCATGCCGGTGGTCTGCGGCATCATGAGGTCGGTGAGCAGGACGCCGACGCGGTGCTTGCGCAGCAGGTCGAGCCCGGTGTTGCCATCGGTCGCGGCGAGGACGTTGAGCCCTTCGCGGCGGAAGATCTTGGTCAACGACTCGACGATCGCCGGCTCGTCATCGACCACCAGGACGATGCCGGAGTCGGCCGTGGCGCGGAGCTCCTGCGGTTCATCCGGGGCAGCCGCCGAGCTCCCTCCGTCGACTTGCGCGGACGAGAACCGTCGGAACGGTGACTGGCCAGGTTGGTTCCACATGAGGGTTCTCCAGGCTTCCTTAACAAGCCTTGGGCCAGCCTAATTCCCTCCAAGTTATTGGAACCACAGATACTTTTCGCGCCAACCACGCGATATGTTTGCCAGAATGGCAGACCCGGGAGAACCTGATGTCACGCTGGCACTGGCCCCCCGGTCGGTCGAGCAAACATCGGGGAATTTCGCAGGCGGCTCGATGCCGAAGTGCAAGTGCAGGTCTTAACTCGCAAGTGCAAGTGGAAGTCGCCGGTGCAAGCGCAGGTGTCCGTCAGGTCAGGCGCAGGTTGTGGGGCTTGGTGTCGCCGGAGCGCTTGCGCGCGCTGCTCGGAACCTGGCGCGGCAGCTTCACGGTGAACGTGGTGCCCTGCCCTAGCTTGGTGGCGACCTCGATCGTGCCGCCGTGGCGCTCGACCAGCTCGTGGACGATCGACAGGCCGAGGCCCGTGCCCTCCCCGACATCCTTCGTCGTGAAGAACGGATCCCAGATCCTGGGCAGGACCTCGGGCGGGATGCCCGGACCGTCGTCGCCGATCTTGACCTCGACGGTGCTCGCGTCGCCCTTGGTCTCGATCGTGATCGTGGCGTGCTCGCGGCCACTGAGCGCCTGGGCGGCATTGGTCAGCAGGTTCATGAAGACCTGGTTGATCTGGCCCGCGTGACCGCGGACGCGGCCGACGTCGCCGTACTGCTTCTTCACCGTGACGTTCTGCTTGAGCAGGTGGCGTAGCAGCTCGAGGGAGTCGTCGATCGAGCGGTCGACATCGAAGTCCACGACCGATTCATCGTCGGTCCGCGAATAGTTGTGCAGGGCGGTGACGATCGCCTTGGTGCGCTGCGCGCCCCGCTGGACGACCCGGACCATGTCGCGGACGTCGTTCGCCGCCGCGATCCGCTCCTCGGCGCTCTGGGCGGCACCGATCTCTCCGATCGCCTCCTCGAGTGGCCCGACGGTGTTGACGATCGCGTTGACCGGGTTGTTGATCTCGTGCGCGATGCCGGCAACAAGCTGACCTATCGACGCGAGCTTCTCCGAGCGCACGAGCTGTTCCTGCGCGCGCGTGAGCTTGTCGAGGGTCTCGGCGAGCTCGCGATTCTTGCGTGCGAGGTCGGCGGTGCGCATCTGGACCGCGCGCTCGAGATCGAGGTTGACCTCCTCGGTCGAGCGGAGCTTGTCGCGCAGCGCGCGGCGCATCTCCTCGAGCGCAAGCGTGAGCCGGCCGATCTCGTCGCCCTCGCCGCCGGAGGCCACGGGATCGGCGAGCTCACCGCGGGCCATCGCGTCGGCGCGTTGCTCGAGCCGGCGGATCGGCGCCATGAACTGCGCGACGGTGAACGTGACGATGCCTCCGCACGCCGCGAACAGGATCAGGAAGAAGACGAGGAGCTCCTTGAGCGGACGCACCATCGACTCGCCTCGGCCGCGATACGAGGGATAGAACACGGCGATCGAGCCGAGCGGATAGCGAACGCCGCGCCAGGTGAGGGCGAGTCGGCCGGCGCGCCCGGTGAGCTCGGCGCCGCGGATCACGATGAGGCTCGAGTCGCGGAACTGCGCCAGCACGTACCACGGCAGCTTCGGGGCTCCCTGCGGTCCGCCGCCGACCGCGATCACCTCGCCGTCGTCGTCGAGGTAGTACATGACGGGCGCCTCGGGAGCCGAGCCCGAGATCCGGCGGAGGGACGCACGCACGAGATCCGGCGTCGGCGCGGACGGCTTGTCCGCGATGTCAGTCTGGATCTCCGAGCTCATCCACGCGAGGCCCAGGCGCGACTGCTGCCCGGCGGCATCGTTCATCAGGTTCTTGTACTGGAGGAACCCCCAGAGCAGCGCCATCCCGCACGCGAGCAGCACGACGCCGCCGAACGACAGCAGGAGCTTGCTACGCAGCGACAGCGACGGCGCGATGCTGCGCACCGGCACGCGATAGCGCTGGGTGAGGTGGGCGAGCAGCGGACGCAGGATGTCGCGATGCCACAGCTGCTCGTAGATCGCGCCGGCGATCGCGAGCACGAGGGTCGCGATCGCGATCACGAGCGTGTCGTCGACATCGAAGCCGAGGTGGAGGCGCGCCACCAGCGCACCGACCACGGCGATCACGACCCAGACGATGATCGTCATCATCGCGAACCGGTACGGCAGGGCCTGCGCGCGCTTGTAGATCGCGGCGGCCGGCGGCGCGCCCTCGAGCTTCTCGCCACGGGACACCGCGAGGTAGGCCCGCAGGTCCGAGGTCATGTAACGCGCGAACAGCGCCCAGGCGGCGACGCCGATCAACGTGGCAACCGAGAAGTAGGTCTCGAGCTGGAAGAACTGCTGGAGCGTGATCGGCAGGAAGTAGAACGAGAACGCCGCCTGCGCGGCGAGCACGCCTCCGGCGACGATCATCGCGACCAGCGAGAACCGCCGGAAGTGGCTGTCGTCGAATCGCTTGAGCGGCGAGCCCGACGCGAACAGCCGCGCACGGACCTCGCCGAGGATCTGCGCCCACCACAGGGCGCGGACGCACGAGATCACGTAGGACAGCACGGCCGCGAGCGCGGTGAGCTCGGCGACGCGCTGCCACGGCCAGCCCTCGTACATCTGGAAGAACGTGCCGGTCAGGGCGGCGGCCCCTGCCCACAGGCCGGTCCGCAGCAGCAGCACGCGAACGGGCCCCTTGAGCGTGATGCGATAGGCCCGCGCCGCGAGCTCCTTGTCGACCCGCTCGCCGTGGCGACGTGCCACCACCGCGGCCCACAGCGGCAACAGCCACGTCGTGATCGCACCGAGCCAGATGAGGCAGGCGCCGACCCCGACGGGGAGCGCCGTGCGCAGCACGGTGTCGCCTGGTAGCGAGCCGAGGTCGAACGCGGCCCAGATCGGATAGCCGACGAACAGCAGCTCCGCGATCGCGAGCACCACCCCCGGGATCAAGAACCGGCGCTTGAACGGCACGGCGGCGAGCAACATCGCCATCGAGCTGCCGGCATCGCGCGAAGATTCGCGCGCGACCGGCCCGGTGCCGGGGCCGTCTTCGGAAGCGGGCATCCGCGTCAGGATAGCTGGAAGCTGGCTATGATGGGCCATGGTACGTGGGCTCGGAGGTCTTGGCCTCGTCGGTTGCGTCCTGGGCCCCTGGTGGGCCGTCGCCCCGGCCGCGGCCGATCCGATCGTCAACCGCGACTACGCGATCGAGCTCTACGAAGGTGTCGCGATCGGGGATGGCACGCAGACGGGCATGGGCGGCGCGGGGGCCGCGCGGGTGACCGGCTCGGCGGGCACCCTGGTGAACCCCTCGGCCCCCGCGGTGCGCGGCTCGACCGACACCGATCACTGGAGCTGGGATTACCACCTCGAGCTGCTGACCGGCCGGTACTCGTCCGACTATGACAACAACGGAGTCGCGACCCCGGATGGCGGCGGCGCGTCGCTCGCGACCGCAGGGCTGTCGCTGCGCTACGGAGACTGGGCGGTGGGGGTCACCGCGACCGCGCAGACCGCGCCGGTCGATGGCTCCACTCCCCCCGTCGATGCCCAGACGCTCCGCGGCAAGGTCGTGGTCGCACGGTACTTCTCGGGGGCGGATCTCGCGGTGGGCCTCGGCGTCCAGACCGTGTTGTTCGAGCTGAGGCCGACGATGGAGCAAGCGCCGGCCCTGTTCGAGATCTCCGGTGCCGGCGCGGTCGCCGGCGCGACGTGGTTGCCACGCCAGGAGAACTTTCGGGCCGGCCTCGCGCTCGAGAGCCGGATCCTGGGCGGTCAGGTCACGACCGAGAGCTGCGATCCGATGAGCTGCCAGGGTTACATCCTGCCCGACAGCGTCGAATCCCCCGGGCGTGTGATCGTCGGCGGCGCGTATCGCTGGGGCCCGACCGCCTGGAACCAGCTGGTGCATCAGGAGTTCCGTGACGAACCCTCGCTGACGCTGGCGAGCGATCTCGTGGTCACCGGCACCTCGATCAAGGGCAACGGCATCGAGAGCTTCGGCCAGCAGCAGCTCCAGCGCTCGGGCCGCCGGATGTCAGTCTCGATCCGGGCCGGCGCCGAGTACGAGCTGCTGCCCGGCCGGCTGCGCGTGCGCGCCGGGAGCTACTGGGAGCCCGGCCGATTCGATGACGTGGGTGGAAGGATCCACGGCACGCTCGGGTTCGACGTCCGCGCCCTCGAGTTTCACCTGTGGGGCCTCCGCCGCGGCCGGCTCGGCGGAACCGCCGACCTCGCGTCGCGCTATCGCAACCTCGGGGTGTCGATCGGGTTCTGGCACTGACGCCAGGGGTCAGCGCCGGCGGCGGCGCATGACGAGCCCGAGCGTCAGCAGGCCGAGCGCGAGCGCACCCGATGGCTGCGAGCCGGTCTGGCAGCAGCCACTGGGCGCAGAGATCGGAGGCAGGTCGCCACCATCGGGGGGCGTGATCGGGTTGTCGCCGGTGACAGGCATGTCGGAGCACGCCTGGTTGCCGCGGCGATCCTTCGCGCACACGCGGAATGTGCCGGTCGGGGCGGCCGCGACGCGCCACAGGTACTCGCCGTACCACTGCATGTCGAGCTCGGTGCCGTCGAGCTCGGCCCACACGCGCTGCCAGTCGTGGAGATGCGACGGGCTCTGGTGATCGTGGACGCGCGCGACGACGAAGCCGTCGACGAGCTGGGCGCGGGTCACCGAGGGAGGCGCGGTGTCGACCTCGACCATGCTGGTGGCGAGCTGGACCTTCTCGGGGAACGCCGCCTCGCCCTGGCCCTGGAAGATGTCGAGCCGGCCGTCGCCGTCGAGATCGGCGGTCGCGATCCCGAGCGTCGAGGGGGTGTCGTTCGGGGTCGAGCTCGCCGACAGCGTGAACTTGCCGGTGCCATCGTTGAGCAGCAGGCGGTCGGGACCGAGGCTGCCGATCAGCAGGTCGGCGTCCCCGTCGGCATCGACATCGAGCCACAGCGCCTGGTTGTCGTCGGCGTTGGCCGGGTTCGCCGTGCCGGTGAGCCGGGTCGAGCTCTCGTCGGTGAACACGCCGGTGCCGTCGTTGACGAAGATGTGCTCGCGCAGCGACGCACCATCGTTGACGGTCGCGAGATCGAGATCGCCATCGCCGTCGATGTCCATCGCCTCGAACTCGTAGTTGTTGGAGAAGTGCGGCAACGCCGTCGCGTCATTCGTGAAGTGACCGATGCCGTCGTTGCGGAACAGCAGGCTCGATGCGCATAGCTTGCACGAGATCAACGCGTCGAGATCCCAGTCCTGATCGACGTCGACGAGCTCGAGATCCCACGACCACTCCACGGCCAAGTTCGGCATGTTCGTCGTCGTGGCGTCGGTGAAGTTGCCGGCGCCATCATTGAGGTAGAGCCGGGTGCGGCCCCCCGCGTAGTTGCCCGCGCCCGGCGCGATCGGCCCCCACTCGGCGAGCAGGATGTCGAGATCGCCATCGTGATCGACGTCGCCGAACTCGAGGTCACCGATGCTGGTGGCCTGCTGGGGGAGCTTCGCGGTCGAGTCGACCCAGGTCCCGCCCTCGCG
>JAGSPR010000135.1 GCA_018262455.1 Deltaproteobacteria bacterium | reverse complement strand
CATCCCGTCGTGGGCATCACTGCGGCGTGGTGCGGCGGAACCCCCCAACGCGCAGCGTCGTGTACGGCACCTGGTACATCTCCGTCACGAAGTGCAGCACGGAGGCCCCCGCGCCACGATGGCCCAACGAGTCGAACATCTCCTGCAAGTTGATCGACGCACCGAAGAACAAGTCCTGCGTACGATCGCCGCCGTCGACGGGCATCGGCTTGTAGTTGACCGCTTGATAACCCAGGTTCAGGTCGACGAATCGCGCCCAGCTCGCGCGATGCCGCACGAAGTCGATCGAGCCCAGGTGATACGCGACGAGGAAGGTCTGGCCGGTGTAGTCCTCGGGGGTGTTGAACGGACCGTCCTGCTGGAGTCGCGATAGATAGTCCGAGGACGGCAAGTAGCTGATCCGGAGATCGATCCGGCGATCGAGCGCGGGGGTCAACTCGAAGACCATGCCGAGGCCGACGCCGATGGCGTTGCTGATCATGTCGCCGTAGGAGAAGCCGTACTCCTTCTTGTAGCCGTCCTTGATCTCCGAGAAGGTGAAGAACCCGAGCGAGAGCCCCCCGGCGACCGCGATGCTGCCGTGACGATTCCACCCTCCGCCCTGGAGGACCTGGCTCACGCCGCGTGTCATGGCGTAGTTCCCCCAACCGTGGCCGAGCTTGTCGGAGCCACCGGCGTAGGTGGTCCTTCCGAACCAGCCCTCATCGTGCAAGTGGAACGTCTCCGAGTCGGTCGTGCGGACGTACCAGGCGAGGCTGACCCAGGTGTACAGCAGACCGTAGGCCCCTGCGGTCTCCGCCGCCGAGACTGCCAGGCTCCGTCGAGTGGGGTGATCCGGGGTGGCGAGTCCTGCTCCGTTCACCGGGCTCGCCGGATCTACGTTCGTCACCTCGGAGCGGGTGGGGTCCTTGGGTTCGGGGGCGGCAAAGGCGGTCGATTTCGCGAGGATCGAAGCCACGGCCACGAGGCACGCGCGACGCATTGCACGAACAAGCTTGCATCGGACATGCCGTCACCTGGGGCGAGGTTGCCCGCGGAACGCGCAGGAGCTGCGGGACACCTGCAACGAGGCGCAGGAAGCGGGGACCGCCGGTCCGTCCGGAGCGTTCGATCGCGCCCACGATCGTGCCCACGATCGACGAGCGCATCGGGGCGTGGTCGGGTCGCGCGGCTTCGCGACCGGGGGGGCAGGCCCCAGCAACGCCGGTCGCAATCGCATGATTCAAG
The DNA here is from genome assembly GCA_018262455.1 of Deltaproteobacteria bacterium. Next base: position 13,097 of record JAGSPR010000135.1, on the reverse strand, counting down.
GAACTTGCGTGGCAGCACGCCTGGTATGCGGCGTGCTCATCGACAGATCACCCTTATGTCCAACATCGGATCCCGCGCTCGTCGGTTCGTGCCCGCGCTGTTCGTCGTGATCGGGCTCGGGTGGAGCGTCGAGGCTCGAGCCGACAAGGTGGACTGGAGCGAGTACCTGGAGCCGCCCGGCGCCAAGCCCCCCGTCGCGCGAAGCTCCGCCAAGCCGGCTGCGGCGCCACGTGCGACCAAGCAGGCCACCGCCAAGAAACGGACGAAGCCCAGCAAGCCCGCGAAGCTCGCACGCGCCAAGCGCAAGCGATGAGGCTCCCGGAGCGGACGCCGAGCCGTCGCGAACCTGCTTGAGAATCCGCGCCACGCTTGCTCATCTGCTGCACCGCCATGAGCACCCAGCGCACGACATCGTCATGGATCGCGCTCGCCCTTGCCATCATCCCGGCGTGCAAGGGCAGCCAGCACAAGGACCAGGGCAAGCAGCCAGAGGTGAGTCCGACGCCGCGCTCCGAGCTGCCGCCGCCCACGCACACGGCTCGCCTCGCCGCGGGGCGTGAGCCCGCGCCCGGCTGCTTCGCGTGGTCCGCGCAGACCAAGGCTGCGGCGTGCATCACCGGCGAGAGGTCGCAAACAGGCGCCGCGTTCACCTTCGAATTCGTCGGCACCGCGACGCGGGACATCGAGCTCGGCGCCACGGTCACCGACGATGCGGCCGCGCAGATCAACAGCACGCTCGCGAGCGATGGCTACGTTGCCATCGCCGGTGAAGCGAAGCTCGTCGTCGACAACAGGCCCACCGATCTCGGTGGCGGGGTGTCGGTCACCTGGAACCACGAGCCGACCGACCAGGGCGGCAACAACGTGGCGCCGAGCCACCACGACCTCGCCTGGATCACGTGCAGGGGCTGGCAGTCGCCGGTGCTCGACGATACCCACGAGGGCGGCATCCCCACGATCACGGTGCGTCTCCCCGACGACGATCACGCGATCATCGAGGTGAGGATGCATGTCTCGCGCGAGGGCGAATCGAGCGACGAGTTCACGGTGTCGGTGCTCGATCGCAAGGCGTGCAAGTTCAAGGGGCCCATGGACTGACGGCCCATGCATGCGTGGTCGGGCTCGAAAGTTCGCGGTGGGCCGCGCTCGATCCGTGATATGGACGGCCCGATGAGTCACCCGCGGCTCTTGCTTGTGATGATGCTGGTCGGCGGCTGCCGGTTCTCCGGCCCGACCGAGGCGAGCCCGGGCTCACCGGATGGCGCGATCCCGCCCGAGCTGACCACGGTTCGCGTCCACTACCCGGTCGGGAGCCACACCCTTGCGCTGCGCGGCAGCGCGGCCGGGCTCGATTGGAGCGTCGGCGTGCCGCTCGGGGTCGGTGGCGAGCCCGACACCTTCGTCTACCAGGCCACGTTCACCGGCCACCTGGAGTTCAAGCCGCTGCTCGATGACCTCGACTGGTCGCGTGGCCCCAACTATGCGGTCGAGGGGGGCGCCACCATCGATGTCTATCCCCACTTCTTCGCCAGCAAGGGCGCGATCGTCCAGCTGTTGCCGAGCTTCCACTCGACGCTGCTCGGCAACGACCGCGTGGTCTGGGCATACCTGCCTGCCGGCTACGACGAGAACCGCGATGCTCGCTATCCGGTCCTCTACATGCACGACGGGCAGAACCTGTTCGATCCGACGCGTGCGTTCGGAGGCAACGAATGGAAGGTCGATGAGACCCTCGACGGCGCCAGCGAGGATGGATCGATTCGCGATCTGATCGTCATCGGGCCCGAGAACGCCGGTAACAGCCGGACGTACGAATACACGCCCACCACCGATCCCGGCTATCCGGGCGGCGGCGGCGGCGGGCTGTACCTGCGCGCGCTCGTCGAGGAGCTCAAGCCGACGGTCGACACGATGCTGCGCACCCTGCCGGGACGCGAGACCACCGGGGTCCTGGGCTCGTCACTGGGCGGCCTCATCTCCGCCGACGCGGGCTGCACCCACGCCGACGTGTTCGGCATCGTGGGCGCCATGTCGCCGTCGACCTGGTGGAACAACGAGGTGCTGGTCAGCGAGGTCCAGGCTACCGGCGCGCTGCGCCCGCTGCGCGTCTATGTCGACAGCGGCGATGCGGGCGCCGAGGACAACCAGGACGGCGTGCTGCAGACCAACCAGCTCGCGGCCACGTATCTGGCCATCGGTTACACCGACGGCGTCGATTTTCAGCACGTGGTGCAGATGGGCGCGGAGCACAACGAGATCTACTGGGCGCAACGTCTCCCCGGAGCACTCGCGTTCCTGTTCGGGCCACGCACTCCGTAGCCAACATCTGGGGCGCTAGCTGCGCTAGCGTTCTGCGATGTCGCGCTTCCACGTGACCCTGACGATCCCGCTCGCCCTGCTGGCGGGGTCGTGTCGGCAATCCAGCCCAGCAACAAGCCAGCGAGAGCCCTCGGGGATGGCAGCGAGCCAGCCTGGAGGGTCGAGCCCGCCCGTGCTGGCACCGCGCGATGCGGCGCCGGCGACTCCGAGCGACGCTGGTGCCCCGGAGAGCCCCGCAACCTGCTCCACCGACCAAGATTGTGGGTTCGACGATCCTTGCGTTCCGAAACGCTGCGTGGCCGCGGTCGCCAGGTCCGACATCAAGGTCTGCGACAAGTCGTTCCTGGCCACCGGGGACTGCCGATGTTTTCACAACCGCTGTGCGCTGCACCCGCATGCGGATCACAAGGCGGTCGCAGTCGACCGCGACTGCTCTTCCGCCACCAGCTGTGCGCTCGACCTCGCGGCCGGATCCTGTGCGCCTGGTCATACCGCGGAGGGTGTGCCGTCGGCTGGCCTCGGGGAACCGGGCCCGCGCTGCAACTGCGACGGCAAGCTCCCATCGCGCTGTCACTTCCTGTGGCTCGAGCCAGTGGCCTGCAAGAGCACGCGCGATTGTTGGGTCGATCATGATCCCATTCCGCACCCCATCAAGCGGCCGCCCCAGATTCGCCGTGACTTCAAGGCCTGCGTCGATGGCGAGCTGGTGCCGACTTGCCAGGACGGTGTCTGTGGCTTGCTTGCCGCTGGCTGCTGAGTCATCGAATCGTCGCCTTCGTCGGCGACGAGCGGGGCTCTGGAGCTAGACTCCTGTGCATGGCCAACCCGACGCGTCGTCTGGCGATCGTCTTGGTCTGCACCGGGCTGGCCGTCACGGCGGCCCTGACCGCCTGCCGAGCCACCGACGAGAAGCCTGCCGCGCCGGCGTCGCACGCCGGGGCCGATCGCTCGGCGCCGGCTGATGGGCAGGCCGCGCAGACCCAGGGCCAGGTGAGCGCCGACACCAAAGCCCCGTCACGGCCGACGCCGGCAGCGATCCCGCCGGTGCAACCATGTCTCGCTCGAGGCGCGCAAGGACGACCGACGAAGAGCCTGAAGCGCCGCGGCCTGGTCCTCGAATACGAGTGGAGCAGCCGAGGGCCCGACCCAGACGATCGCTTCGGCTTCCGGGTCGGAAGCAACGGCAGCCTCGAGATCTTGAGCAGCGGCCAGACCGACTTCGTCGACGGCCAGCTCGTGACCAAGAAGATCCCGCTCGCCTGGCGCACGTCGGGGCGGCTCACCGCGGCGGAGCAGAAGCGGCTCGCCGATGCCATCCGAACCGGTGGCTTCTTCGACCTCCCGTGTGAGGTCAACCGCGCGGGCAAGGTCCAGGATGGAGCTGGGTTCTCGCTGGCGGTCTCGCTCGACGGCAAGGAGGTCGAGGTCGGCGGCGACGACGGTAATCACCCGGTGATCAGCGGCCTCACCGAGCTCTTGACCGAGCTCTCGGCTGCGGTCGATGAGCGCGCACACAAGGGACGATGAGGGCTGTCGCGCCCATCCATCCGTCGCATCGCACTGATCCGATGGTTGTTCGGAGCCCAGGAAATCCACAGGCGAGTTTCGGATAGGCTCGAGTCATGGCTCCCCTTTCATTCGTCACGTTGGCCCTCTCGCTGGCACTGGCAACCGGTTGCACCAAGAGCAAGCCACCGGCCCCGCTCACTTCGAACCATGCGGCCGGCAGCAGCGTCGTCGACGACCACAAGGCTGGCGGGAAGCCCGCGGACAGCTGCGTCGAAGCGCGGAGCTGCCAGGCGTGCATCGAGGCCTCGTGTCAGTGGGACATCGGTAAGCAGGCATGCGCGAAGCACTGCGACGAGGATGCGAAGAACTGTCTGCTCGTGGGCGCCGACCACATCGGCGCCGAGGCGGCGGGCGAGGTGTGCGCGGGCGCGCGGCAGTAGCGGAGCCACCCTGCGTCGTGGCCGCCAGGCCTGCATTCTGCACGTCCTCCGAGCGGAGGAACACGCAGATGCGGTACATCGAGATCATCGCCGTCCTGAGTCTCGCAATGCTTGGTGCGACCCCGGTCGCGCAGGCCGATGATCGAGGACGTTATGCCCCCCCCTTCACGCCAGCGTGGGCAGCACCTCAGCTCGGCGTCGATCCCCCCGGCGGGCCGGCCGGGACGCGGGTCCGGATCACCGGAGCCAACTTCCACCGCACCGTCCGCGTCTTCTTCGGAGATCAGCCGATGCCGATCCTCGAACGCGGTCGCGGATATATCGTCGCGATGATCCCGTGGCATGTCCGCCGCGACGACTTCATCTATGTCGTCGACAGTACCGGTCGGGCGCGCACCGTCGCTCCATTCGACGTGATCCGACCGCGGAGATGGGGATTCGAGCCACGCTACCGAGAGCCCGGATATCGCCCATAGGATCCACGCTGGGTCGGCGGCGCCAGTCGGTGGTTTCGCGGGCGGAGAACCCCTCCTGAGCCCCCTGGCGGAGTCCGGATCCCGGCGGCTTGGCCAAAAAATTGGACAGCCGCCCTGATCGAGGGACAACCGTCGGTGCCGCCTCGCGGTGGCGAGGAGTTGCCGTGCACATGACCTTGCGGATCTCAATCCCAGCGATCTGTCTCGCGCTATGCATGCCATCTCTCGCGGTTGCGGATCGCAAGACCGAGATCCGCGCGGTGAGCTTCGAGGAGCGCGCCGGCGCGACCCGGATCGTCATCCGCAGCACCGACACGCCGACGTTCACGGCGTACAAGCTCGAGAGGCCGACCCGGGTCGTGCTCGACCTCGCGACGACGCGGCTCGCCCCGAGCCTGGCCGAGCACGAGAACACGGCCGCATTCACGCCGGGGACCTGGGCGGTGAGCACGGTCGCGGCGCAGCAGCTCGACGACGGCGGGCAGCTGGTTCGCGTGATCGTCACGCTCGCACGGCCTGGCCGATACGACGTCACGACCGAGGGCAAGGACGTGGTGGTCTCGGTCACGGCGCGCGATCCTGCCCCCGCAAAGACCGACGGAGACGCGCTCGCGAAGGCCGACCGGGCCGATCGAGCGCGCGTGGCGGCCGAGGATGCGCGAGCGCGGGCGGAGCAGGCGAGTGCGGCGGCGATCGCCGATGCGGCGAAGGCGAGGCAGACGGCAGCGGCGGCACAGGGCGAGGCCGAGCGCCTGCGCAAAGCGGCAGCCGAGCAGGCGGACCGGGCGGCGGCGGCGCAGCAGGTGGCCGCCGATGCCAAGCGCCGGGGCCAAGCGACCACGGCGGATGTCGATCGGGCCCGGGTGGCGGCGAACGAAGCGCGCGACGAGGCAGCCGCTGCCAAGCGCGAGGCGGCGCGGGCGAACGCCGCGGCGATCACCGCGCAACGCGAAGCGGATCGGATGAAGGCGGCGACGGAAGCCGCGCGCCAGGCGGCGGTCGTCGAGGCGGACCGGGCGAAGGACGAAGCGCGCGCCGCCAAGCGCGACATGGCCGAGGCCCAGGCAGAGCTCGATCGCCTGAAGCAGACCGCGGCGAGCGACGCAACAGCGCGGCAGGCCGCAACCTCGGAGGCGGACCGCGCGAAGCAGGAGCTCGCCATGCTGCGCGAGCAGGCCGAGCGAGCTCGCCGCGAGGACGCGACCAAGCGCGACGCCGCGAAGCAGACCACCAATCAGGAGCTCGCGAAGCTGCGCGATGAGGCCGACCGGGCGCGGCGCGAAGCCGAGCGTGCCCGCGCAGAGGCCAAGGCAGCGCGGGACGCGAAGGACCTCAAGGATTCGAAGGATGCCAGCGCCGACGCCACGGCGAAGCGCGACGCAGCACGCCAGGCCGCCGAGCTTGCCCGGTTGCGCGACGAAGCGGACCGGGCGCGGGGCGAGGCGGAGCGTGCGCGGGCCGAGGCCAAGGCGACGCAGGAGGCCGCAGCAAAGCGCGAGCTCGACGGGCAGAGCGCGGCGGCGGGCCAGGCCGCGCAGGAGCTCGCGAAGCTGCGTGAGGACGCCGACAAGGCGCGGCGCGAAGCCGAGCGCATGAAGGCCGCGATCGCTGCCCAGGACCTTGCTGCGAGGCGCGAGCTCGACAAGCAGGGCGCCGCGGCGCGGCAGGCAGCCGCGGAGCTCGCGAAGCTGCGCGACGAGGCCGACCTCGCGCGGCGGACGGCGGACCGTGCGAAGGCCGACGCGAAGGCGGCCCAGCTCGCAACGCAGAAGGAGCTGAGCAAGAACGAGAGCGCGGCGCGCGCCGAAGCGGAAGGGGCGAAGGCCGAGGCCGCCGCGGCGAGAGCCGAGGCCGAGGTGGCGAAGGCCGCCGCGGCGCACGCGCAGCACGAGGCGCTGGCGGAGAAGCAACGCGCCGAAGCCGCGCGCGCCGAGGCCGAGCAGCTGTCGCGCGCAGCCAGAGCGCAGCTCGCCGCTCTTGATCGCAAGGCAGCCGACGTCAAGCTGTTCGAGGACAAGGCGAAGGCGGCGCTCGCCGCGGCCCGGTCGAAGGAAGCGCCGGCCCGCGAGCTGCTCGCGAACGCGCTCCGCGAGCGCGACGCGGCCGAGGCTGCCGTCAAGGAGGCGAACCGGGCTCGCGATCGTGCGGCGGCCGCCGACCGACAGCGCCTCGATGGCGACGCCCGGGCCGCCGACGAACGGCTCGCCAAGGCGCGGCTCGAGACCGCCGAGGCCGAACGCAAGCGCATCGCGGCCGAGGCCGCCGCGGCTCGCGCGAAGCAGGATCTCGAACAGACCCGCGCCGCACTGGCGACCGTCGTCGATCAGCGCGCCACCGCCGAGGCCGTTGCCACGACCGCGGTACGCAAGCGCGCCGAGGCCGAAGCCGCCGCGAAGGACGCCGCGAGCCGGCGCTCGGTGGCCGAGCGAGCGGTCGTCGATGCGGCGCGGCAGCAAGCCGAGGCCGAACGCGCCGCGCACGACGCGACACGTCAGCGCGCGGCCGCCGAGGTTGCCACGCGCAATGCCCAGCTCGCCAAGGACGAAGCGACCAGGCAACGCGATCAGGCCCAGGACGCAGCGCGCACCGCGCTCGCGGCCAAGCTCGAGGCCGAGCGCAGCCTCGCGGAGCTCGAGCTACGCCGGCGCACGGCCGAGCAAGCCGCCGGCGATCTCACCGCCCGCAGTCGCGCCGAGGCAAAGCTGCAGGCCGAGCTGGTCGCGGCGGATGTACGCAAGGCCAGCGAGGCCGAGCTCGGCAAGCTCCGCGGCGAGCTGCGCCGACTCGCCGATGCGCGCAAGCGCGCCGAGATCGAGCTTGCCGATCGCAAGCGTGCTGTCGACGCGCAACACGCCGAGGCCGCTCGGCTCGAGCTCTCCGCCCGGCGCGCCGACGCGCTCGCCGCACGAACCTCGTCAGCCCCGACGCGCGCGACGAGGCCGCAACCGCGCGTCGCCGTCGTTGACCCGGAGCCCCCAACAGGCCCGGCGCGCGTGCGTGACATCGTGTACCGGGGCCAAAATGGCAGCGGCGATCTCGAGATCGCGGTGACCGGCAACCTCACCGTCACCGAGGGTCGCATCACGCGCACCAGCGCGGAGGTGATCCTGGATGGCGTCGAGCTCGGCCCGGACCTCGAGCGCAAGGTCGACGTGATGCGGTTCGGCAGCCCGGTGCGCAACGTGACCACCACCCGGGATGCGCGAGTCCCTCACCGCGTCCACGTCGTGATCGAGCTCATCACCGCGTCGACGCCCCGCGTGGTGCGCCACGCCAACGGGATCCGCTGGCACATCGTAGATAACGAGCTCGACTAGCCTACGGCGGCGCGGCGTTCGGGTCCGCGATGTGGAACTCGACACGGCGGTTCTTGGCGCGGCCCGCGGCGGTCGCGTTGTCTTGCAACCGGCGCGTGTCGCCGAAGCCGTGTGCCGAGAGCCGCCCGGCCTCGATGCCATGATCGACCAGCCACTTCATCACGCTCTGGGCGCGGCGCTCCGAGAGGTCCTGGTTGTGCGCTGACGCACCCTTGTTGTCGGTGTGTCCCTCGATCGACACGCTCGTGATCGTTGGCACCGACGTCAGCGTGTTGGCCACCGCCTGCAGGATCGGATAGCTGCTCTTCAAGATCGTGTCCTTGTCGGTCGCGAACTGCACCTGCTCGAGGATCACGATCTGAGAGCCGGTGATGACGACCAGGCCCGGGCACCCGTTCTTCTTGGGATCGGGCCCGGGTGCGCCCGGCTTCGGGGGGCACGCGTCGACGTCGTCGGGCACGCTGTCCTTGTCGAGATCCGGCTTGGGACAGCCGGACTTCGCCGGGTCCGGGTTGCGACCGGCGGTCTCGGCGACGCAGAGATCGGCCGAGTCGTAGACGCCGTCGCCGTCGCTGTCCTGATCCGGGCAGCCAGGCTTGTGCTCGTCCGGATGTGTGGTCGCGGCGACCTCGGGACACTGATCGGCGCGGTCGAACACACCGTCGCCGTCGCGGTCTTGCTCCGGGCAGCCGTGGCGATCCGGATCGGGGTGCGGTCCCGCCGGCACCGCGGGGCATGGGTCGAGGTCGTCGGTCACGCCATCGCCATCGCCGTCGATCGGCGCAGCGGCAGCCACCGGAAGCCGAGCACGGCGCGGGGCAGCCTCGGCAACCGCTGGCTTCCAGTCCACCGACAAGAGCGCGCGCCAGTCCGGGATGCCGGGTGACTTCGCCAGGCCCGTGCCCACGCCGAGCCGGATCGCCCACGCCGCAGCCAGCTGGTAGCGCGCACCGAGGTCGCCCTCGAGCGAGGTCTCGCGTGGGTCGCCGGCCGACGAGCCGAGATCGGCGGCGCCGTAGAGCTCGGGGCCAACGAGCATGCGAGCGTGCAACAGCCGCAGGCCCGTCGCCGCACGGAACCGTAGCTCGTTGCCGAAGTTGACGTTGCCGATGCGCGCGCCGCGCCGGATCGCGAGCCCGAGCTCGGCGGCCCACGCGACCAGGCCGACCTGGCCCGCCGCGTTCACGTGCGGGTAGCCGCCCATCGAGCCGTCGCCGCGGAAACCGGCCTGCGAGCCGGTCGGGAACAGGACCGTGAGCCCGGCGGCGAGCTCGACGGGATCGCCGTAACGGCCGAGGATCCGCACGTCACCGGAGGCCGCGAGGTCGCCGACGCCGCCGGAGCCCGACGGGTCCACGCGGATCCCTTCGAAGAAGCTGGGTTCGGTGCCCTGGTGCAGCGCGAGCGGGACAGCGAGCGAGAACCGGTAGCGGGAACGCACGACGAGGCTCGCGCCTGCGTGCATGAAGAACTGATTCGACACCACGAGCGAGCGCATCGATCCGTCGGCTGCGTAGTTGACCAGTGGATTGTGCGCGGGCTCGAGCAGCCCGCGCAGGGCGAGCCGCAGGTGTCCCCGGAAGTCGAGCGAGTCCAGCGTGAACCAGTCGCTTCCAGCCGCAGCGGAACGGAACACATCGATGGCCGCGCCCGGCGACTCTGTGGCTTGCGCGCGGGCCGAAGGCTCGAGTGCCGCGATCAGCACCAGCGCGAGCGTGCTCGAGGCCAGCTTGCCGCGCCGCCGCCAACCCATCCACAGGGCGACGACCAGGGGCAGCAGGATCCAGCCGCCGCCGGGGCCGTCGCGCCCGATGGCGCAGCCGCCGCCGCCGTTCAGCGAACCCGAGTCGCTGCCGATCACCACGACCGCCGTCGCCGACGAGCTTGCGCCGAACGGTCCAGACGCGTCGAAGGTCGCGATGACCTCGTGCGATCCGAGCGCGACGGTGGTCGCGTCCACGGTGATCGTGAGCGCGCCGTCGATGAGCATCCCGGTCCCGATGTCGTGCCCGTCGACCAGGAAGTGCACGATGCCCGTGGGCGTGCCGTGCTCACTGACGACGGTCGCGGTCAGCGTCACCGTACCGTCGATCGTCGGGCTGCTCGGCGTGGCCTCGATCGTCGTCGTGGTCGGGATGGGCGTGATCGTGAACGTCGCCATCACGGGCGCGGCAGCGCCCGCCGCCGACGCGATCGCCGCGAACATGCCTGGCTCGGCGTTGGCCGTCAGCGTGATGGTGGCCTCGCCGTTGGAGTCGGTCACCGGCGCGGTCGTCGACGCCGTCGCGCTGGGGCCGGTGCTCGGCAACGCGAGGTTTACCGCCACGCCCGCCACCGGATCGCCGCTGGCGTCGGTCACCCGGATCACGAGCGGAGCGGGGAACTCCGTCGTGGCGAGGGTGGTCTGACCACCGCCGGCGACCGTGATCGCGGCCGGCCCCACGGACGGCGGAAGGTTGGTGAGCGTGAACGTCCCCGGCGCGACGCCGGTCACCGTGGCGGTCACCGGGAACGTCCCCGCCATGGTGCCGGCGACCGCGACCACGCTGGTCGTGCCGTTGGCGTCGGTGGCGGGGGAGGTCGTCGAGAGCGTGACGGTCGGCTCCGAGCTCGGCGCGGCGTACGTCACCGTCACGCCCGGCACCGGGTTGCCGAACTGATCGGCCACGACCGCGCGGAGTGGCACCGGGTACGGCGTGCCGACGAGCGCGCTCTGCGGCGTGGACAGCGCGTCGATGGTGAGCGTCTGCGGCGCGTCCGGTCGGTTCGCGAGGTCGAACTGCGCCGGCGTCGCACCGCCGACGATCGTGGCCGCCACCTGGTAGTTGCCGGTGACGGTGTTGGCGCTGGCGTTCACTTGCGCGAAGCCGCTGCCGTCGGTCACGGCGGTCGCCGCGCTCGTCGTCGCGCTCGCGCCGGACGCCGGCGGCGTGAACGTCACGCTCGTGTTCGGAACGGGGTTGCCGGATGCGTCGGTGACCCGCGCCACCAGCGGAGCGCCGAACGCGGTGCCCACGGTGGTGACCTGCGGCGTTCCTGACACGACAGTGATGAAGCTCGGCGCGCCACTGCTATTGGCCAGCGCAAACTGCGCGGCCCCCACCACGCCGGGCGCCGTCGCGTCGATCGTGTAGCTGCCGGCGACGGCGGTCGCGGTCGCGGTCGCCGAGACCCGGCCGTTCGCGTCCGTGGTGATGGTCGTCGCGTTGAGGGTCGCCGAGGCGCCCGACGCGGGCGGCGCGAACGTGACGTCGACGCCGGGCACCGGGTTGCCGAACTGATCGAGCACCGTCGCACCCAGCGGGACGGAGAACGCCGTGCCCACCTGGGAGGTCTGTGGCGTCGACGTCGGATCGGCGACGATGCTGGCCGCGGCGTCGGGTTGGTTGGTCTCCGGGAACTCGGCCGGCCCGGTCGCGTTGGTGGCCGTCGCGACGATCACGTACGCGCCGGCGCCGGTGCTCGCCGTCGCGGTCACCTGCGCGTGGCCCGTCGCGTCGGTCGTCGCGGTCGTCGCGCCGAGCGTCGCGGTCGGATCGGTCGACGGTGCAGAGAACGTCACGGCCGCGCCTGCCAACGGGCTGCCTCCCTGCGTCACCAGCACGACCAGCGGCGCACCGAACGCGGTGTTGACGGTCGGGGTCTGTGAGCCGCCGGACTCGGCGACGATCACGATCGGCGGGATCGGGGTGTTGGTGAGGACGAAGTTGGCGACCTGGCCACCCGCGAGGCTGGCGGTCACCGGATAGGTTCCATCGGTGTCATCGGCGACGGCGGTCACGCTGGCGCGGCCGTTGCCATCGGTCGTGACCGAGCTGCTCGGCGTGAGGACGGCGCTCGGTGAGGTTCCAGGCGCGACGAACGTCACGTCGATCCCAGGTACGACGTTGTCGAACTGATCGAGCGCGACGACCACGAGCGGAGCGGCAAATGCGGTGCTGACCAGGGTCGCCTGGCCGTCACCCGAGACCACCTGCAGCGAGGCCGCGGGGCCGGGCAGGTTGGTGAGCGAGAAGCTCGCCGGGGTGACCGCACCGCCGATCGCGGCGGTGATCTGGAACGCACCTGCGACGGTATTGGCGGTCGCGTTCGGCTGGGCCACGCCCGCACCGTCGGTGACCACGACCGTCGATGACAGGGAGGCCGAGGCGCCTGAGGTCGGCGGCGAGAACGTCACCGCGACGCCCGAGACCGGGTTGCCGTCGGCATCGAGCACCGTCACCGCGAGCGGAGCCGCGTACGCCGTGGTGACCACCGCGGACTGGCTGTTGCCGCCGGTCACGGCGATCGACGCCGCCGCGCCCGCGAGGTTGGTGAGCGAGAACGTCACGGGGGCGGCCGCACAGTCCGTGCTCGCGGCGACGGTGTAGCCGCCCGCGTTGCCGTTTGCCGTCGCGGTCACGCCGACCTGACCGGTCCCGTCCGTGGTCGTGGTCCCGGTGATGGCCGCCGAGGCGCCGGTGGCCGGCGTCGAGAACGTGACCGCGAAGCCGGAGAGCGGCGAGCCGCCGGCGTCCGTGACCACGACCGCGAGCGGATCGGCGAAGGCCGTGTTGACCACCGCGGTCTGAGGTGTGCCGGTCTCGATCGCCAGCTGGCACGACTCGATGGTGACGTTGGTCTGTTGCGAGGTGCACTGCTGCGGGGCGCCGCTGTCGCAGACGGTCACCGCGACGATGCACGGCGTGAAGTTGCTCGCCGTGAACGTGTAGCGGCCTGTGCTCGCGTTGATCGCGCCGCCGCAGCTGTCGGCCGCGCCGAGCGACCAGGTCAGCGTCTGCGTCGGCACATCCGGATCGGTCGCGGTCGCGCCATAGACGTACTGCACCAGCTTGGTCGTGGTGGCCGGCGCCGTGCTCGTGATCACCGGTGGGTCATTGACGAGGGTCACGGTGACCGCGGTCGTCTGGGTCGCGCACTGCTGCGGCGCGCCGCTATCGCAGACCTGGACCGAGACGTTGCACGGCGTGGTCACCGGGTCGGTCGGGGTGAACGCGTAGCGGCCGGTGCCGGCGTTGATCGCGCCGCCGCAGCTG
>JAGSPR010000409.1 GCA_018262455.1 Deltaproteobacteria bacterium | reverse complement strand
TGCCGTCGCGGGCATCGCGGGTGCCGTCGCGAGCAGCGCGGAGGCATCTGCGGGTCGCTGCTGGCGGAGCAAGGCGTCGAGCGCTGCCCCGAGCGCATCGCTCGGGACGAATGGGTCGGTCTCGTTGTGCCAGTAGACAAGCGGCGCGATCGTCCGGAGCATCGGAAAGGCCCCTCCGCACGATGGGCAACCGAACACGTAATCCTCGAGCTCGCGCGCCGTCTGCCACATTCCACGCAGGGTACCCGAGCGGCGCCGCTCGTTCGACCTCAGACCGCGCGCTGGATCCGCAGCTCACGGAAAGGCAATCTTCAGGTGGTTCCCGTCCGGCGCCTCGGTCATCCGACGGCACAACACACGATCCTCCTTGCCCACAATCGACGGCTTCGTTAGCGTCCCGACGTGATCATCCCCATCGGCATCAATCACACACTTCGCCGGATGCCCTGGGCCACCATCGGCATCATCGCCGTCTGTGCGCTGGTACAGGTGTATGCGTCGGCCATCGCGGAGACCAGCGATGACGTGGTGCTGGGGTTTGGCTACGTGACCGGCAGCGGGCTGGGGACGAGTCTCATCACCTCAGCGTTCGTCCACGGCGGCTGGCTGCACCTGATCGGTAACATGTTGTTCCTGCTGCTGGCCGGCGCCGCGCTCGAGGACCGCTGGGGCGCCGTGCGCTTCGTCGCGTTCTACTTGCTTGGCGCGGCCGCTGCCACGTTGACCTTCGACTTCATGTACCACGGAGAGCCGACGCTGCTCGTCGGTGCCTCCGGTGCAGTCGCAACGACGATGGGCGCGTTTCTGGTTTGCTTCGCGCGGACGAAGATCACGCTGTGGTACTGGTTCTATCGATCCACGGGCACGTTCCAGATGGCGGCGTATCTCGCATTGCCGCTGTGGCTGGCGGAACAGCTCCTGCTGACGAGCTTCGAGCGGGGATCCGATGTTGCCTATGACGCGCACATCGGCGGCTTCGCGTTTGGCTCCGCCGTCGCGCTGGTGGTCAGGCTGTTGCGACCGACGGTGAGCGAGGACGCCGAGGCCGAGGCTGACGTCGACGTCAGGCCTGCGGCACCGCGCGAGGTCGTCGCGGACCGCCCGCGCGCCCCCCACGTCGATCCGCATCCGTTCCGCGCGAGCCCGAGATCGGCGCCCATCGTCGCGGTGCGCCCGGCCACCTCCAGCCACGTTCCGTTCGTCCGCGATCCCAATGCCGAGGATCCGAAGCTGCTGCGCTGAGGACAGCAACTTCGCCGGGTGGTCGGGCGCGACGATCGCCCTGTCGAGCCCCCGGTGACACCCACGGCGACGGCTTCGGGGGCCATCACGGGAGCATCTCGAAGGCGCACGGCCAGACGTGGCCGCCGGCCTCGTCGGTGTAGACGATGACGTCCGCGCCGCGCGCGGCGCGCACGCCCCGGGTGATCACGCCAGCGTGCACCGGGTGCACGCTCGGCACCGGCGCGTCGAGGTCGACGATCCCGAGCCCGTCGTCGAGCACGGTGATGACCCTCCGGCCGTCGGGCAGCCAGTCGAGCCGGTCGACCAGGTGGGCGATCGCGCTGTCGGTGAGGACGTCGCGGTGGTCGCCGGTGACGAGATCGAGGAGCTCGATCTTCTCGGTGGTCCGGAAGTACGCGAACCGGCTGCCGTCGGGCGAGATCCTGCCGCTCTCGAACGCCCCAGGAAACCGCGCGCGCTCCGCGCCGGTGACGCCGTCGAACACCACGATCGCGTCGCCGGTCGACCCCACGATCGTCGAGCCGTCGGGGCTGATGTCGACGGCGAACACGGCGGTCGACAGCGTGATCGGCGGGACCGGCTCGCCGGTCGCGAACGCCACGCCCACGACGTCGGTGCCGCCGACGAAGTAGCGCACCACCGCGCCATCCGCGGACAGCTCGCCGCCGTCGAGATCCGGAACGTCGGTCGCGAGCTCGGTGGTCACGCCGGTCTCGACCGCGTGCGCGACCAGGGTGCCCGCCGAGGACGCGACCGAGTGCGACAGGAACACCAGGTGGTTGCCGTCGGGCGACACCATCGGCGCAAAACCCCAGTCGCCGCTGGTGGCGGTCGGGATCGTGGTCTCGTCGCTGCACGCCGGCGACAAGCCCCCGCCGCCGCACCCGGCGACCGCGGCCCCGAGGGTCGTGATCAACGCGCACCACGACCGCTCCACCCACCCGAGGCTTCGGTTTTGGACCATGGATCATCGTACCCTGCCGCGCGTGGCGCGAACGTGCTCGTCCAGTGTTCACGTCGAGGGTGGTGTCACACGGCAGTACTTCTCGATCGCGAACGTGAAATTTTCCGCGAGCCTGCGCGGCTGGTCATACGTGCCGACAAATCGATAGCGCGTCGTCGGCCTTCACAGCCACGGATGCCCATCAAGAGGAGGTCGCGTCTACCGTCGACATCCAGCACGTACTCACCCCTGCAACGATCGGTACAGACCACCCGTGCCTTGGGAATCAGGTCGAGAGCCACGCGTTCACCGCGATGCACGCCGACGGCAAGCTGCTCCAGGTGGATGTTCGGAACGTCATCGCACTTGCCCGGATCCAGTGCGCTGGCCGGCACGATATCGGCAGCACCAGCAACGGGTTCGGTTCGCCGTTCCGGGATCGATATCGACGGAGATCCGCCACACGCGGCCGCGAGTAACCACAGCAGTCGGACCATGGCTGACCCTACGACGGCAGGAGCCCGGACTCGCTAACCGTCGTTCACATCCGCGTGATTCGTGCGCGGCGTCGGCTCATCGAGATGCGTCGCACGTACGCGCCCGCATCGACATCTCCGGACCTTTGCTCGCTGTTCGGGGTCGCTCGAAGCCCCGTCCTCTGCCCATCGCTCGACAGCCTGGCAGACCGGCATGTGGGTCCATCTCCTCCTGGAATTCGCGCGCCGTCGGCCGGCGCCGTGATCTCGCGGCACGACGATCCGCGTCCCGGCGAGCACGCGCGCGGCGCGTGATAGTATGGGCGAGGTGATCGCTAACAGACGCGTGATGTGGGTGACCGCGCTCGCGGTCGCGAGCAGCGCCTGCGAGCAGCTGCTCGGCGCGCACGATCCGACCGGGATCGGAGGGACCCTGGTGGACTCGGGCACGGACAAGATCTTCCTCGACGGCCACGCCGACGCGGACACGACGAGCGGGTGCGCGCGGATCCCGAGCTGGGCCGCGCCGGTCAAGTACAGCGCACTCGACGCGGCGACGATCGCCGTCGGCGACGTCGATCACGACGGGATCGTCGACCTCGTCGTCGGCACCGGCACGTCGCAGACGCCCGACATCGTGATCTTCAAGGGCAACGGCAATGGCACGCTCGGCGCCTCGCGCACGATGTCCGCGACCCCGACGATGGCGTTCGATCTCGAGATCGCGGACGTCGACGACGACGGCTTCAACGACGTCGTGTACCTCGGCAGCAACAGCACGGTGTTCGTCCGCCGCCAGAACCCGGCGGCGCCGGGCAACTTCCTGGCGCCGCAGACGATCACCACGGGCCAGGTCGCCAGGTTCCTGGTCGGCAAGCTCGACGGCGACGCCCTGGTCGACGTGCTCATGGTGGCGACCGACTTCTCGCTGCGGCCCTACTTCGCGCGCCCGGGCTCGCCCGGCGTCTACGACCCGGCCCCGTCGTCGCTGCCGTCCAGCAACGCGTTCCCGGACCGGCTGGTCGACGTCGACGCCGACGGCCTCGACGACATCGTGGTCCGCGTCAACAGCACCGTCGCGATCCTGTACAACCGCGCGACGAGCCCGGGGACGTTCGACGCGCCGGTCGCGGTCGGCACCGACCCCAGCGCGGAGCTCGGGCGGTTCTCGCCGAACGCGCCGCGCCGCGATCTGTTCGCGATGGAGATCGGCGGCGCCAAGCTGTACCACCAGAACGCGCCGCGCGTGTTCGTGGGCGACCCGGTCCCGCTGCCTATCCCCGTGGCGACCCGGCTCTCCGGCATGCTCGACATCAACGGCGACGGTCGCGACGACCTGCTCGCCGGTACCGGCGGCGTGCTGCAGTGCGCGGCGCCTGCACCGCCGGGCGCGTTCTACACGCCGGACATGTTTCAGCCGCAGGTCCAGATCCCGATCGCGGACGTGTATGCGGACCTCAACAACGACGGCAAGCCCGACACGCTCACGCGCACCGACCTCATCGGCGCCATGCACGCCCAGTTCATTGCGGTGGGGATCCAGCAATGACGATCGCGCGACGCCACCTCGCGATCGCGATCGCGGCCTTCTGGCTCGCGCCCGCGCCGGCGCGCGCGGACGCGCAGGCCGAGGCGGTCGCGCTGTTCGATCAGGGCATCAAGGACATGGAGGCGGGCAAGTTCGCCGAGGCATGCAAGGAGCTCGAGGCGAGCCTCGCCCGCTATCCCGACAGCGGCACCAAGGGCGCGCTCGCCGAGTGCACGACGCGCCTCGGGCGCGTCGCGTCGGCGTGGCGGCGGTGGCGCGATCTCGCGGACACCGCGCCGGACACGGACCTGCGCGCCGACGCGGCAGCGAACGCCGCGAGGCTCGAGCCGCGGCTGCCACGGTTCGTGATCAAGCTGCAGGGCGCGGCCCCCGCCGGGCTGCAGGTCACGCTCGATCAGACGCCGGCGGATCCGACGATCTCGATCCCGCTGCCGATCGATCCGGGGCCGATCGTCGTGGTCGCCCAGGCGCCCGGGTACCGGCCGTGGACGCAGACGCTCCGCGCGGTCGAGGGCCAGGTCACGATGATCGAGATCCCGACGCTGGCCGCGCTGGCGGCGCCGGCGGCGCCGGCCGCGCCGGTCGCGCCGCTCGCGCCGCTCGCCTCGTCGTCGTCGGGCGGCGAGCCACGCGACACCTCCACCACCCGGCACGGCCGGCGCGTGCTCGGGCTGTCGATCGGCATCGGCGGCCTCGCCGCGATCGGGGTCGGCGCGGTGTTCGGGAAGCGCGCGAGCTCGCGCTGGGAGGCCGCGAACGCCACGTGCGGCGGCTCGGTCGACACCTGCCCCGACGCGACGGTGGCCGCGGCCCAGGCCGACGTCGACGCGACGCGCAGCAACGGCCGGATCGCGACCGCACTGATCGGGGCCGGCGGCGCGGCGGTGGTCACCGGCGCGATCCTGTGGCTGACCGCGCCGGCGGCGATGTCGTCGTCGCACGCGCTCCGGGTCACGCCGACGGTCGGCGGGGGCATCGCGGGCGCGATGCTCGTCGGGCGGTTCTGAGCAGTGGGCTTGATCACCTCACACGGCCGGCCGATCGGTCCCCCAAGGGCTACGTCGCCGCCGAGCTCGGCGGCCTCTACACCGGTCACGACAGGCGCGCGGAGCTGATCCAGACCCAGCTCGCGAAGCGCGTGGCCGATGTTCGCAAGATCCGCGCGCTCGCCTTCTGCGTCAGCGTCGAGCACACCGAGTTCATGGCCGCCCGGTTCACCGCCGCCGGGATTCCATCACTCGCCGTGTCCGGTGACAGCCCGAGGCAAGGCGTCGTGCCTCGTGCTCGACTTCATCGGCCAGCACCGCGCCGAGTTCTACCGCGCCGGCGGGTGGACCACGCTCCAGCGCAGCGCTGGCCTCGTCAAGCTTGCCGCGGCTTCGCACCCACCACGATGTCCTGGCGGCCGCGATCGAACGTCCATCGTCCGGCTGGGCGGATCACGATCGCCGCCGGCTCGTCATGCTCGAGTCCCAGCTGTCGAATGGCGGCGTCCTCCGCGCGGCAGAGGCGACCGTCGAGTACTTCGCGGCGCGTCCCACGATCGTCCGCGAGCTCGAGGAGCTTGGCCAGGTGCTCGAAGATCGCGTCGGCATCGCGCCGCGAGTGCTTCCGGTCCCCGAGTGGTCGCTCGCCCTGCACTGCCACTACTCGCGGCGCGAGATCGCCGCGGCGATCGCCTATGTCGCCGCTGGCGACAAGCTGATCAAGCTGCAGACCGGCATCCTCAAGCTCGAGGATCGGAAGCGCGAGCTCCTGTTCGTCACGCTCGACAAATCCGGCAAGGCCTTCTCGCCCACGACGCGCTATCGCGACTACGCGAGCAGCCCCCAGCTATTCCACTGGGAGACCCAGGCAGCCGCGAGCGTCACGCGCGCTTCTGGACGGCGCTACGTCGACCCCAGCAACGGCTGGACGTTCTTCCTGTTCGTCCGGGAACGGAGCGGGTCAATCAACCGGTGCTGGCACGGCGAGCAGTAGAGATGGCCATCGATCTGCGGGACAGGAACGCACCGCAGATCCGCTAGGATGCGTGCCATGACCAGTCAGCTCCGCAGCGCGGCGTACGTCGCGCGCTTGCACCTCGCGTTCGGTGCGCTGATCGTGGTGGCGGGGCTGATCGGCGGGCTCGCCATGCAGCTCGAGCTGTGGCGGCCAGGCGCGCTCTGGGGCGGCGATCGCTATGGTCGCATGTTCGATCTGCACCACGTGTTCGCGCTGGCGGTGGCGGCGCCGATGCTCGCGGGCAGCTTCGGCTATGTCGCGGTCGGCGACCTCGTCGGTGACCGGCGGCTCGTCGCGCCCGCCCTCGCGTGGGTTGGCCTGGCGCTGTGGCTGATCGGGCTCGGCGCGACCGTGCTCGCGCTCGCGGCTCCTCCGGAGGGTGGCTGGACGTCGTATCCCGCCTATGGAGTCGGCGAGTTCGAGACCTCCTTCGACCGGATCGTGCGCGTGGTCGTGCCGGGGGCGTTCGCGCTCGCCGGCCTGGTCTACGCGGTTCACCTGGCGCTGGTGATCGTCCGCCGCGCGCGCGCGGTGGAGCCCGCGAAGCTCGTGATCGCGTCGGCGTTCGTCGCGGCGATCGCGCTCGCCAGCGCGGCGGCGCTCCTCGACGTGCACGGGACCGGCACGTCCGCGCGCGCGCTGGGCGCCGCTGCGACGGCGTTTGCCGCGGTCGTGCTCGCGACCACCACGCTCCTCGGGGAGCGCGCCTCGCCCCACGCGCCTTCGTCGGCCCACGAGCTCCCGCGGGCGGCGATCGCGGCCGGGCCGACCCCGGTCACACCGGACGCCCGCGCGACGCTGGCGCTGGTCGCGGTCGTGTGCGCCGCGCTGTGGGCCTTCACCCCGTTGCGCGTGCTCGCGCTCGCCACGATCGGGACCTGGATCGCCCTGGCTGCGCGCGGCGGCGCGAACCGCCCGGTCGTCGCGTTCGTGATCCTCGGGTGCGCGCCCGCGATCCTCGGCCAGGCGGTGGTCTCGTCCATCGGGTACTTCCTGCACGAGGACTCCTTCCTGTTCGACACCTACTTCGCGCTCGCCGAGGACCACGTGCGCGCGGCGATCATCGCGCTCGCCGCGCTTGCCGCGCTGCATGCCTGGGCCGCGCCGCTCCTCCATCGGACCCCCAGGCCGCGCCTCGCAACCGCGGCCGCCGTGGCGTGCAGCGCCGGGATGGTGCTCCACGTGGCCGCGACGGCCTGGCTCGGCACGCGCGGGATGCCGCGCAGGTACTTCGACTACGACCCGGTCTTCACGCTCGGCCACCAGCTCGCGGGGATCGGCGGCGCGATCGTCGTCGCCGGGCTGGGGCTGCTCGCGTGGGCGTGGCTCGGAGCCCGTCGCAGCCAGGACCCGGCGTGAGCCCACCACGCGCGCCGAGCATGGCCAGGATCCATCGTGCAAGAACGAGCGTCAGCGCACGTGGTCGGTGCCGTCATGATCTATCCATGCCGGCGATGGGGTGGCTCCCTGCGGTGGTCTTGCTGCTGGTCGCTAGTCATCGCGCGATGAGATGTCGAACGTCAGACCGGGCCGTCGGGGCAACGCGCGCCTGGGGAACGCGAACTCGAGGGCGATGCGCTCGAGCCTGGGACGCAGCGTCGGATCGGTGAGCCGCGCCAGGTCCTCCGCGAGCTCGGCGACGAGCTCGTGGTCGAGCTCGTCGCCGGGATCCCCGAGCACCAGCTCGCGCAGGTTCGGCATCGCCTGCGCGGCGAACCGCGCGAGCACCGCCTCGTCCTGCGTGCCGAGTCGGAACGACTCGAGGCGATCGATGAACGGCGCCGCGAGGATGGCTTCGAGGCCCTCGAGCGGGATGGCGTCATCGAGCCAGAGCGAGCGCAGGGCCGGGAGGCGGGCCTGCGCGATGCAGCGCAGCAGCGCGATCACGTGGTCGGCCGGATAGCACTCGTCCACGCTCAGGTGTTCGAGCCGAGGCCACTCGACGTCTGCGCCGAACAGCGGGTTCAGCCTGGACGAGAGATCCAGCTCGGTCAGCGCGAGCGATCTCAGCCGCGAGGCGTGCCGCGCCAGACGGCTCGATTGCTCGTCCGTGAGCGCGTCGTGACCGATCTGGAGCTTGTCGATGAGGGCCGCGCGCGGATCGTCGTTCGGATCGACCAGCAGCTCCCAGTCTTCCGAGTACCAGCTCGGGGGTCCCTCGCCCGCGGCCCGGCGTTCGAGGAGCCACTCCACCGGTGCGAGGCGCGCCGCGACCGGCCAGTTCTTGAGCATCGCCTGGACCAGGCCGACCGTCTCGCGCTCGGCGATCACGTCGTCCCACATGTCGAACAGCCGCGCCCACAGCTCGGCGTGCTCGGCCCTGGCCGATGGCACGGGCGGCCGCACCTGACCGCCGGCGGTCCGCGCCTCGAACCGGCACGCCACGCCCGCCTCGTGATCGACCTGGGCCAGGATCGAGCCATCGGGGCGGCGGTGGATCCAGCGCCCGACCGGCACGCCGTCCTCGTACGCGCCGTCGATCGCCGGCGCGCCGCTTCCGGACAGCTCCTCGAACCGGCCGTGCTCGCGGCCCGCGCGGCATTGCCAGCGACGCCAGAGCCGGCCATCGGCGTAGCGCTGCTCGCGGACGTCGTCGCGCGTCGAGCTCGATGCGGTCGTCGCCGGCTCGGGCGGCATCGCGCGCCCGGGCTCGGAGCGCGGGCGCGCGCCCATCCCCTCGAGCGCGAGCTCGCGCCGGATGCACTCCGCGCGCACGGCGTCGCGCGCCCCGTCGGTGAGCTCGGTGCGCTCGGACCAGAGCCGGCGCAGGCGGTCGTCGCTGAACCGGGTCACGTCGACGCGCGGTGGCTCCGACTCGGAACTCCCGAGCAACCAGTCCCAGAAACCCACCGCGCCTGTATAGCGCAGCCGGCTCGCCGATCGCGGGACCACCGTACGCAACGCAGCATCCGCGGTCCTTGCGCCGCGGTGAGCTGCCTCTGCGCACGAGCGGCCGACCCGCATCGTCCTCGCCGGCCTCGCCGTGCCCCACCGCGACGTGCCGGTGCCTGTGCTGGTGTTGAAGAGACCATCCGAGCGTAATAGGGTCCATCCGATGTCCTATCGACTCGCCGCCGTGTTCGCCGCCTGTATCGCATGTGGCCCCTCGACCGCGACCCCTACGGCCGCGCCTCGACCGGCGTCCGGATCTGTCGGTGCTGCCGCTGCCTCGTGCCCGTACTCGATCGAGCACACAGCCAATCAGGGTGGCACGTGCCTGGAACCCGCTGTACTCGGAGAGCCGACCATCGCCAGCTGCAAAGCCTACTTTGCAGCGCATGGATGGCAGCCTGACGAGATGGCAGAGTCCGCGATTGGCGCCCGCACCGGCAAGGTCGTGAAGTGCTTCCGCGCGCCCGAGGCCGCGACGCCTTGATCGCGGGACGCGGGTCATGCGCCGCTGTGCATCAGGCCGTGCTTCGTAGTCGAACACCACGCTGCGGACTCTCGAGGCCCATGAACTGCCGCTTCAGTTCGCATCGACGAGCTTCGTCACGTCGACCGCATCGGACCACTCCATGAACTTGAGCCAGATCGTGATCGTCACCGCCAGCGTCAGGCGATCCGGTGACATCTGCACCGCGCCAACGCGCGCACCGTGAAAGCTCTCGGAGCCGCCGTCGGTGATGCACTCCTTCGGCGACAGCATGGCGACCCGCGGCACGCGACGCTTCCCGACCATCAGGTCCACGCGACACGTGCTCCCGATGGCCTCGATGTTCGGCAGCAGGTTGGGCACGCTCGGCAGCAGCGCACCAAGCCTGTCGAGCGCCGCGCGCTCCGTGCGGATCGCCTGTGACGCGAGCTCGGTCGGGACGGTCCAGATGAACTTCTCGCCATGCGGAGCACACGGGTCGGGACACGCGGGCTGCAGCACGAGCGTCGACTCGGACTTGCCGGCCCCCTTGTCCCTTCCGGTCACCTCGAGGTTCGATACGCAGAACGGCCCACCGCCATCGTTCACGCCACACGTGACGACATGCGCGACCGCCCGCCCGTCGGCGGTCCAGCCGAGGAACACGCGGCGGTTCGGGAGCCGGTTGTGCCGGAGATCGACGACGTCGTCGCGCACCGGCTCGTGCTCGGCGAACACGGGCGTCGACACGAAGACGAGCAAGATCACGTAGGCGAGGCGCATCGGTGCCCCCGATCGAAGCAGGAACGATGCCAGCGCCCATCCCCGCGGATACGCCAAGTTGGCTTGCCTGTGGACGGGCAGCCACGCGACCTGCGTCCGTGGTCGACGAGCCCACCGTGTTCCCGATTCCCGCACCGCATCGCGTGTTCGCGACGGAGACGGACATCGATCGCACGCGCCGGACGTCGGGGCCGCGCCTCCATTGACCATGCGCTTCCTGCTCGGGCCTGCATCGAGCGTGATGACCGCGTCGCGCCGCTCCTTGCGGGATGACGCGGCGCAAGGAATCCACGTACGCTTCGGCATCATGCGGTATCGGATCGTGGGCCAGTTTCGCTTCGCAAGCGCGTTGGAGCTGGGCTTTGCCTTCAACGAGAGCGTCCAGGACATGCGTGCCTGGACGATCAAGGGACGGCGCGCCTCCATCGATGAGAAGATTCACCGCGTCGGGGCCACGACACGAAAGGAGCTCACCGAGGAGCTCGAAGTGAGCTTCAAGACGATGGCCCGTCGCGCGGTCGCTGGGCAAGTCGTCGTCGTGTTCGGCCGAGAGCGGCGATTTCTCCAGATGAGGGCCACAGGGCGAGGAAGGTTCGAAGCGGAATGGCTGCATGGCTCACCCGAAAGCCACGCCGCAATCCCGGTCGTGCTGGTCCCCAAGGGACGTGTGAGGGTCGTGGCGCACCTGCACTTCCGCACGGCCGTGGGCGTCGCCCGAGCGCTCGACAAGTTCACCGTCGATCTTCGACTTCAGGACCCCTGGCTCGCGGTCGGCGGATTGACGGTCGCGGACTGGCAAGTGCGAGCGACGACCGCCATCCTCGATCTCGACTGCCCGGGGCCGATGAGTGGCCGTTGGGACCACCTCTTCGGGCCGTTCTATCGACTCACGATGAAGGCTGATGGTGGCCACATCGACATCGCGAGCAACGGACAGGACAAGTTTCAACGTCTCATCGCCGGGAAGAGGGGGCACCCTCCGAGCAGCTCCATCCTGGCTCAAGGCTTCGGGCGATCGCCCGATCATGC
>JAGSPR010000134.1 GCA_018262455.1 Deltaproteobacteria bacterium | reverse complement strand
CCGGGCGGTGCGCTCGATCTCGGCGAGCATGCGCTCGGCGCACGCGACGCGCCCCGGCTGTTCGGGATCACCGTAGAGCCCGCTCGGCAGCGCACTCGTCGCGACGAAGCGACGGAGCGCGTGGTAGCAGCGCCGCAGATCGCCGAGGCGATGCTGGGCGGTCGCGAGGTTCCAGTGGTGCAACGGCCAGCTCGGCTCGGCGGCGATCGCCCGGTCGAGGACCGCGACCGCGGCGGCATCGTCGCCGTGCGCGAGCATGCACGCGGCGAGCGCGCCGCAGACATCCGGGCTGGCCGGATCCGCGTCATCGAGCAAGGCGCGTGCAGGACCGGACTCCCCGCCGGCGAGTAGCTCGAGCGCGCGATCGATTGCGGTCGCCGCCGACTCGCGCGGCAGCCGACGGATCACGTGGGTGTCTCCGAGGTCGAGCAGGTCGCGCCCGAGGTAGTAGGTCGAGCCCAGCCGCGCCGGATCGACCGCCGTTCGCCGCACCGCCGCGGCGACCACGGTCCGCGCGTGATGGAGGTCGCTGCTCGCCACCCGATACCCGTCGGCGCACAGGTTCGCGATCAACGGCGCGCCCGGATCCGAAGCGCCGAGCTCCGACGCGTCATCCTCGTGCAGGCAGTCGTCGATACAACCGTTGGCGCCGATCAGGACAGCCCATCGCCGCCACCGCCGGCTGCGCCGCTCGCTCGCGATCCGGCGACTCGCGACGACGACGATCCGCGCCGCGGCGTCGACGAGCACGGCGACCTGGGTAGGCCGGGCGGCGCGCCTCGATCCCGCCTCGAGCGAACGCGTCGGGGCGGTGGCCACGAGCGCCGCGATCCGGTCGCGCTGCGCGGCCGTCACATCGAGTCGCACCGCCAGCTCGCTGCCGAGCCTGTGCGCCGCGTTCGGGGCGACCTCGAGTAACACCGAGACCATCTGCATCACGTCGGCTTCCGCGAGCTGCCGGATCATCATGTCCGCCGCGCTCGCAACGTCCGCGGAAGTCTCGAGCTGGGTCGCAAGCGCGAGCGCCGAGCGGCGCTGAATCGCGGTCGGATCCGCGAACCGCGCGGCGCCGCGCTCACCGAGCTCCGCGAGCAGTCCGAGCGCGCACACCTTCGACTCGTCGACGCTGGTGTCCAGGGTGACGGTGCGAAGCTCGCCGATCACCCGGGCGCGGGCGTCGGTGGTCGCCAGCACGGCAAGCGCCTCGCGGGCCGCCTCGCGTCGCACCGCATCGTCGCTGCGCAGCGCGCGGCCGAGCAGCGGCACCGCAGTCGAGCCGAGCCGGCGCGTGAGCCGGACCATCTGGAGTGTCGTGGCCGTCAATCCGGGCCGCGCAAACCAGTCCGACAGCTTGCGAAGGTCCGTGAACGCGCCATCCACCGCCATCGATGGCCCTACCATAGATGTATGGTCAGTTCGCCGTCAATCTTTGCGGCAGCTTGGTCTCCGCTCCCGGCAATCCCTTACGTTTGATCCGGTCTTCAAGACCGATCCCTGGCGATCCCTCCCCCCATGGGGTGATGTGAATTCAGCCGCGTTGGCCAGTCACACATGCTGACACGTTGCCGCGGCCAGCCCCACCTGGTGACAGCCGGCTGTTGGTTTCGTAAGTAGTGCCACCGTTTGGGGAAATGGCCAGGCTCGCGGGTGGTTTTCGCTTGTGTTGGACCACTCCATCCGCAATTCTTCGTGCGCTCTCCGAGGTCCCACACATGGCAAAGACCGAATCGACGGCCGTCAACCAGCTCATCAACCTGGTTGCGACTCAGCAGCCGCCTGCGAAGAACCCAGACGAGGATCTGATGTTCCAGACGCCGGCGAAGCGGGCGAGCGCACCTCGGATCAGCTCGACCGTCCCGCAGCACGCGATGGAGGTGGCGCCGTTGCCCCGGACGCGCGCGCCTCAAGGGACCCAGCAAGGGCTGCCGACGATCTCGGAGTCGCCGGCTGTCCGGGTAAGCACGGCACCGCCGTCGCGCGGAAACACCGTCCCGTCGATCCTGGCGCCGCAGCCGCTGCAAGCACCGCAGGCGCCGCCGCCGCTCCCGCCTCGCGCACTCGAGAGCATGCGCCCGTCCAGGACCTCATTGCCGCCACCGCCGGTCCCTCGGAGCGCGCCGCGGACCACCGCAGCCCAGCCGGTCGCGGTTCAGCCCGTCGCCTTCCAGCCGGTCGCCCAGCCAGTCGCGGTTCAGCCGGTCGTCGCCCGGCCGATCGTCGTCGTTCATCCGGTGGCCACCCGGCCGGTCGCTGCCGAGCCGGTCGCTGCCGAACCGGTTGCGACCCCCGTCCCGGTGCGCACCTCCGCGCCGCCGATGCCGGTGGCAGCCCCGTTGGCGTATTCGATGCCCGAGCCGTTTGCCGCCCAGGCCTCGAGCGACATGACCTCGAACCAGGACTGGTTTGATCAGAACGATCTGCTGAGCGATCGCGTCCCCATCCAGCAGAACATCGGCACCGACCAGCTGTCCCGGCTGGCCGACTGGAAATCGCTCGCACGCAAGCTCGTTGGCCCGATGGTGGTCCTCGTGATCATCGGGGTGTTCATCGGCGGCTACATTGCGTTCGACGGCCAGGGTGGCAAGCCCCGCGCGACCGTCGCCGCGGCGACGTCGCCGGCGCCGACCGCGACCGCGCCGGCCGAGCCCGCGCCTGCCTCGACCGCGCAGACCGCGCCCACGCAGACCGGGCCCGCGCCTGCCGCGACCGCACAGGCCGAGATCGCACAGCCATCCGCCCAGGCCGAGCCTGCGCAGGCCGAGCCCGCGCCGGTCGAGCCCATCACGCCGCCCAACCTTGCCATGACCGAGCCGGCGAAGACCGAGCCGGCGAAGACCGAGCCCGCGATCACCGAGCCGGCGAAGACCCAGCCCGTGACAACTCAGCCGGAGCCGGCCGTCGAGCGCCCCACGTTCGTCGATGTCCGCATCGACTCGAAGCCGGCCGGCGCAACGGTGATGCTCGTCGACCGCGGCAAGACGACCTTCCTCGGCACGACCCCGGTGAGCGCGGCGGTGGATCCGTCGCGCCGCTACGACCTCGTGTTCACGTACGACAACAAGCCCACCCAGATCGAGCATCTCAATGCGGCGACCACGAAGCACCTGTCCGTCGTGCTCGGCAGGTCGGGAAACCGCCCCGCATCGAAGGCCGCAAGGGTCGCGAAGTCACGAGCCGTCGTGAAGGCCGCCGTCGATCCGCTCGACACCGCGCCGCCGGCCGAGACCAAGCCGGTGGGCGAGGGGGTGTTGATGATCTCGAGCAAGCCGCCTTGCGAGATCCTGATCGATGGCAAGTCGACGGGCCTCATGACCCCACAGCGCGAGATCAAGCTCCCCGCCGGGAGCCACAGGATCACGCTCGTCAACGCGACCGAGAAGATCAAGAAGACGCTGGCCGTGCAGATCACGGCCGACCAGCCGACCAAGGTGATCCAGGACCTGATGAAGTAGCTGCTAGCCCGGCGCGAGGGTGCAGGTGTTGGCCGCGGCCGGTTTGCACATCCCGACCGTCAGATCGCAGTCGCCGCCCGTCGGGCATGCGGTGGTGCCATCGCAGCTCGTCGTGCAGACCTGGAAGCCCTCGACCGCGAAGTTCTGGCAGAACGGCGTGTCGCAGTCGTGCTCGGTCGAGCACGGGTCATAGGCCGCGCCGGTGCAACCGTCATTGGGGGCAGGGTCGCCAGCACACGCCGCAACTGCCATGGCCACGACGATGAGGATCCGCATGACGTGATCCTAAGCCGGATCGCCGGGCCGCGTCTCCAGGTACGATGTGGACATGCGCAGCCTCGTGATGGCCCTGGTCTTGACTGTGACCGCGTGCGGTGGCGGCGGTGGTGGCGGTGGTGGTGCGGTCCCTGATGCCGATCCGGCTGCACCGATGTGCACCGGGGTCGTGTACGACAACTGCACCGCGAACACGCAGTGCGCCTCGAACAACTGCCATCTGTTCGATCAGGACGCGATCCAGATCTGCACCCAGCCATGCGACAGCGCGAACGCGTGCCCGATGGACGCCGCCGGCACCGTGGGGTTCTGCAACAACAAAGGTATCTGCAAGCCGAGCCGGTCGAACGCCTGCCGTCCCTGATCGTCCCTCCCAAGGGGGACCCTGGGCGTTGCGAAACCCGCGGCGCCCGGCGTACCGTCGCCCCAGGAGGGCACGTGGGTCATATCGACGTCTTCAAGGGCTGGGCCGAGACGATCCGGCAGGATATCGACGCGTTCAAGGCGCTACTCGAGTCCCCGCAAGCCGACGACCACGCCAAGAAGCTCGCGGGCACGGCGCTGCTGTACCTCGTGAGCAGGATGGATCTCATTCCCGACTGGAACGAGGGCATCGGCGTGATCGACGACGTGATGGTGCTTCGCGTGTGCGCCCAGCTGTCGCAAGGGCACGCGCGCGGCTCGCTGCCGACGCAGGCCGAGGTGGTCCTCGATCGGATGGCCAACGAGGCCGACAAGATCACCCAGTTCCTCGGCGGGGTGATCTACGACAAGCTGAAGTCGCACTGCGCCAAGCTTGGCGAGCAGGCGGTGCGTGGTCGGACTCCGACGCAGCTGGCCGAAGACGAGTCCGCGCGCAAGGCGCTCTACGTCGAGCTCGAGGACGAGCTCCAGAAGAGCGTCCCGATCGTCATCAGCGATCCCACCGACGCCGAGCTCCGGCTCAAGGCGTACCTGACCCACAAGCTCCAGGGATGAGCGCGCACGCCAGCCGCCTCGCGGCACTCGTGATCGCGCTCGTCTGCGCGCTGGCTCCCGCGGCGCATGCCGAGGACACGTTCGAGGCCCGCGCGGATGGAGCGATCCGGTTCCGCAGGCTCGACGACCTGGTGTGGGCGGTCACGACACCGTGCGACCAGGGCGACGACGTTGCGCAGCGCCAGTGCAGGCAGATCCGCGACCGCAAGGTCAAGTCGATCGCCGGTGCGACGCTGATCGTCGATGGCGATAGCGATGCGTTCGAGCTCGGGCGCTGGAACGCGGCGAAGAAGTCGGTGTCGGTGACGCTCGCGGCGTGTGTGCGCTGTGGCGGAGTCGAGGTCGACGGCCGGACCTGGCACGTCATGGGCACGGGCACTGCGCCGCGGTTCGAAGGCGGCAAGCTGCGGGTCGGCATGCTGCACGACAACGCGCGGGCGTTCTCGGACGAGGCCTCGGCCATCGCCTGGATCAAGTCGGTCAAGAGCCACAAGGTCCAGCTGCTGGTGAAGGTCCCCGACAAGCGGCGGTTCCAGGTCGCGGGCAAGGACGGGATCCAGCTCGAGATCACGGGCTGGCGCGTCATCAACCCGTGCGACGGCAGCATCGTGATCGCCAGCCCCGCGTCGCAGTCCGTCGCGCCAGACCGGCAGGCCTGTAGCGCCGGCGGTGGCGAAGGTGTGGCGGCCAGTGATGGTGCGGAGGTGTTGACCCCCTCGATGGTCCAGGACGCGATGAAGCCGGTCGTCGAGGCTGCGAACGCCTGCTTCGAGCGACTGGGCGTCGCCGGCAAGGCCAAGCTCGAGATCTCGATCAATGGCGACGGCACCGTCGCCCGCTACGATCAGAGCGGCGATTTCGAGGGCACGCCGACCGGGCAGTGCATCGACACCGCGATGCGCAAGGTGCAGTTTCCGAAGACGAAGAAGCCGAAGACGAAGATCGGCTATCCGATCGTGCTGCAGTAGCCGGCGAGGAGATCCGGCTCACGGTGCACGGGCCTTCCCGAGCGCGCCAACCGACGCGCGATGTGGCATACCGCCACCCGTGAACACCTCCGAGCTGCTCGACGTGATGTGGCGCGACTACGTGGCTTCCACCCCGCAGGCCGAGCGGATCCATCATCTGCTGACCGAGCGCGGCGAGACCATCCGCAACGATCACGTCGCGCTGCGGACCTACGGCTCGGACGAGATCGGCATCGACGCACTCGCCCGACCGTTCGAGGCCCTGGGCTGGCGGGCGCGCGATCACTACCGGTTCGCCGACAAGCACCTGCGCGCGCGCTACTGGCAACATGACGACGAGACGCTGCCCAAGGTCTTCATCAGCGAGCTCGTGCTCGCCGAGCTGTCGACCGGTGCGCGATCGATCGTGGCCGGGCTCGTCGATCAGCTGCCGCCCGACTTCGGCGCGCGTCCCGATCTGCCGTGGGCCGGCCGGCCCTGGCAGGTGACCCACAGCGAGTACCAGATGCTGCTCGCCGAGAGCGAGTACGCCGCGTGGGTCGCCGCGTTCGGGTTTCGGGTCAACCACTTCACGGTCGATGTCGGCGCGCTGTCGACGTTCCCGGACCTCGAGGCGCTCGACGCGTTCGTGGTCGAGCACGGCTTCACGCTCAACGAGAGCGGCGGGCGGATCAAGGGCAGCCGCCACGAGCGGCTCGAGCAATCCTCGACCCGAGCGGACCTGACCGAGGTCGTGTTCGCGGACGCCACCGTACGCATCCCGTCCTGTTACTACGAGTTCGCCCGACG
Organism: Deltaproteobacteria bacterium; assembly: GCA_018262455.1. Next base: position 11,345 of record JAGSPR010000134.1, on the reverse strand, counting down.
CTACCCGTTGCCATCGGGCGAGCTGTTCCAGGGCTTCGTGCCGAGCTCGGCCGACAAGATCTTCGAATCCACCGACGTTCGCCGCTAGGCCGTCAACGTCGAGAAGTAGTCGTTGAGCTCGAGCAGCACATCGACATCGACGCCCATGAACTGGACGCCCATCCCGTCGACCGAGGCCCAGCGGACCACCGCCGGAAGCGAGAATGTCTGATCGGTGTCGGGAAGCGTCAGCTCCACCGTGACCAGCGATCCGATCGGCTGGACGAGCTGCGACACGATGAACGCGCCCCCGACGCCGATGTTGCGAGTATCCGCCCTGACCCACTCCGCATCCGCATCGCCACGGAACTTCACTGGCACGACGCGGCCGGGTCGCGCCTTGCCACGAAAGTGGCGCCTGCGTTCGTGCTGCCGGTCTTCCATGCCAGATCGCAAGGATAGCCGATCCCAAACCGCGTGCCGAAACGCTTTACCGTGAAGGGGTAGGTGGGTACCTTCCGCCGCGGTTGTGAAGGTTCACCTCATCGGTATCGGGGGCACCGGGATGGGTGCCGTTGCGGGGCTGCTCGCGGGCGCTGGACACGATGTCCGGGGCTCGGACGCGGCCGTGTACCCACCCATGAGCGAGCAGCTGGCCGCGCTCGGTGTTCCGGTGATGATGCCCTACGCGGCCGAGAACCTGGCCTGGAAGCCCGAGCTGGTCGTGGTCGGCAATGTCCACGGCAAAGACCATGTCGAGGTCAAGGCGGCGCAGGCGCAGGGAATCCCGCTGACCTCGTTTCCGGCGGTGCTTGGCGATCGGCTGATCGACGGCAAGCACTCGATCGTCGTCACTGGCACCCATGGCAAGACCACCACCACGTCGCTGATCGCGCACATCCTCACCGAGGCCGGCCGCGATCCATCCCTGTTTGTCGGTGGTGTGCCGGTCGGGCTCGGCCAGGGCTTCCGGCACGGCCAGGGCGACTTCGTGATCGAGGGCGACGAGTACGACACCGCCTTCTTCGATAAGGGCCCGAAATTCCTCCACTACAAGCCGCAGACCGTGATCTTGACCTCGGTCGAGCTCGACCACGTCGACATCTTCCCGTCGTTCGACGCGGTGCGTGACGTGTTCAAGAAGCTCGTCACCATCATCCCCTCGGATGGCCTGCTCGTCGTCTGCGCGGACTCGGCTGATGCGCTCGCGGTCGCGGAGCATGCGACGTGCCGGGTCGAGCAATACGCGGTGCTCGACAACGGCGCGGATGGCGTGCCTCCGCTGGGTGTCTCGTGGTGGGCCTCCAACCTCGAGATCGGCAAGAGCGGGCGCGCTTTGTTCGACGTCCATCACTCCACCGCCGGTGGCAACGGCGAGCGTTACGAGCGGTTCGAGACCTTGCTGGTCGGCCGTCACAACGTCAGTAACTGCCTCGCCGCGATCGCGGTGTGCCACGCGCGTGGGCTCACGGCGCGCGAGATCCAGCGCGGGATCTCGAGCTTCGCCGGGGTGAGGCGTCGCCAGGAGCTGCGCGGCATCGCCGGCGGGGTCACCGTCCTCGACGACTACGGGCACCACCCGACCGCCGTCCGCGAGACGCTCAAGGCGCTGCGCAAGCGGTTCCCCAAGCGCCGGCTCATCGCGGTGTACGAGCCGCGCTCGGCGACCAGCCGGCGCAAGACGTTCCAGCTCGAGTTCGTCGACGCGTTCGCGCACGCCGACGAGGTGATCGTCGGCAAGCTGTTCGACCCCGGCAAGATCCCCGAGAACGATCGCTTCGATCCCGAGCGCCTCGCGCTCGATCTGCATCGCAGCGGCACGAAGGCTTCGTACACGCCCGACGTCGACACGATCGTGAAGCAGCTCGCCGAGAGCGCGGCTCCCGGAGACGTGGTCTGCGTGCTGTCGTCGGGCAGCTTCGACGGCCTCCACGACAAGTTGCTCGACGCGATCGGCGATGCGATGCGGCCCGCCCAGCGTGCCGACATGGCGTCGGTCCGAGGGGTGCTCGCGGCAGTCGGGCTCGTCGACGAGCCGGCGCGCGACGATCAGGTCGGGAGCTTCTTCGTGCTGCGCAACGAGCGCGGCGTGGTCGGTTGCGTGGCGCTCGAGGTGCTCGGCGACGACGCGATCCTGCGCGCGCTCGCGGCCGATCCCGAGTTCCGGGGCGCCGGCTACGGCTGGATGCTCGCCGACATGGCGGTGAGCCAGGCGCGCTGGCGTGGCGTGCGGCGGATCTACCTCATCACCGAGACGGCGAGCGACTTCTTCGCCGCGAAGTTCGGGTTCCGCGTCGTCGATCGCTCGACGCTCTCGAAGCAGGTGGCGTCGCACGAGACGTTCACGCGTCCGAGCGGCGCGCAGCTCGTCGCGATGCGGCTGGATCTCTAGGCACATGGCGATGTCCGCGGCGGACACTGCCGAGTTGCTCGACACCGCACGAGCTGCGGCGCGCGCGGCGGCGGAGTTGCTTGGCTCGGCTCGACCGAGTGCGATTCGCACCAAGGGCAACCCGCGCGATCTCGTCACCGAGTGGGACCTCCGCAGCGAGGAGCTGATCCGCAAGGTGCTCGAGGAGCGCGCTCCGGGCATCCCGGTGCTCGGCGAGGAAGCAGGTGAGGGGGCCGGTGCGCTGCACCGAAAGGGGCTGCGCTGGATCGTCGATCCGATCGATGGCACGGTGAACTTCGCGCATGGGCTACCGATCTGGTCGATCTCGATCGGGCTCGAGGATGCCGGGGCGCTGCAGGTCGGCGTGGTGGCGGCCCCCGCGCTCGGCTGGTGGTTCGAGGCCAGCCTCGGAGGGGGCGCTCGCGATGGGACCGGCGCACCGCTCGCGGTGAGCAAGATCGAGCGGCTCGACCAGGCGATGCTGACCACGGGGTTCCCATACGATCGCGCCACGCATCCGGAGAACAACTTCGCCCGCTGGGAGCACATGCAGCGGCGTGCCGGAGCTTGCCGCCGGCTGGGCTCCGCGTCGCTCGACCTCTGTATCGTCGCGAACGGCTGGCTCGATGGCTACTGGGAGCGGCGCCTGAAGTCCTGGGATATCGCCGCGGGGGTGCTGATCGTCGCCGAGGCCGGGGGGACCGTGACGAACACACAGGGCGGCCCGTTCGACGTTCACGCAGGAGAGGTGCTGGCCTCGAACGGTGCTATTCATCAAGAGCTGATCGCCGAGCTGCGTACCGTCAAGGCTTAGCGAGCTTCTCCCCGGAGCTGTCATGAAGCGCCTCGCTGCGATCTTACTCGTGACGTACGCGTCGGCCGCCTCTGCGCAGCCGGTCGCGCCGAAGCCACGACCGGCGCCGAAGCAGGCTCCGGTCGACCCCTACGCGCCCCCCAGACCGGGCAAGCCGTCAGATCCCTACGCTGACCCGGGCCAGGCTGACGCGGCCAAGCCGTCCACGCCACCGACTGGCCCTCTCGGCCCCCAGCCACCGCCAGGTGGCGTCGGCAACCCGTACGGCCCGCCGCCGGGAAAGCCCGACCACAAGCCCGCTCCCCGCGCCCCGACCGGGCCGAAGCAGCCTGGCAAGCCTACAGACCCCTATGGGGATCCGACCCCGGACCCCAAGGCCCGGGCCAAGCCCGCGGATCCGTATGCGGTGGTTCCCGGCGGTAAGCCCGATCCGAAGGCGCCGGTCGATCCGTATGCCGTCTCCGGCACGCCAGCCGTCCCGTCGCGGGTCGGCTTGACCGACATCACGTCCGTGCAGGGCCTGCTTGCCGTCCAGCGGCTCGATGGCTGGCTCCTGATCGATCGGGATGGGGAGAACCCGATCGCGGCCCGGTTGGTCGCGCCCGAGGGGCATCCGACGCGTCCTTGGTTCTACCTGATCCCGGCGCGCGGTCAGCCGATCGCGCTCGTTCACGATGCCGAGAAGCGCAGCTTCGAGCACCTGCCCGGCACCAAGCTGACCTACCAGGGCTACCGCGATCTCGACAAGCAGCTGCGCATCGTGCTGAAGGGGCTGCGCACGATCGCCGTCGAGTACTCGCCGAAGGCCGCGGTCCCCAGCGTGTCGCGCGTCGACGCGGGCACCCTCGAGGTGATCCGGGCCGCCGGGGTTTCCGTGAAGTCGTCCGACACGCTCGTCCAGTACACCAAGGCGATCTGGGGTGATGCGGGCCGCACGGCTCACTACATCGCGGTCCACCACCTCGTCGAGCTTCGCAAGGAAGCGCTCGCGTACGTCGCCAAGCAGCTCGGCGCCAACGCGGTCGTCACCGAGTACGAAGTCCAGCAGCGGCTCGTGCGCGGCATGACGATGCGCGGGCTCGTCGGCGCGCCCCCGGTGGTCGCGGCGGGTGTCAACACCGCCGATCCGTACTACGTGCCGAACGCCGCGAAGACCGCGCCGATCCGACGCGGCGACTTGATCGTGATCTCGCTCGCCGCGAAGGTCGACAGGCCCGAGGGCATCTACGCCGCGCAGACCTGGTGTGCCGTCGCCGACGTCACGGTCCGCGATGACTTCAAGAAGGCGTTCGAGACCGCCACGCTGGCGCGCGATCAGGCGGTCGCCTTGATCGCCGATCGCAGCCGCAAGAACCGCCCGGTCACCGGGGCCGAGGTCGATCAGTCGACGCGCGCCTTCATCAAGAAGGCCGGCGTCTCCGACAAGGTCATGCACCGTACCGGTCACTCGATCGATAACGACTTCCAGGGTGGCGGCGCCGACCTCGATGACTACGAGGTCAAGGACACCCGCATCCTGACGCCGGGCACCGGCTTCACCGTCGGCCCGGGGCTCTACTTCGCCGGTCAGTTCGGCGTGCGAACCGAGGTCTCGGTCTACCTGTCGCCGAGCGGTCCCGAGATCACGTCGCCGGCCCAGGACGAGATCGAGCCGCTCCTGGGCCGCTGACCCCGATCGCGCCCCTCATGAACCACACGCCCGAAGTGACACCTGATGTCACGGCGTTGATCCTCGCCGGAGGCCGCGCGACGCGTCTCGGCGGCATCGACAAGCGCGAGCTCGTGATCGAGGGCCGCACGATCTTCGACCGCCAGGTCACGGTGCTGCGCCCGAGGACCAGCGCCCTCGTGGTGTCCTCGCCGCGCGAGCTTGCCGGCTTCCACACGGTGGCCGATGCGGTCAGCGATGGCGGGCCGCTCGCGGGCATCGCTGCCGGCCTGGCCGCCGCGACGACCCCGTGGCTGCTCGTCGTCGCGGGGGACATGCCGTTCATCACCGGTGCGCTGGTCGACCTCGTGCTGGCGCGACGCGGCGACGAGGTCGATGCGGTGGGGATCCGGATCGGAGACCTGCCCGAGCCACTGTTCTGTCTGCTGCGATGCGCGCCTTGTTCACCCGCGGTCGCGCGCTGTCTCGCGACCGGTCGACGCAAGGCCTCGCGCCTGCTGACCGACGAGGGGCTGCGCGTCGAGTGGATCGAGGAAGCCGAGGTTCGGGCGATCGATCCGGCGCTGCGAGTGCTGTGGAATGTCAATGCACCCGCGGACCTCGACGCGTCCAGCCGGGGACCTGAGGGCGCGCGCTGATCGGGGTTTTCTTGCCGCCCCCGATCCGGTATAGGAGGCCCTGATGCGGATCGGGGATCTCACTATCGACACGCCGGTCCTGCTGGCACCGATGGCCGCCGTCACCGACCTCCCGTTCCGGACCGTGTGCGAGGAGTTCGGGGTCGGCTTCACGATCACCGAATTCCTCTCGGCGCACGCCCTCTCGGCCGGCGACAAGAAGACCACGGGCAAGCTCACCGCATCGCTCGATGGTCGCAAGTTCGGCGTCCAGATCTTCGGCCGCGAAGAGTCGATGATGGAGGACGCGGCGCGGATGGCGGTCTCGATCGGCGCCTCGCTGGTCGACATCAACATGGGTTGCCCCGCCAAGCGCGTCGTCGCCGGGGAGTGTGGCTCCGCCCTCATGCGCGAGCCGGCGATCGCCCAGACGCTGGTCCGTGCGGTGGTCCGCGCGGTGCCGGCGCACATCCCGGTCACGGTCAAGCATCGCGCTGGCTGGAACCAGGACAACCGCAACGCCCCCGAGTTCGCGTGCGCGCTGGTCGAGGCCGGCGCGAAGATGATCACCGTCCACGGGCGCACCCGCACGCAAGGGTTCTCCGGCAAGAGCGATCCGGACATCATCAAGCTGGTGCGCGACGCGGTGCCGTCTCACATCCCGGTGGTCGGCAACGGCGACGTGATCGACGTCGAGGGCTACCTCCGGATGCGCGAGCAGACCGGCTGCGACGCGGTGATGATCGGGCGCGGCGCGCTCGGGAACCCCTGGCTGTTCGCGCGGCTGCGCGAGGTCACGGCCGGGCGTCCCGACCCGGGGCAGCCCGGGCTCGCCGAGCGGCTCACCGTGTTTCGCCGCCACGTCGACCTCATCGAGCAGCTCAAGAACGGGCCGCGTACGCTGCACGAGGTCCGCAAGGCGTGCGCCTGGTACGCGCGCGGTCTGTACGGCTGCAACTCGTTGCGGTTGCGCGTCTGGGAGACGCCCGACCTTGCCACCGCCCGGGCACTCGTCGAGGACTACTTCGGGCAGCTGATCGAACGCCAGAGCCGACTCGGCCTCGCGCCCGAGCTGCGGACCAACGATCGCGACGAGGTCGATGGCAACTTCGGCGAGACCGCGGCGTCCGGTGACGAGGCCGCGTAGATGCTACGCGGGTCCCTGAAGGCGAAAGACTTCCTGGTCGCCGAGAGCGTCGCGATGCGCGCGGTGATCGCTGCCGTCGACGAGTATGCCGATGGCGATGCGCCCGTGCTGATCTGCGGTGAGCACGGCACCGGCCGCGAGCTCGTCGCGCGCGTGCTGCACCAGCACGGCCCGCGCACCGCCGCCCGGTTCATCGCCGTGCGGCCGACGTTCGAGGATGCGCCGTGCTCGGCGCGCTCCGAGAGCGAGGCGGTCAAGGATGGGCCCTGCGAGCGCGCCCGCCGTGCCCTGCGCTCGGCGAGCGGCGGCACGCTGCTGGTCAAGGATGTGAGCGACCTGTCAGGGCCGTCGCAGCGCACCCTCAAGCGCGCGATCCGGGATCGCCGGACGGCACGCGATGGCGGCGAGGTCTTCGACGTCCAGGTGGTCGCGACCGCGGATCTCGATCTCGAGCGCGCCGTCGAGGCGTCGATCGTCTCGCGCGAGCTCTACGAGCTGTTCCGGCCACGCCGGATCGAGGTGCCGCCCTTGCGCAACCGGCTCGACGATCTGCCCGCGCTGTTCGAGCGCTGGATCAAGCACTACTCCGCCGAGGTCGCGCGCATCCGGCCGACGGTGTCGAGTCGCGCGATCACCCGGCTCGCCGAGTACCCATGGCCGGGGAACGTCGCCGAGCTCAAGTCGATCGCGCGCCGCCTCGTGGTCCGGGTGGTCCGCGGCAAGATCGAAGCGGGAGACGTCGACGAGGTGCTGCCCACCGTGGCGACCCGGGTTCCTCTCGAGGACCTCGCGTTCGAGGAGATGGTGAAGTCCAAGCTCTCCGAGCTGCTCGCGCGCATCGACGGCTATCCGATCCACGACCTCTACGACAAGGTCCTCGCTCGGGTCGAGCGCCCGCTGTTCGACCTCGTGCTCGCGCACACCGGTGGCAACCAGCTCAAGGCCGCGGCGATCCTGGGCCTCAACCGCAACACGTTGCGCAAGAAGCTGGCGGAGCTCGGGGTCCACAAGAAGAAGCGGCCCGGGCGCGAGGACCTCGCGCTCGACGGCGATCCGGCAGGCCGCGAGCGTGCAACCCATGTAGACCTGGGCGTCGGTCTTGTCATCGAGCTTGCCCTGCTCGCAGTACTTGATGACGTCCTTGTCGCGGCCCTCGATCATCGCCTTCTTGCGCGCGATGTCGATCTCCTCGGGCGTGGTCGGTTCGGGATCCGCGGGCGGCTTCTCCTTCTTGGGCACATCCGGCACCGCCTTGGTCTCGGGCGGTGGAGCCGGGTTGTCTGTTGCCTTGGCCACCTCCTTGTCGACGTCGTCACGGATCTGCTCTTCGGCGCTCTTGCCGCAACCGAGCACCAGGAACGAGCACAGGATCAGGGAGATGCGGTTCATGCCACGAGAGTATCAGGGGAGATCTCGTCCTTGCCGTGATGGACGGTTACGATCTCCGATCCGGTGCGCCTTCGAGGTCGACGTCGGCGCGGTGCTTCGCGACGTTCGCGCCGATGTGACCCGTGCGTTCGACGAGGTGGGTCTTCACGTCGCCGCGCTTCATGTCGACGTGGTTCTGGAGTTGCCGCCGCGCGGCGCGGAACGCATCGGCCACCGCGACGTAGATGTCCTCGTGATGGCCGATGTGCGTGGCGACGATCTCTCCACCGGGGATGTCGAGCACCACCTTGATGTGGAACTCGCCGCCCTGACGATGGTGCTTGTGTGGATGCGCGATCGTGACGGCACACTTGGTGATCCGATCGTGGAGGTGTTCCAGGCGAGCGATCCATCTCCGTACCGACGCCTCGACGGTGGCGCTGTGTTCGATGCGATTGAACGTGATCTCGGTCGGGATCTGCATCCGGGTGTCTCCTTGCGGCTCGCGTGACAACACAGCACACCGCGCCCCGCTGACACACGCGAGCTCTCCACGCTGGAGAGATCGCAGGTACATGGACGTGGCCCCGCGAGCACACCGCGATCGAAGTGCATCATGCGCGCCTATGCCGCAGGTGCGCTGCTTCCCGCGAATCCGGACAGCCGTTCACGTCGCAGGCGTGCGGAGCCTCGGATCGAGCCACAGCTGGATCAGATCGACCGCCAGGTTCGCGATCGCGATGGCGATGGCCGAGACGATCACGATCCCGAGGATGACGGGCATATCGACATCGAGGATCGCCTGCAGCAGCTCGCCGCCGAGCCCCGGCCACGCGAAGATCGACTCCGTGACCACGGCGCCTCCGACGAGCACGCCGAGGTCGAGCCCCATGATCGTGACGAGCGGGCCGAGCGCGGGACGCAGCGCGTGGCGCAGGACCACCGAACGCTCCGGCACGCCCTTGGCGCGCGCCGTGCGGACGTAGTCCTGATCGAGCGTCTCGCCGAGCTCGCTGCGGACGATCCGCGCGTAGTACGCGACGCCCACCGTCGCGAGCGTCGTGGCCGGCAGCAGGAGGTGGCGCAGCCGATCCCACAGCCCCTCGCCGTAGCCTCCGATCGGCAGCACGCCCCAGCGGTACGCCACGACATAGAGCAGGAGCGTGCCGACCAGGAACGACGGCGCGCTCTGGCCGACCAGGCCCAGCAGCGTCGCCCCGTGATCGGGCCATCGGCCCTTGCGGTAGGCGGCCAGGATCCCGAGCGGCACGCCGATCAGGAGCTGCAGCACGATGGCCGCGAGCGCGAGCGTAAGCGTCGGGCCGATGCGGTCCGCGAGGATCGCGGTGACCGCGCGCTTGCTCCGCAGGCTCTCGCCGAGGTCGCCATGGACCAGGTTGCGGACCCAGCAGCCGTAGCGGACGACCATGCTGTCGTCGAGGCAGTACAGCTCCTTGACCCGGATGATCGACTCGGGCGTCGCGTGCGGTCCGAGCATCGCCTTGCCCGGATCGGCGGGGATCGCGGTCACCAGGGCGAACGTGGCCGTGACCACGAACCAGATGACCACGATGGCCCAGCCGAGCCGGCGCACCACGAATCCGGTCATCGCGGGACCGGCTTTCCGTCGGGGCCGACATCGAGCCACGCGGTCGTGAAGTCGCGCAGCCAGATCGGGTGCACCGTGTAGTCGCGGATGTATGGCTGGGTGACCTCGGTCATCGTCTGGTGGTAGCCCCAGATCCACGGCGCGTCGTCGTAGAGGATGCGCTCGGCGCGTCGGTACATCGTCGCCCGCTTGGTGACGTCGGGCTCGGCGCGCGCGTCGTCGAGTAGCCGGTCGAGCTCGGGGCGCGTGTAGAACGAGTTGTTGCTCGCGTTCTCGGTCGCGATCCCGCGCGAGTGGAACCGGGCGTCGAGGAAGCTCGTCGGATCCGGGAAGTCGGCGGCCCAGGACGTGAACGAGAACGCGGGGCCGTCGGGCTTGCCCACCGCCGTGCTGTAGGTCGGGAGCGCCATCAGCGAGATCTCGACTCGGACCCCGATCTCCGCCAGATCGTGCTGGAGCGAGATCGCGAGCTTCTCGGCCTCCTCGTCCGCGAGCGTCACGTAGGTGACCGCGAACCCGTCGGGGTACCCGGCCTCGCGGAGCAGCGCGCGTGCCTTCGCGGGATCGTGCGGGTAGGGCGCGAGGCCCTCGTCTCGTCCGAGCACGCCGGGCGGGAGCATGCCGTGGGCCGGGATCGCAGTCCCGTTGAGCAGCTTGGCGATGTGACCCTTGTCGACGGCGTAGTTGAGGGCCTGGCGGACGCGGCGGTCATCGAACGGCTTGACGGTGACGTTCATCCGCGAGCCGAACACGTTCATCATCGGCTGCGAGAACACGTAGGGCGCCCACGCCGGCTGGGTCTTGACCCACAGGTAGTCGGGGGCCGCGAGCCGCTCGGCGGTGTCGAGCTCGCCGCGTTCGAACATCAGGAACTGGGTGTCGCGTGGCACGTTCTCGTACAGGATGATCCGGTCGAAGTGTCCGCGCGCGCCGCGCTCCACCGACGTGCTGCGCCGGAGCACGAGGCGCTGGCCTTCGTCCCATCGCTCGAGCTCGTAGGGACCGGAGGCCAGCGGCTGGCTCCGGATCTGGTCGCCCGCGGCGGCGAGGTGGTCGGCGCGCTGCGGCGCGGTGAACGGCAGCGTCAGGACGTAGAGGAACGCGGCGTTGCGGCGGACGAGTCGGATCTCGAGCTCGCGCGCGTTGATCGCCGTGATCCCCGTGCAAGCGCGTGCCTTGCCCGCGAGCACGTCCTGCGCACCGGCGACGTCGGTCAGGAAGCTGCCGAACGGCGACTCGGGCATCCCGAGGGCCCGCTCGAGGCCGAGCTCGACGTCGGCGGCGACGATCGGCTCGCCGCTGGCATAGCGCAGCCCCTCGCGCAGCCAGAACCGATACACGAGCCCATCCGCCGAGACCTCCCAGCGCTCGGCGAGACGCGGCACCAGGCGCGTGCCACCCGGCTCGTAGTCGAGCAGCGTGTCGACGAGGTGATGCAGCGCGTACAGCGACACTTCGTCGTATGCGATCGCCGGATCGAGGCTGATGATCCGGTCCTTGGTCGCGAACCGCAACGTGCCGTGGTCGCGCGGGATCGCCTGGCCGGTCTCGCGCCACTGCGGTCCGCGATCGGGCGCGTTGCAGCCGATGGTGGCCGCGAGCACGGCGATCCGCAGCGCCGTGGCGCTCCCCAGGGCCGCGGCGCTCACCGGCGCTCCTTGCCGTCGAACGTCGCGCGCAGGCCCTCGCCGAGCAGGTTGAACGCGATCACGGAGACCAGGATCGCGAGGCCCGGTGCGAGCACGAGGTG
>JAGSPR010000133.1 GCA_018262455.1 Deltaproteobacteria bacterium | reverse complement strand
GAGCGTGCCGATGTAGGTGTCATGACGGCCGGGTTCGTGCCAGAGCTTGGCGAGCTCGCCCAGCATGCGTGCCGGCAGCTTGAACGCGCCCCACACCCAGTGGCTCGCAGCGCCAGGTCGCTTGACCTGGATCTCCCGGATCCGGCCATCTGGATCGCTGACCACGGCATCGAAGTGCTGCGGGTCGTCGACCGGGAAGCACAGGAAGCTCAGGCGATCGTCGGGGAGCAGCGCGAGCGCGTTGGAGGGGAACCAGATCGTGTCGGGCAGCCCGACGATCACCGGCTCGTCTGGAGCGAGCAGCGGCAGCGCCCGGAAGATCGCATCGCACAGCCCGCCGGGGCTCTGCTGGACCACGTACGCGATCGATGCGCCCTCCACCTCGCCGCCGTAGTACTCGACGATGTCGGACTTGGACGGCGAGATGACGAAGCAGATCTTCGTGGCCCCGCCGAGCACCATGCGCTCGACGAGGTATTCGCTGACCGCCCGTGGTCGCTCGATGCCGTCTTCGAGCCGGCTGCCGACCGGCAACAGCTCCTTCGAGAATGCGAGCGGCTGGATGCGGCTGCCGACACCGGCCGCCGGGATGATGCCCCAGGTCATGTGATTGCTCCTGTCTCGTGGAGGGTGATCCGGGTCGTGAGCGCGCGCCGGACCTGGTCGTTGACGATCCGAGGGATCCGCATCATCGCGAGCTCGCGGCACGCCGCAGGCGACATGCGCGCGAGCGTGTACAGGACCTTGCGGTTCGTCTGCTCGGCGCCGAAGTAGGCGAGGTAACCTGGGCTGTTGAGCGAGAAGAACGACAGCGCATCGGCATCGTTGATCGTGCGCAGGAGGAGGTTGTCGTTGGCATGCTCGTGGACCGCGATCAGCGCGGTCGCCGCCGCCGCGATCGCGAGCGGCACACCGGCGCGGTAGAACAGCTCGTCGGCGAGGCGCGCGCCAGCCCGCGCGTGGGCATCCTTGAACGCACGGTAGTCATCGGCCACGATCCCCGCACCGCTGCCGCGGACCAGCCGCTCGATCTCGTGGAGCAGGGCCGCGAGCTGCAGCGCGGCCCCGGCCCCCGGCTCGCGGCGCAACGTCCATTGCCAGGTGTCGAGCGCGTGGTCGTAGTCCGCGCGGACGAACGGCTCGCCGAGATCGTGGAGCGCGCGATGCTCGTGGAGGACGCGCTCGAACCAGGCGGTGTGCGAGGCCGCGTTGCATCGCCAGGCGAGCCGTTGCGCCCGCGTCGCGACCTGCTCCGCGATCAGGGTGGCCTCGAGTCCATTCGCCGACACTCGGACTGGCTCGCCTCGGTCCGCGAGGTCGTCGAGCTCGCGATCGAACGACCAGAAGTCGAAGTCATCAGCGAGCCAGGAGCTCGCGGTGATCGCGCGGCTCCCCTCATCGCGGACGAGCTCGAATGCCATCGCCGGGAACACCGCGCGGAGACGGCCGAGCTCGACCGAGCCATGGGCGTCGTCCCGATCCGTCACGTGAAGCTCGATCCTCATGGTGCACCTCGTGTGGCGACGGGTCATGTGGGCAGGGCCATGGTCAACTTCGGGCGTAGCGCTCGAGGTCGGCGGCTCGATGGGCGGCGGTGTGGGAGGCGCGGACTCGCGCACAGGCGCGCGCGCCCACCGCGCGGCGCTCGTTCTCGGTCAGGTCGCGCATGTGCCGGAGCACGTCCTCGGTCGAGTGCGCGATCAGGATCTCGCTGTCGGGCTCGAACAGCTCGTCGAGCCCTTCCCATCGGTCGCTGATGATCGGTACGCCGCACGCGGCCGCCTCGAACAGCCGGACACTCGGAGACCACCCGGCGGCGACCATGTCGGTCCGCGTGACGTTCAGCGTGAACGCCATCTCGTTGTAGAACCTGCGATGCGCGTCGGGCGCGAGGTGCTCGATCCGGTCGACGTTGTCGGGCCACGGGATCGTGGCGGGGTACTGAGGGCCGGCGACCACGAACCTGCGCTCGGGATCGCCGCGAGCGGCATCGATCAGCAGGCGATCCACTGCCGGCTGACGGTCGGCGCTGTAGGTACCCATGTACCCGAGGTCCCATCGGCTCGGGCGGCGTTCGGGCCCGTAGAGTGCGGGATCGACCGAGCAGTACAGCGGCAGCGCCCGCGGCGAGCCGAACTCGCGCTCGAGCCTCGCCAGGGTGGGGCCTCCGGTGAACGACAGGTACATCGCGTAGCGTGGGATCAGCTCGCGCTCGAGGTACGAGCACTCGCCGGCCGCGAGGCGTGCCAGCGTGACCGGCGTATCGATGTCATAGAACGCCGTGACGCCGCGCGCGGTCTCGACGACCCACCGTCCGATCTCCACACCATCAGGCACGCAGGATCCGACCACCACGAGATCGGCATCGCTGACCATCGAGCCGTAGCGCACCTGCAACTCCCGGACGCTGGCATACAGCGCGGTGCGCGCGTAGGGCGGCTGCTCGAGATCGCGGTTCGCGGCGTGCCACGGCACGTCGCGCTCGAGGAACAGGACGTCGTGGCCGCGCTCGCACAGCTCGCGGACGAGGCCGCGATAGGTCGTCGCATGGCCGTTGCCCCACGACGACGTGATCGACAGGCCCAGGAACACGATCCGCATGCCGTCGGGTCTCCGGATCTCTCCCGATGATCTGCCGTTCGCGCGCACGCGGTCGCACAGCGCGGCCTCGAGGTCGATCGCGCGGTGGGCATAGGTGTGGTGCGCGAGCATCCGAGCCTTGGCGCGCTGTCCGATCTCGCGTGCCTTCGCCGGGGTGAGCGTCGCCACATGCTCGACGACCTCGTCGCCGTTGCGCGCGGCGAGCACCTCGGTGCCAGGATCTAGAAACTGCTCGAGCCCGCACCAGGCATCCGTGATCAGGCACGCGCCCGCGCCCGCGGCCTCGAACACCCGCGTCGCCGGCGAGAAGCCGTAGGCCGCCATCGAGCCGCGGCTGATGTTGAGCACCGCGGTCGGGGTCACGTTGAAGGCGTTGTGATCGCGGGTGTAGACGTGCCCGAGGTGACGGACGTTCGCGGGGATCGGCTTGTCGACCCAGCCGGAGCCCCCGAGCAGGAACCGGTGGTCCGGCAGGCAGGTCGCGGCGCGCAGGAAGAACTCGTCGACCCGGCTCTCTCGATCCGGCAGGCGGTTGCCGAGGAAGCCGAGCGAGCCCGCGAAGCGTGGATCCGGCGAGACCTCATGATGCGTGGTGGGATCGAGCGCGTTGTAGATCGGCACGCAGCTCCTGGCGCCGAGTCGCTCGTACGCGTCGACCACCGCGGCGCCTCCTCCGTACGTCAACACGAGGTCGTAGCGCGGGATCAACGCGCGGAACGGATCGCCGGGGTCGCGCTCGATCCGGTCGAGGGTCGCGGGTGCATCGACGTCCCAGAACGCGACCAGCGTCCGCGGCCCCTCGAGCTCGAGCACCGCCTGCTCGAGGAGCTCGTCGTGGACGCCGACCCCGCTCGCCTTGATGACGAGATCCGCACCGCGCGCACGCTCGATCATCCGATGGACGGCCTCGATCTCAGGCGGATAGACCACGACCTTCACCCACCCCGGGTCGCCGAGATCGCGATGCTGCTGGCGCTCGTACGCGTCGGGCTCGAAGAAGGTGACCACGTGGCCGCGTTCTGCGAGGGCGCGCACGATGCCGCGGTAGTAGGTCGCGGCACCGTTCCAGTACGCGGAGACCAGGCTCGACCCGAAGAAGGCGATGTTCACGACTGCTCCTTGACCGCCGCGCCCCGCGCCGCGACCTGCCTGGGAACGGGATCAAGCACGGGGGACTCTCGCCGCCGAGGTGAGAGGTCTCGAGCCGGCGATCCTGCGCCGCTGCTCGAGGAGCCAGCCGTAGAGCGCTTCGACGCCTGCGCGCGGCGAGATCCGAGGCCGCCAGCCCGTCGCCGCGGTGAACGCGGAAGGATCCGAGACGTAGTAGCGCTGGTCACCGGCGCGCCAGCCCTCCATCGCGATGTCGGGCGAGCTTCCGCGCAGCAGCGAGATCAGGTCGACCAGCTCGACGAGGCTGATCGAGTTGCCCGGTCCGCCGCCGATGTTGAACGCGCGGCCGCGGATCGCGTCGATGTGGGTCCACGCGCGGTCGAGGGCATCGATCAGGTCATCGACGAACAGCACGTCTCGCACCTGCCGGCCATCGCCGTAGATCGTGATCTCCTGGTCGCGCAGCGCGCAGATCAGGAAGTGTGCGACCCAGCCCTGGTCCTCGGTGCCGAGCTGGCGCGGGCCGTAGATGCAGCTCATCCGCAACACCGTCGCCGGAAGGCCGAAGCTGTGGGCGTAGTCGAGCACGTACTGATCCGCCGCTCCCTTGGAGCAGCCCTGAGGAGTTCGGAATGCGAGCCCACGGCGCTCGTCGATTCCGGTCGCCGCCAGGGCGGCGCTGGTGGGTCGCCATCGCGAGCCCTCGATCATCATCGGCACGTCTTGCAGGCTGCCGTAGACCTTGTTGGTGGACGCGAACACGAGCGGCGGAGGCGTGGCCTGCACGCGGAGCGCCTCGAGCACCTCCAGCGTGCCCCATGCGTTGACCTCGAAGTCGTGCCGCGGCTCCAGCAGGCTCGTCGTCGTCGCGACCTGGGCCGCGAAGTGGAACACCGCGCGCGCACCGGCGACGGCCCCGCGCAGGCGCACGCGATCGCGGACATCGGCGATCTCGGCCTCGATGCGATCCCCGTGCTGCATCTGCAGCCACGCGAGGTTCTGCTCGACCCCGGGGCGCGACAGGCTGTCGTAGATCCGGACCCGATAGCCCTGTGCTGCGAACCGCGCGGCCAGGTTCGAGCCGATGAAGCCGGCGCCGCCGATGATCAACACCGGGGCATCCATCATGTCGATCACGGCGCCCCTCCAAGCCGGTCATGAGCTTGCGACGAGCCGAGCGCACGGCCCCTGCGCCGGTGGGAGATCAATTCTGCGTCCACGTGCGAGCCGAGGAAGCCCGCACTCCCCGAGATCAAGCGTCGTCGGAACATGCAGGGCACCCGCGGTGCACAGAATGTTCCGCAGGCTCCCGCTCGATCTGTGGTCGATCGAGGGCGCTTCCTGGAGTTGATTGTCCTGCCACCGCTCGATGGCCGGTGGGCGCACGAGGCAGAACCGCGCGATCCGGACTCTCAGCGCCGGATCAGCGGAAGGCGCTCACGACGTCGCTAGCGTTCGCCGCCCGCGGTCGTCGGAGCGGTGAATCAAGATCAGTCGGGGTTGGGGTTGGTCGGCGCCGGCGCTGGGCTGCCCGCGCTGGACGAGGCTGGCGCAGATCCCGGACCGGTACCCGGGCCGCCGGCCGCCGATGGCCGAGAATCTCGTGGATCCTTGCTCGGCTCGGGCGCGGGGGGTGGTGCCGAGGACGTCGAGTCGTCGGTGGGGTTCAGCGAGACGCTGCGATCGACCGGTGCCGACTCGGTCGCATGCACCGCTTCATCCCACGCGATCTCGGGGCCTTTCCCCTCTTTCGGGTTGGCCCGCCGCGCGACACGACGCGCTTCCTTCTCTCGCGCACGGTCCTTCAGTTCCGTCTCGCGTTGACGCTTGGCAAAGGTTGCTTTTCGGTCGGCCATAGAGCTCTCAGTTAGTGGGTGCGGAGCATAGCCGATCTGGCGTACGGAGGCTCGCCCCTGGCGACCACTACCGTCAGGAACATGGCAGGAAACCGAGTCTTAGCTGGCGCCGAGGCTTGCGGCCGCGATTCCGCGCGTGAGGGAGATCTCGTCGCGCCAGGCCGTCGTTCGCCTGGGGGAAGAACATGTCGTAGCCGCCGGGTGCCGGTAGGGTTGGGCATGGGTCACGCAGCCATGGGGAGGGAGGCGAGGTGGTGATCTCCAAGCCCGCGCTCAAGGCGGCCTTGCTCGAGCGGCTCGAGCAGGATCTCGCGGCCGCGCGCGCCGCGCACCAGGCCGCCGTCGACGGCGCGACCCACTCGGAGGCGCGCGCCGAGAACGACAAGGACACGCGCGGGCTCGAGCAGTCCTACCTCGCGCGAGGTCATGCCCAGCGCGTCGTCGAGCTCGAGACCGCGGTCGCCGCGATCGCCGCCTGGCAGCCACGCGGCTTCGGCGACGAGCCTGTCACGCTCGGTGCGCTCGTCACCGTCGAGGAGGATCACCAGTCGCGCAGGTTCCTGATCGCGGGCCACGGCGGCGGCGTCGTGCTGCCGGGCGAGGTCACCGTCCTGACGCCAACCTCGCCGATCGGACGCATGCTGCTCGGCCGTGCGGTCGAGGACGACTGCGAGATCGGCAAGCGGATCCTGACGATCACCGCGGTCGAGTAGTACGGTGCACGCGATGCAACGCCGCCTGCTACCCGACGATCGGATCGATCCTGCGATCCGCGACAACATCGCGAACAGCCAGCTCGACATCGTCGAGGAGGTCGAGGCCGCGATCGCCAGCCACCCCGTCGTCGTGGTCGGCATGAAGCAGAACCCGCACCCGCGGCACGCGCGCAAGGCTCTGCGTGCCGCCGGCGTCGACTTCCACTACCTCGAGTACGGCAGCTACTTCAGCACCTGGCGCCGGCGCCTCGCGCTCAAGATGTGGACCGGCTGGCCGACCTTCCCGATGGTCTTCGTCAAGGGCGTCCTCATCGGCGGCGCCGACGACCTCGAGAAGCTCATCGAGTCCGGCGAGCTCGCGAAACGGCTCGCCTAGGTTCGCGGTCAGTTCGGCTCGCGCGGCGCGATCCGGAACCACAAGATCCGCGGCGTGCTGCAGTTCCGGCACGCGACGTCGACGCGCCGGATGCCGGGATGAGGCCGCGTGTGGTCGTGGATGCGGTACTGGCCGCCGCAATGCGGGCACGCCATCGCCGCGGCGCGCGGTTCGATCACCGCCGCGGAGGAGACCTCGATCGCCCAGCGCGCCGAGCCGCCGGGCCGGAGGGCCGCGAGTTGCTCGCGCGCGCGTTCCCTGACCAGGGCCTGCAGCATGCGCTTGTCGGACATACCTCCCACCATAGGATTTGTGGCCGCTCACGGGACCTCCACGATCGGGTAGCAGGGTCGTCTCGAAACCTGTGGTTTCTCGACGCCCTGCTAGTAATGCGGCGGCGGCTCGTTCGCGGCGGACTCGGGCTGGAGCGTCTTCTTGAGCTCGCCGAGCTCGCGCTCGGTCGCCTCGATCCGGCTCGCCAGCGTGCGGACGAGCGAGTCGAGCTCGCGCAGCTGACGGTCCTGGAACGCGAGCTTGATCTCGAGCTCGACGAGCTGCTCGCGGTGGTCATCCATGGGGAGGACCATATTCGCTGGCCGATCCCCCGGCAACGCGAGTGGGCGCGCTAGCATTTGGGCCGATGAAGGTTCTCGTCGTCAACGTCGGTTCCACCTCGGTCAAGTACAACCTCTACGAGATGGACACCGAGGCTCGGCTCGCGATCGGGCGGGTCGAACGCGTGGGCACCTCATCGGCGGAGCACTTCCACGAGACCGCCAGCGTGCCGATCGAGGGCCGCACGGTGGCCGACGCGCTGCGTGCGATCCTCGCGCACCTCACCCGGGCCGGCGGGCCGATGCCCGATCCGAAGGCGCTCGGCGCGGTCGGCCATCGCGTGGTCCACGGTGGAGAGCGCCTCGTGGCCCCGATCAAGATCGACGACAAGGTCGAGGCGATCATCGACGAGTGCGCGGTCTACGCGCCGCTCCACAACCCGGTCAACCTCGCCGGGATCCGCGCGGCGAAGCAGGTGTTTCCAGCGGTCCCGCACGTCGCGGTGTTCGACACCGCGTTCCACGCCCAGCTGCCACCGCACGCCTACACCTATGCCGTGCCGAACGAGCTGTATCTCCAGAAGGGCGTGCGCCGCTACGGGTTCCACGGGCCGAGCCACCAGTACATGGCGCTGTCGGCAGCGGAACACCTGCAGACCGATCTATCGCGGCTCAAGCTCATCACCTGCCACCTCGGCGGCGGCGCCAGCATGTCGGCGATCGAGGGGGGCATCTCCGTCGAGACGTCGATGGGGATGACGCCGCTCGAGGGCCTGGTGATGGGCACGCGGTCGGGCGATCTCGATCCCGCGATCCCGCTGCTCCTCGCGCGCGACGGCATGACCTTCGACGACATCGATCAGCTGCTCAACCGCAAGTCTGGGCTCGCGGGCCTGTCGGGCGTCGGGGCCGACTTCCGCGACATCGAGATCGCGGCCGATGCCGGCGATCCGCGGGCGCGCCTCGCGATCGAGGTGTTCGTCCATCGGATCCGCAAGTACGTCGGCGCCTATGCCGCGGTGATGGGCGGCGCGGATGCGCTCGTGTTCACCGGCGGGATCGGCGAGAACTCGGTCCGCGTCCGCAGCCAGGTCTGCGATGGCCTGATCTACATGGGGGTCGCGCTCGACGAGGAGGCGAACCGCACGCGCAAGGCCTCGGCCAGCGGCGGGATCATCGAGATCTCGCGCCACCGATCGCCGACGAAGGTGCTGGTCGTCCGGACCGACGAGGAGCGCATGATCGCGCGCGAGGCGATGCGGTGCGTCTCCGGGCCCACCGGCGCGATCCGCAGCGTCCGCGCCCGGCCGATCCCGGTCGGCGTCAGCGTCCGGCACGTCCACCTCAGCCGCGGGGACTGCGATGCGCTGTTCGGCGCCGGCTACGAGCTCAGCCGCAAGCGCGAGGTCACCCAGCCCGGGCAGTACGTCACTCGCGAGACCGTCGATCTGGTCGGTCCCAAGGGGGAGCTCCGCGCGGTCGCGATCATCGCCCCGCTCCGCAAGCAGACCCAGGTCGAGCTCGCGCGCACCGACGCGTTCGCGCTCGGGGTCACGCCGCCCCTCCGCGAGAGCGGCAAGCTCGACGGCACGCCCGGGATCACGCTGCGCGGCCCCGCGGGCACGATCACCACCGCGGGCGGGGTCATCCTCGCCCACCGCCACGTCCACATGAACCCCGAGCAAGCCCGCGACTACGGCGTGTCGGACAAGGCCATGATCAAGGTCCGCGTCGAGGGCGACCGCGAGATGACGATGGGCGATGTGATCGTCCGGGTGAACCCCGAGTACACGCTCGACATGCACATCGACACCGACGAGGCGAACGCCGCCGGCCTCACCAGCGACAGCGTCGTGGCGTTCGACGGCCTGCAATAGGCCAGCCGAGGCGCGGGCGACAACAGACCGGTTGCAACGCCGGGGCGTTTCATCGACAGCGCACCGGCCCGACAGGTACGATCGCGCTGACCCTTCACGAGGTGATATGTCGAAACGAGATGTGCTCTGGGTGCTCGCGGCGGTCGCGCTGACGGGATGCAGCTCGATCAGCGAAGCGAAGCGGATGAAGGAGGTCACCGTCGAGCTGTCGTCGGTCACGCTCGCCGACAACTGCGCCCCGGTGCCCCCGGCGCCCCCGGCGCCCCCGGCGCCGCCCGCCAAGCCCGCGCCGGGCCAGCCGGCCGCACCCTCGCGGGTCGCGCAGGATCCTGCGCGGCCTGGCACGCCCGCGGCGGTCTCCGTGGCCGACCCGCGGTGTGCGAGCACCGGCTGCGGACGGCACTGCGAGCAGACCTCGATGCAGCTCTCGATCAAGGCGGAGCCGGGTGCGAAGCCGACCACGATCAAGGTGAAGAAGGTCGAGCTGCTCGACGACAAGGGCAAGCTCCTCGAGGTCCTCACGGCACGCGAGCCGACGCAGTGGGCGCAGGATGGCAAGTACGTCGTCTGGGATCAGGCGCTGGCCGCCGATCAGACCGTCAAGGCGAGCTACGCGCTCACCGCGCCGAGCTGGGACAAGCTGACGAATGGCCGGTGGAACGCCCACGCGAGGACTTTCCAGCTGCGGGTCACCGTCACGGTGGGCAGCGGGGACATCACCGTCGACAAGCAAGCGATCACCGCGGCACGGCTCCCGCCCGCGGTCCCGACGTGAGCCGGCACGCGAGGTCGAGACCGGAACCCCGAGGACGGACATGACCAGACACACCGCTGTCATCGCGCTGACGCTCGCAGCCTGTACCGAGGTCCCGAGGTCAGAGCCGCCCAGACCGGAGCCGCACCCGGCCGCGGCGATGGACGTCGCGGTGGAGATCGCGGGCGTCACGCTCGCCGACGATTGCGGCGATGCGGCCCCCCCACCGGCGAGGCCCGCGAAGCCAGCGAGCGCCGCGGCGAACCAGGTGGTGCCGGCCCCCGGGGCCACGCAGGGACCGTCGGCGGGCGGCTGCGCCGACCCGCGCAACTGCCAGGGTCCGACCCATCCGGCGTGCGACCAGACCTCGATGCAGCTGTCGCTTCGCGCAACCGCGGGCCCCGGCCCGATGACCGTCAAGGTCAAGCAGGTCGAGCTCGTCGACGCCGCCGGCAAGGTCGTCGGCCGGCTCACCGCGCGCAAGCCGTCCCGCTGGGACGACCAGGGCAACTACGTCACCTGGGACGAGACCATGGCGCCGGGCAAGACGGTCGCGACGAGCTACACGCTCAGCTCGCCCGACTGGAACGCGATCTCGAACGGTCGGTGGAACGCCCAGGGCAAGCTGTTCACCCTCCGCGTCACGGTGACCGTCGGCAGCGCGGAGCGCACCGTCGAGAAGCAGTCGATCACGCCGGTGATGATCGAGCCCCAGATCCAGACCTAGCCCGTCACAGGATCTCGAGGAACGCGACGAGCGCCGCGCGGTCCTGCGCGGCGAGCTCGGTGCCGGCGGTGTGGCCGGGGATCGCCCCGGGCCCGAGCCGGCCGCCGCGATAATCGGCCGCGAGCCGCGCGGTCGACAGCAGCTCGTCGAGCGAGCGGATCGCGCCGTGGTGCAGGTACGGCGCCGCGTGGGCGACATCGAGCAGCGGCGCGACGCGGTAGGTGCCGGTGCCGCGCGCTTGACCGCGGGCGAGCGCGGGATCGGTCCCGACCCGCGCCGCGGCGATCGCACGGCCCGAATACGCCGGGCTCTCGTGACAGCCACGACAGCTCGCCGCGAACACCGCCGCACCTCGGACGAGGGTCGAGAGCTCGGCATGCGTCGTCGGGGGTGGCGGCGTCAACGCGTAGAGGTACATCGCGAGGGCCCACGCGAGCTCGCGCGGCGGCCGGACGCGCTGGTGGTTGGACTGCGTGAGCTGGGTGTCCTGGCGGATCGCGAGCGCGAGTGGGCTCGGGTGGCGGATCGTTCCAGCTTGCGTCAGCATCATCTCGTCGCGCAGGCCCCAGAGGTCCGGGATCGCGACTGGATCCTCGTCGTTGTCCTCGGTGACATCGGCCCGGCCGGGCCCCCACGCCGCCATCCGCTGGGCGAGGATCGGCTCGACCGACGAGCCGGTCTGCGCGAAGTAGGCGAGCCGCAGCGCGCCGTAGTCGAACCGCCGGCGCGCGGCACCGGCGACGAGCTCGCCATCGCGCACCGCGGAGTGGCAGATCGCGCACGTGATCCCGACGCGGGTCGCGCCGTCGACGTTGGCGAACACGACCAGCCCGGGCAGCGCGCCCTCGGCGGTGCGCTCCACGCCGACCGCGGCCGCGAGCGCGGGCCTGGTCAGCCCCCACTCCATGAACACCTCGGCGCGCATCGGGTACTCGAAGAACACGCGCTTGCCGAGCTCCACCCAGGCGGCCTTCGTGGTCGGGGTCTGGCCGTCCCACAGCGGCGGCTGATCCGCCGGCAGCGCCGGTCGCTCGCCGCGCTCGAGGGTGGCCGCGATCGCGGCGGTGACCGGGATCGAGCGCGGATTCCACACCGGCAGCGCGTCCCAGCCGCGCGCGCCCAGCCCGTAGGAGCCGAGTCGCTGCTGCGAGTACGTGTTGGCGTGGTTGGTCAGCGACGTCTCGAGCGCGGCTCGCCGGTACGCGAGATCTTCCGCGAACCGCTGGGCCTCGCGGTTGATCCACGCGTCGGACCACGCGGCGGGCTCTGGAGCATGGCCGTTGCCGATCACGCCCTCGGGCGCGGGATCCGGAGCGCTCGCCTCGTCACACGCGCTCGCCAGGAGCATGACCGCGGCGAGCACCCTGCGCACGACCCGAGCCTAGCGCGCTCCCGTGGCAAAGGCAGGGAAACCGCGGCAGCACGGCGCTCGCGCGACGCAAAGCCGCGCATCCTCGGAGCGTGCGATGGATCGCGTTGATCGTCTTGCTAGCTGGTTGCGCGCAGGCCCGCGCCGATGAGCCCGTGGGTCAGCTCGATGGCCGGGCCGTGCTCCAGAAGCGGTGCGCCCGGTGCCACACCGGTGCGCGCGCCGAGGGTGACCTCGACTTCATCACCGACACGCCGCGGCTGATCGCCGAGGGACTCGTCATCCCCGGCGATGCGGCGCGCTCGCTCGTGTTCCACCGCGTCGAGGCGGGCGAGATGCCACCCGACACCGTCAAGGCGCGTCCGTCGGCGGCCGAGATCGAGGCGCTCCGCGCGTGGATCGACGGCCTGCCCACCACGGTGGCGTTCCGGCGCGAGCGTGATGTTGGGCTCGTGCTGGCCGCCGATGCCGCACGCCTGCCGGCCGATGCCCGGCCGTTTGCGCGCTGGTTCACCCTCGCGCACCTCGCGAACGCCGGCGTGCCCGAGCCGCAGCTCGAGCGCTATCGAGTCGCGCTCGCGACGCTGCTCGGCAGCCTGACCTGGTCGCCGGTGGTGCCGGCGGTCGTCGCCATCGATCGCGAGCGCACGATCTTCCGGATCGATCTCCGCGAGCTCGGCTGGGCGCCGGCGACGTGGGACCGCCTGCGCGCGAGCTATCCGTACGGCGTCGCGCGCAGCGCCGGCGTGCCCGACTCGATCCGCGCCGACTGGTTCGTCGCCACCGCCTCGCGCCCGCCGCTCTACCACGACCTGCTCGGGCTCCCGCAGAGCGACGCGGAGCTCGCGCGCCGGCTCGGCGTCGACCTCGCCGACGATCTCGCGACCGGTCGCGTCGCGCGGGCCGGGTTCAACCACTCGGGCGTGTCGGTCAACAACCGCGTGATCGAGCGCCACGTCACTCGCCACGGGGCGTTGTGGCGCAGCTACGACTTCGCGTCGAGCATCGGCCTCGAGAACATCTTCACGCACCCGCTGGCGTTCGTGCCTGCTGGCGGCGAGATCATCTTCAACCTGCCGGATGGCTTCCAGGGCTACATGCTGGTCGACCGCAGAGGCCGCCGGATCGACAAGGCCCCGCTCGCGATCGTCAGCGATCCGCGGCGCCCCGATCGCGCGGTCGAGAACGGGATCTCGTGCATGGGCTGTCACGCGAGCGGGATCATCGCGCGCGGCGATCAGATCCGGGACACCGTGGGCAACCTCGATGTCGGCGAGCGCGACCGCGTCCGCCGGCTCTACCCGCCCGCCGCCGCGATGGCCGCGTGGTTCGCCCAGGACGGCGCGCGGTTCGCGGCGGCGCTCACCAAGCTCGGGGTGGCCAGCCCGCCAGATCCGTCCGACGAGCCGATCTCGCTGCTCACCGGACGCTACGAGGCGGATCTCGATCTGCGCCTCGCGGCGGCCGAGCTCGGGCTGCGGCCCGACGAGCTCGCGGCACGCCTCGCACGCTCGAGCTCGCTGCGCCAGACGTTCGGCGCGCTCGCGCAGCCCGGCGGCACGGTGAAGCGCGACACGTGGAGCGTGCTGTTCCCGCGCGCAGTCGACGAGCTGTCGCTCGCGATCGCGTTCACGCCCCGCACGAGCGACGACCGTTCGCCCGCGGTGTGGATCGACGCGCGGCACGACACCTGGGTCGTGCTCGGCGATCCGGGCGGGAGGATCGTCCGCGTCGACCAGGCGACCGCGCTGGCGCAGTGCCGGGCCCGCCACCTCGAGCTGCCGCGCACCGACGAGCTCGTCACCGCGATCGCGAACGGCCTGGCCGCCGGGCTGCAGCAGGACCAGCCGCTGTGGACCGCGGGCGTCCGGCTCGACGCGTCGAACCAGCGCTACGGGTCGGTGGTCGATCCGTTCACCGGAGCGGCTCGCCGCGCCGACGTGGCGGAGGCGCACACCGTGGTCTGCGTCCAGCGCTGATCGTTACCGGCGTTTGCCATGACGGGGAGGCGTGATGCACGCAACGCTCTGCACATGCGCACGTTCGTCATCGCCACGCTGATCCTGCTGTCGCTCTGCATCGCCGCGCGCGCCGAGGGCAAGGTGCCGCCACGCATGCTCGTGCTGCCGTTGCCCCCGACCGCCGCGCTCGATGCCAGCGCGGCGCGCGCGTTTGACGCGCGGTTGCTCGTCGCGCTCGACGACACCAAGCGGGTGGTCGCGGTCACCCATGACGAGGAGCCCGAGTGCACGAGCCCGAAGTGTCTCGCGACCCTCGGCACCGCGCAGGGCGCCGCGTACGTGCTCTCGTTGTCCGTGGTGTCGGAGGACGGCGGGCTGACCCTGTTCGGCACGGTGATCGACGCTGCGACCGCCACCGCGTGGCGCCGGGTCGAGCTGCCGCGGGTCACCGTCGCGACGCTC
>JAGSPR010000132.1 GCA_018262455.1 Deltaproteobacteria bacterium | reverse complement strand
ACCTCGAGGCCCCCCGCCTTGCGGAGCAAGGCCGAGGCCGAAGGCCGAGATTCGAACGGAGTGCGAATGGGGGGACTCGCAACCCGAAGGGACCTCGAGGCCCCCCGCCTTGCGGAGCAAGGCCGAGGCCGAAGGCCGAGATTCGAACGGAGTGCGAATGGGGGGACTCGAACCCCCACGATGTTACTCACTGGTACCTGAAACCAGCGCGTCTACCAATTCCGCCACATTCGCGTGTCCCGAACGCACAGCCGCTCGGTGAACGTACTGATGCCATAGTCGTGGGCCGATCTCAAGTGCCCACGGGCGGGTGTCAGTTCAGAGACTTGCAGTCCTCGGCCGGGGCCGGGACCTGGGGCTCGCGGGGGACCAGGGTCGGCCAGGTCTCCCCCGAGGGCGGATCGATCAGCGTCGTATCGTCCTGGTACACGCGGGCGGTCCGATAGAGCTGGCCCAGGGCGCCAAACAGAGACATCGATTGGTAGCGCTCTGGAAACTTCGCCAGCAGGGCGGCGCGGACCTCGGGACCGTGGCGGGTGCTCATCGTCGGGAACAGGTGGTGCTCGACATGAAACCCGAAGCCCAGGGTCAGCCACACCAGAGGCTGCGGCAGCGTCACGCTGAGCGAGTTCACGAGCGGGTCGTTGATCGGCGTGACCGGGTTCAGGTTGTGGTTCGTCATCACGAAGCTCATCGCGATCGAGTTGGCGACCACGAGCGGCACCACGTAGACAAACAGAAACGGGACGAACCCGACGAGCCAGGCGACCACGCCCCAGAACGCGACCCCGAGCAGCGTCTCGGTGATCGCGCGGCGGTGCAGCTTCGGGGTCAGGAACCCGCGGCGTTTCGCGGTGAACAGCATCTGCATGCTCTGCCCGGTGAACCCGAACAGGATGCTGAGGAAGCTCATGACCCGTCGGCGGCCGATCCCGAAGTAGTCGGCCATGATTCGCGCACCCCGCTGGGTCCGGTACTCCTCGAGGGTCGGGTACATGTCTGGATCGACCCCGGGCTGACCGCAGTGGTTGTGGTGGACGCGGTTGTGCCAGGCGACCCACAGCTGGGGCGACAGCAGGAACGGCAGAAACCCGAACCAGCCGACGATCCGGATCGCATGCCGGCCGCGGACCACGCCGCCGTGCAACGTCTCGTGGGCGAGGAACGTGACGCCGGACATCCCGACCCCGATCACGAGCGACGCGACCGGCCACAAGAACCACGGCAGGCGTCCGGTGGCCATCGACCAGGCGAGCGCCGCGATGATCGTGGCGTGCACCGGCAGCCAGAGCACCCGGGAACGCGCGGGCGCGAACGCGCCTTTGGGCAGCACCGGCCGGATCTCGCGGGCGTAGGCGGCGACGGTCTGGAGCTGCATTGGGCGGTAGTCGAGCATGGTTAGCTCGTCGACGGAAGCTCGCCCGGTCACGGCGCGGTCACGAGAACCAGGTCGTGACGACGATCGCGATCGCGACCACCGGCGTCAGCGCCAGCGCACAGGCGGCAAGATAGGTCCGGAACGGCACCGGCGCGAAGGCCAGCGCGTAGCTGAGCGGCGGGTTGAACCACAGCAGCAGGCGAAGCAGCAGCACGCCGCGAAACGGGTGGGTCTCGAGCAGCGCGAACGCGCGCGCGGCGTGGCGGTTTCGGGGACGCCATGGCGGCGCATCGGTGCGGCGAAGCCGGCGTGCCATCCCGAACGGGATCGTCACCGCGCACAGCCCGCCAACGTACCCGAGCGCGAAGCCGAGCCACGGTCCGAACGCGAGGGCGCCGCCGATCACGAACGCGATGCCGGGCAGGCCGACGAACGATCCAAGCACGAACGTCACGATGAACACGGCCGGGGCAGCGCGCCCGAGCGAGTCGAGCCACGCCCGCACGGTGCTCGGGGTCACGATGCCCGAGCGCCACAGGTAGATCGCGCCGCCCACGAAGGCGACGCCGAGCACGCCGAGCGCGAGGCGGCGGATCGTGCGCGAGGGCAGGGGCATCGGGAAGCAAGACCGTAACCGCGTCGGATCCGGCGTGTCATGCTCTGCGCCATGTGGATGCGAGTCGTCCAGGTGAACTACCCGTTCACGTTCAGCCCGGGCGGTCCGTAGCCCGAAACGCCAAACGGCCCGAACCGGGCCGTTTGTTGGATCGATTGGATCGAGTCAGCCCTACTTCTTCGTGGGCGGCTTCTCGGTCGGCGCTTCCTTCTTGACGGGCGCCGCATCGTCCTTCTTGTCCATCCGCTGGATCGCAGCCTGGACGTCCTTGTCCGCGCCGCACTTCTGCATCGCGGGCATCATCTCCTTCACGCGGGCCATCATCTTCTCTTCGAGCGCCTTCGGCAGCTTCTTGCCGGAAGCCTTGGCGTCGTTGGCCTTCTGGATGAGGTCCTTGTTCCCGTCGATCACGCCATTCAGGGAGCTTGCCATCTTGGGGCAGTTGTCCTTGTTCTGGACGATCGCGTCGACGAACTTGTTGAAGAAAGCGAGGAACTTGTCCGCGTCCGCCGCGGAGATCTCCTCGGTCTTGGCATCCTTCTTCGGCGGAGCGGTATCCGCGAAGGCAGTGGCGGTAGATGCACCGAGCAGGGCGATCATCGTGAACGTGCGAAGTAGCTTCATGAAACCTCTCCTAAGGGTCATCGAGTGACCGGACCATGCCACACGTTATTCACACGTGGTGACCGCGTTCGATGAGATCGCTGCGTTTTGTCATTCTGACAAACGCGGTAACCAGTCGATAAACCTGGGAGAGCTCAGGCCGCAGCGATCGTGGCGGTGCTGTCCCCCCCGCGTTCGTGGCTCATGCCGATGCGCTCGCGGATCACGGGTGCAGGCGCGAGCGCCGACATCATCTCGGAGGCGAGCGCGAGCGCGATCTCCTGAGGCGTCTCGGCACCGAGCGCGAGCTCCACCGGCGCGTGGATCCGCGGATCGCTCGCTGCGTCTTCGAGCAGCAGCTCCGTCCGCGCACGCGGCCCGAGCACGCCGATGTAGCGCGCCTTCGTGCCGAGTAGCATCGCGACGCTCTCGCGATCGCGCTCGAGGTCGTGGTGCATCACGACCGCGACTGCCCGATCGGTCTGGGCGATCCGCGTCGCGATGTCATCGGCCGTCCCGACTAGCACCTCGTCGGCCATCGTGAACCGATCGCGCGTCGAATGACGCTGCTCGCTCGTGCACACCACGACGTCCCAGCCGAGCGAGCGGCCGAGCTGGGCGACTGGGATCGCGTCGTGGCCCGTGCCGAACAGGAACAGCCGCGGCGGCGGCAGCACCGCCTCGATGAACACGTCGATCATGCCTCCGGCGTAGCTACGGTTCGCGGACGCGCCGCGCTCGATCACGGCGCGCATGTCGGCGATGACGAGCGCGCGGATCTCCGGATCGAGCCGGTCGGTCTCCTCCTCGAGGTCGCCGCCAGCGACGAGCGCCAGTCGGAGCCCGATCGCGACGCCGGGAACCTCCGCCCGGAACACCGTCGCCACCGCGCCGCGCCGCTGCGCCCGCAGGCACCGTGCGGCGACCTCGAGCGCGTCGATCCGGCCGGTCGCGCCCGTGCGTTCGAGCAGCACCTCGACCACGCCCTCGCAGCCGAGCCCGAACACCGAGCGGACGTCGTCGTCGATCGCCTCCGCCGCCTCCGCCGCCGGCGCCGCAGAGTCGTACGTCACGATCACCGGGCCGCCGTAGCGAGTGCGCCACCAGGCCTGGTGCGAGAGGTCACCCTCGAGACAGCCGCCGCTGAGCGTGCCAGCGACCCAGCGGAACCGCGTCAGCAACATCCGCGCGCCTGGGCGACGATAGGTGGAGCCGCGCACGTTCACGACGGTGGCCACCAGGTAGGGCTCAGCGTGGCGGCGCAAGCGCGCCGCGGCCTCGACGATCGATCGCTCGGTCATGTCAGGGGTTCCTCCGGTTGACGAGGTGCGTGGCTTGTCGCGCTCGGAGCCGATCGCGAGCAGGGGATCGCTGGCTAGTTCATCTTGACGCTGCGGATGCGGTTGTAAGGCACGTTGTCGCCACGGGTGCCGTCGGCCACGAACAGCGTGGAGCCGTCGGGGACGAGGCTCATGCCTTCGAGGCCGAACAGCTGCGCCGCGAGTCGATCGTCGCTGTCGAGAAAGCCGCCCGCGCCGTTGCCGGCGACGGTGTCGACGTTGTCGCCGTGGATCCGGCGGATCCGGAAGTTGCCGAGGTCGGTGAGGTAGACGTCGCCATTGGTTGCCACCGCGATGGCCTGCGGCTTGTCGAACCGCGCCGAGCTCATCGAGCCATCGACGAAGCCGGCCCCGCTCGCTCCCGTCAGCGTCTGCACGGTGCCGTCGAGCCCGACCAGCCGCAGCCGGTTGTTGTCGTAGTCTGCGACGACGAGGCCACCCGCGGTCAGCGCGATGCCGTACGGGGTCGAGAACCTCGCTGCCGCGCCGGCGCCGTCGACCATGCCCTTGACGTCCCACGCGCCCGCGAGCGGCGTCAGCAGGCCGTTCCTCGGATCGAGGATCTGGATGACGTGGTGGGTGTAGTCCGACACGGCGAGCCGGCCGTCGTCGAGAACCGCGAGCCCGCGTGGCCGGCCGATCTTCGTCACGATGACGGTGGCCGTCCGGGCAGCGATGTCGATCCGCCAGATCGAGCCCGACATCAGCGTGTGGCCGCCGAGATCGTCGTTGTCGGTCGAGACGTAGAACGTTCCCGCGGCGTCGAACGCCATCGCGAACGGACGCTTGAAGCCCTGCTGCGCGATCAGCGTCGACGTCTGCCCGTTCGTGGGGTCGACGACGCGGATCTTGCTGTTATCGAAGTCGGCGACGTACAGCATCCCGTCGGGCCCGTACGCCACGTTCACCGGGTCCGCGAATCGCGCCGCCCCGCGAGCCCCATCGACATCACCTGCGTCCCCGGCACCCGACAGGGTGCTGACGCCGGTGGTGAACGGCTGCGCGTCGGCGCCGGGCACGTCGTCGCCGCCGCCGTCGGTGCCACCTCCACTGTTCGACGCGCAGCCCACCAGTCCGACGACCAGGAGCAAGACAAGTTGATGGAGCTTCTTCATGAGGGTCTCTCTCAGGCAAGGCTAAGGTTATGGATGGGGCAAGTAGCAAAAGGCTTGCCGTCGCCAGCCATCACTCACGGTGGCGAAACCGCGTCGGAGTCCGAGCGCGCGCGCCCACCATGGGCGGGTGTTGCCCACGCTCGCGCTGGCTTCGTCACGACGTTGCGAGGCTGCATCCAACATGCGCTGGACGCACCCCGAGGGACCCGCACGGTTTGCGATGCCGGGCGCAAGGCGCGCGGGCGCAAGGCACGCGGGCGCAAGGCGCGCGGGCTCGGGCGCGCGGGGTAGCTAGAACGCGACGCTGGCGAGCGGAACCACGCGCGCGGCCGCAGCGTCAGGGCCGTCGAACGTTCGTTCGTAGCCACGTGCGACGACGAGCCCGAGCCCGACGATCACGCCCGCGTAGACCAACCGCGCGGGCACCTGCCGCCAGCCGTGGATGCACCACAGATCGAACACCTTGACGACGTCGTTCGACTTGCGGAACGCGAGCACGTCCTTCGAGAAGTCTACCCACAGCCCCGTCGCGAACACCGTGAGTGCCAGCTGGCCGTAGCGGTTGTGCGGCCACGCATCCGTCAGCACGAGCGCGGCGAACCCACCCAGCAGCAGCGTGTCGGTGATCTTCGGGGCGACGTAGAACCAGCCCTTGTCCGACCTCGTCCGCAGCCCGCGGACGTACGTCCAGCCGAACCGGAACGTCCCGACCTTCGGATCTCGGCCCGGCGGGAACACGTGCAGCGACAGCACCTCCGCCCCGACCAGCTTCGCCGCGATCGCGTGCGAGCCTTCGTGCAACGTCACCCCCAGCAGGTACGTCGGAGGCGCGAATGCCAGCCCGGTGTAGAACAACGTCCTATCACTCGGCTCGGCGCGCGCCGGCGCCGCGAGGACGAGCAGGAGGATCAAGGCGAGGCGCACGAGCACCGAGCCTCGCACGGCTCTCCCCCGAACCCCAGGGTTAGCCCGCGGGCGGCGCGACCCAGATCTCGTCGACCGGCGCGAACCCCAGCCGCCGCGCCAGCGCGAGCGAGGCCCGGTTGTCCTCGTCCGCCGCCCACACCGGCTCGCGCCCCAGCGCCCGCTCGTCGCGGATCAGCGCCGAGGCCACCAGCGTTCCCAGCCCGAGCTGGCGCGCGGTCACCAGCGTGTCGACCGAGACGTCGAACCACCGCGGGCTCCGCCACGACGCGTACGCAAACGTCGCCGGCTCGCCATCGACATACACCGTCCAGATCGGCGTTCGTGCCGCCGCTAGTTCGTCGGCGAGCGGGCGGGGCAGGTGCGCGAGCGATGCGTCCGCAGGCAACCGGATCGCCCCCTCGAGATCGGGTAGCCCCTCGGGATCCGCCAGCGTGTGGATCAGCGCCCGCGCGAGCGTCCGCGACGCGCCGCGGATCGCCGGCTCCAGCTCGCGGGTCGAGAGCAGCATCGCGTGGCTCGGGAACTCGCGCGCGAGCGCCTCCAGCGCCGACCGATCCGCATCCCCCGCGATCACGATCAGCCGCGCGCCGTCGTGGCCGACCGCGAAGCCACGGCCGAGCGCCCGCCGCCAGCTCGTCGGGTCGGCGACGATCCCGTGCGCTTCGACCCAGCGCGGCTCGTCCGGCAGCTCGAGCTGCGCTCTCGCTGTCACGGCTTCTTGGGCAGGGCCGACAGCGCGCCGATCGCCGCCTTGGCGTCGTCGAGCAGGCACCAGTTGTAGCGCCCCTTGGGAGCCCCGCGCGCCCGCCGCTCCACCGCCTGCTCGAGCGCGGTGATCGCCCGCGGATCCCCCAGCGCCCGCAGCTTGCCCACCGCCTCCTTGCGCAGCGGGCACGCCGGCTCCTGCTGGAGGTCAAGGCTGTACGCTCGCCACCACTCGACGCTGCCGTCCAGCTGGTGGTGCTCGATCACGGGCACCACCGCGCGCCGTCGCGGCAGCTTGTCGCTCACGGCCGCATTCAGCAACGCCTGCTTCGCCTCGGGATCCGCCGTCCGGATCCACAGGTCGAATGCCGTCGCCACGACGGTGCCGTCATCATCGGCCGCCATCGTCCGCAGGTTCTTCCGCATCTCGTCGTCGTTCTCGATCTCCGGCTGCAGCGTCAGTGCCCGTCCGTATGCCGCGAGCGCTCGCCCCCGCTCGAACCGCGCGGAGAGCGCGTGCCCGAGCACGAGCTGCGCATCGGGATCGACCTCCGTCGTGGACTTGTTCGCCTCCAGAATATCGATTGCCTTGCCCGGCTCGCCGCGCTTGTACTCCGCGTACGCTTGGCCCGCCGGCGTTGACGGATCTGGTCCGCTGTCGTCGCCACCGCCGCCCGGCAGCGTCAGCACCGCGATCCCGATCCCCGCCGCGATCGCCACCGCCGCGATCCCCACATAGATCGGCCATCGCTTGTGCCCCGACGACTTCCCGACCCGCCTCGTCTCGGGCTCGAGCGCCCCGGCGAGGCTGCGGTCGGCGATGTTGCTCGCGTTCGCGTGCGCCAGCCGCTGCTCCGGCGTCAGGCCGAAGATCGGCTCGCCCTTGGGCCCGGTGTACGGCAGCCCGAGCCCGACGCCACCGCGTGGTGGCGTGGCGATCCGCTGCTTCTGCAGCTGCGCGGCGATCCCGGGCTGCGGGACCACGCGCTGCGGTGGCGGCGTCGCCAGCACGTCGTCGATCGCCTCCGCGATCCGCGCGCTCGCCACCTCGGTCACGAACTCGTTGGATCCCGTGATCCGGACCTCGCCATCATCGGTCACGAGCGGCTGCGATCCCGTGGCCGATGGCAGCGGCTCGAAGCTCACATCCGTCACCCCGCCATCGGGCGTCTTCAGCGCGTCCTCCACCGCGGCGAGGAACACCTCCGCGCTCGCGTAGCGCTCGCTCGGCTTCTTCGTCAGCCCGCGGATGATCAGCCGCTCGATCGACGCCGGCACCGCCCGCGCGCCCCTGATCATCCGCTGGCGCATCGGCGGCACCGGACGCGCCGTGTGCATCGACATCACCTCGAGCTTGTCGTCGCTGTAGAATGGGGGCTGACCACACAGCAGCTCGTATCCGATCACCGCCGCGGCGTAGAGATCCGACCGGCCGTCCATCGGGTTCCCGAGTGCCTGCTCGGGCGACATATAGATCGGTGTGCCGAACGCCATCCCCGCCTGCGTCAGCTTCACTCCTTCTTCGAGATCGGTCTTGCCCATCCCCTTCGCGATCCCGAAATCGAGGATCTTTGCGAAGTCCTCGTCCTGGCCGTTCCGGATCAGGAAGATGTTCTCGGGCTTGATGTCGCGGTGGATCAAGCCCGCGCCGTGGATGTGCCCGAGCCCACGCAGGATGTGCGCGAGGATGTGCAGCGCACGCCCGGGCGCGATCTGACCCTCGGCCTGGATCACGTCGCCGAGCGCGCGGCCATCGAGCAGCTCCATCGCGAGATAGCGCGAGCCATCGGGCAGCTTCCCCGAGTCCATGACGTTGATGCAGTTCGGGTGATCGATCTTGCCCGCCGCGAACGCCTCGCGCTCGAATCGACTGCGCACGTCCCCTGACGCCGCGAGCGCAGGGTGCAGGATCTTCACGGCCACCTGCCGCCGTAGCCCGAGATGCGCCGCGCGATACACGAGCCCCATCCCGCCGCGACCGAGGACGCACTCGAGCTGATAGCGACCGTCGATGGTGGTCCCGAGGAGCTCGGTTCCATCCAGCTCCTCCAGCGCATCCTGTGCGACCGGATCGGTCCCATCCCTCGACATGCGGCCTCATTGTGCCACCGCTGCCGGACGCAACCCACCCACCAGGGACGTTCCCGGTAATCGGGCAGTTAGCCATTTGCCAGTGGCCCCTTTCTGTGAGTTAGGCTGCGCGCCATGAAGCTCGGCTGGATCGTGTTCGCCCTGGGGTGCGGCCCGGGATCCGGTGTGCGCGGTTCCACCACACCGCCGCCGACGTCTGCCAGCGTGGAAGCGCACGGGGCCAGCGGGTCAAGCGTGGTGCCCGATGTCCCGGGCGGCGATGCGGCCAAGCGCGATGCCGAGCTCGCGGTCCAGGTCGCCGGCTTCGTCGATGCATTCACCAACGCCGATCCGATCCTCACGCGCGACGGCAAGCGTGTCGTCTTCGTGTCGAGCCGGGACGGGCTGCCCCAGCTCTATGTCGCCGATGCGCGAGATCCCGGCGCTCCTGCAACCCGGCTGGTGTCGACCTCCGAGCGCGTCGATGGTGCGTTCGCCACCGAAGAGGGCAGGGCCGTCATCTTCAGGTCCGACCGCGGAGCCGACGAGAACTGGTCGTTCTTCCGGGTCGACCTCGACGGCAAGAACCTGATCGAGCTCACCCCCGGCGCCAAGCTTCGGCGCGATCGTCCGATCATCCCCGACGGCAAGCCGAGCACCATCTTCTTCGCCGCACGCAAGCCGGCCGAGGCCCGCACCACGGTCTACACCACCTCCTCGATTGCCGCGGGCGAGCCCAAGGCCCTCTACGCCGACGACAAGCCCGTCTCCCTGCTCGACGTCAGCCCCGACGGCAGGCTCGCCCTCGTCCGCCAGATGCCCTCGCGGCTCGACCACCACCTCCTCCTGCTCGATGTCGCGAGCGGCCGGACCCACTCGGTGTTTCCTACCGCGGGCATCGCCAGCACCTTCGACGCCAAGTTCTCGCCCGACGGCAAGCGCGTCTACCTCGCCACCGACGGCGGCGAGGCCCAGTCCCTCGTCCTCGCGATCGATCCCCAGTCCGGCAAGGTGCTCGCCAAGCATGCCGTCACCCCGGGCACCGCGCAGATCGGCCAGCTCATCGTCGCGAAGGAGGGCGGGGCGATCGCCGTGTCGCTGACCGTCGGCAACCACTCCGAGATCCGGCTGCTCGACGGCAAGAAGCTCACGCCCCGGGCCGAGGTCAAGCTGCCCCTTGGCCAGGGCCATGCCCACGAGTTCTCGCAGGACGGCAGCCGGCTCGCCGCGGAGTGGTCCACCCCGCGCACGCCAACCGAGATCTTCACGATCGACACCGCGACCGGCACGGTGCAGCCGCTCCGCCGGGAGGACCGCCCGTCGCTCAAGGCGTTGTCCGAGTTCGACGCCACCAGCGTGGACATCCCCGCGTCCGACGGCGGCAGGATCCCGACCAGCGTCTACCTGCCCGCGGGAGATCGCACCAAGCATCGCCCCGTCATCGTCGCGTATCACGGCGGCCCGTCGGACACCGCGGTCCTTCGGTGGAGCATCCGCACGGCCTTCCTGCTGTCGCAGGGCTACGCCGTCGTCGAGCCCAACGTTCGTGGCTCCGCCGACCCTCAACGCGGCGACGCGTTCAGCGATCTCGAGACCAGCGCCCGCTGGGTCGCCGCCCAGCCGTGGGCCGACAAGGATCGGCTGGTCGTCTACGGAGAGGGCTACGGCGGGTACACCACCCTCGTCGCGCTCGCGCGCTGGCCCGCACTGTGGCGCGCCGGTGTGGACCTGTTCGGCGATTCCTCGAGCGAGATCGATGCCGGCAAGATCGTCGACCCGACCTTCGTGTTCGTCGGCGCCAACGCCCCCCAGGTTCCGCGCAGCGACCGCGATCGAATCGTGAAAGCGCTTCGACAGCGCCGGGTCCCCGCCGAGTACATGGTGGCCGATCACGAGGGCCACTCGCTGGCGCACCGGGAGACGCAGATCGCTTTGTTCTCCCGGATGGCGCGGTTCCTGGAGACGTACCTGCGCTGACGCTTGCCAAGCCGATGGCTCCCCAGTAGATTCAGCCGCCTCAAACCAGCCCAGGTAGCTCAGTTGGTAGAGCAGCGGACTGAAAATCCGCGTGTCGGCGGTTCAACCCCGTCCCTGGGCACTCTTATCGCAGACATTCCAACGGTTGCCGCAGGTGCGGAGCTCGGCCGGCGCACCACCGGCGCCGCTCGCGTCAGGGGCGCTGCTACCAATGTGCTACCGGCGGTTGTCCGCGTAGTCGCCCTTGAGGATCGGACCTTGATCGTCGCCACCGAAGTGCTTGAGACCTGTCGCGGGCCGCAATCACTCAGGAGTTGCGTCGTCGGTCGTCACGATCTGTTACCTTGCAGTCCTCTCCATGAACAACAACAAGATCACCAAGCACACGGTCGCCAAGCCGGACCTCGACCCCGCCTCGCTCGCCCAGCTGGACGTGATCAAGCGCGACCGCCAACGCCAGAACCGCCTGCTTCTCAAGCGGCGCCGACAGAAGTCCGGACAATAGCGGGCAGGCCCAGCACCTTCGGGCGCGCGGGTCGAGGCGACCCGGGCGTCGCTGGTGAAGGGGTCATCTCCTCGGGTCGCGGGCGGGTCGATGAACTCGCGGTGATGGATCGGCCACCAGAGACTCGACCGGATCCACGCTCGAAAGGTAGCAGGCGCGTCGCGTGATGCGCCGGCTGGCCGACGAGGCAATCCTCGCCGGAGGGCCGTCGTTCGCCCGCAGCTCGGGCAAACGTGAGCGCGCCTACATGGGTGACATCCGGATTGATCATCGTGGCCGCATGCCAGGGGGACGGTGTCAGGGCCGCGGTCCGGAAGCTACCAGCGGTCGCGAACCTCGACACCGCAGAAACCAGCCGTTCCGGGGGTTGCGAGCCCGTGTGTGAACACACCGTTACACGCGGACGCGGCATCCTGCTTGCTCGATGTCCGGGCATGTACCTCCGAGCCTCGCTGTGCCTGATCCTATCGTCGCTGTCTGCCTGCGCGTTCAATGACGATGGCCGGCTGGTCCCCTGCGTCGAAGGGAACTGCGACCTCGATACCGACCCGCCGTCGCCGCCCGCACCGGTACACCCGATCTCGTTCGCGTTCGATCGTGGGACGTATCAAGGTACCGACCGGATCGCAGTTGGCGGTGTGATGCATCTCGAGGTCGACTCGCGGGCATCGCAGGTTCCCTCGGTGACGTCGACCGGGGATGCGTTCACCATCGCGGTGACGTCGACCGAGAAGCATCGGACCGCCGTCGACGTCATCGGCCAGCACGAGGGCGAGGGCACGATCGCCGCGACGATCCCGACCTTCGATCAGCCCGCCGAGCTCCAGATCCGGGTCGCCGAGCTGGCGTCGATTGCCGTCGGGATCGACTTCGAGTCGCCGCGCCCGCAGCTCACCGTGCTCCCAGATATCCGCGAGGTCGCGCTCCACCTGATCGCCACCGACGGCGATTCGGTCCTCGATCACTCGCTCGCGATCGATCCGAGCTCCGACCCGGGCTTCGCGCTCGCGAGCTGGGACGTCGTCGGCCTCCCGGCGACGCCGGGAGATCGCGTGCTCGTACTGTCCCGTCGAGCCGGCGATCTCCACCAGATCCCGATCCGCGTGGTCGATCGAGTCGACGAGATCGTCGCCGACCACATCGATGTCGGACACACCTTCGGCGACCTCTGCGTGCACGCGCTCGAGCGTGGCGAGCGCGTCGAGACCCATGGATGGTCGTTTGGTGGCAACAAGGTCGTGCTCGCGAACTCGTTTCGCAACGGCTGCGTTTCGTTCTATGACGCCGAGCCGGGCGCGCTGATCACGGTCGAGCTCGCCGGCACGACCACGGACTTCGTGATCATGCCCGCGACGCCGTGATCGTTCTAGACCGTGCGGATCTCGTGAAGGTCGGCGGCGGGCTTCGATGTGAGGCGCGCGCTGCCGACCGCGATGAGGAAGATGAACGCGGCCGGGTGCATGCTTGAATCCGACGACCTCCTCGACGCGCCGGATCTCCTGTGAGGTACGTCCAGCCCGCCTGCGCCTCAGCACGCTCGTCCTCGGGGAGCCGATCGAGGTAGGGCGTGCGCATCTGGCTCAGCTTGTCGAGCGGGCGTTGGGCTCGAGGCTGATCGTGAGGATGCGGTACTGCGCGCGCAGCCGGAACGCGACGTCGCGCGATGGCGCCGCCGCCCCCACCGGTGCGCGCAAGATGTGCGCGAGCGCGTTCGGCACTGTCTGCTAGTTTTTGCCGGGTGAGCGGAGGCATACGTGTGATCGCCCTTGTCGTGGCGCTGGGAATCTCGGCGCGGGCAAACGCCGACACCACGACGATCGAGGCGGCGTACGAACCGCCGCGCCGGCATGCGGTCTACGTCGAGCTATTCGGCAAGGGCGGCCTGTGGGGCCTCGGCTACGACTACGCACTGTGGCCGCGGATCGTCCTCGGAGGCACCGTCTCGTACTACGCCATCAACGGCGAGCGGGTGGTGTCGGTGAGCCCGTACGCGGCGATCTATCCGATCGGAGAACGTCATCGCTGGTTCGTGCAACTCGGCCCGCAACTCGTCCACCTGTCGCGGATGTCGCCGGTCCCGGAGTGGCCGGGGCAAAGCTCGACGGGCGTGAGCGCAGAGCTGTCCACCGGCTACGAGCTACGCACGCGCGTGCTGTTCCGCGCGTTCGCGATGGGCAGCCTCGGCAAGGGCGGCGTCGCGCCGTGGCTCGGCGTCAGCCTCGGGGTGACGCTGTGAAGCCCTGGCGATCGGCGGTCGTCGCGGTCGTCGCGCTCGCTGGCTGCTCGGTGGAGCTGGGGCCGACCGAGCCGTGGATCGACGCGGCCGACCTTCAAGGTCCGATGGCGCCTGAAGTGGTGGAGCCGCCGGCGACCATGATCGGCGCGTGGCCGACCCAGATCCGCGTGGTCTCGTTCAACGTCGAGAAAGGTGCCGATGTCGATGGGCTCGCGGAGGTCATCCGCAACAACCCGGGGCTCGCCGAGGGCAGCATCTTGCTGCTGCAAGAGATCGAATCGCATCCAGGGGAGGGCGGGTCGCGTGCGTCGCGGCTCGCGGCGGCGCTGGGCATGGGATACGTGTACGCACCCGAGCGCACCGAGGGCGACGGGACGCACGGCCCGGCGATCCTGAGTCGGTGGCCTCTCTCGAACGTCCGGACCATGAAGCTTCCGTACGCCCCGCTCGCGATCAGCAGGGCGCCTCGCATCGCGCTCGCCGCCGAGGTGTGGATCGGCGATCAGGTGTTGAACGTCATCGACCTGCATCTCGACACGCGACTGAACGTGAACCAGCGCGTGCTGCAGATGCGGCCGGCTGTGCTCGACGCGCCGTGGCCGACGGTCGTCGGTGGCGATCTCAACATGAACCCGTACGTGTGGATCGGTGACGTGGTGCCGCAGGTGCCGACCAACGCCGCGGTCGACACGGATCAGGCGCCGATGATCGACGACTACATGCGCCACATCGAGTATGCGACGCCGACCGCGCTGCTGGGGCCGACGCTGCGATTCGGCGGCGTGGTCGACGCCCGGCTCGACGCGATCTACACGCGCGGCGTGACGAGCGTGCCGGGGGAAGTCGAGCGCACCGTCACGATCTCCGATCACTGGCCGCTGTTCATCGACGTGGTCCTGCGCTGACGATCAT
>JAGSPR010000131.1 GCA_018262455.1 Deltaproteobacteria bacterium | reverse complement strand
CTCGCGCTGGCGCCCCGCGATCGCTCAGCGACTCGCTTTGAGCTTCTTGATCTCGGAGATCAACTCGGGAATCGCCTTCTCCCACTCCGCGATCACGCCGTAGTCCGCGACCTGGAAGATCGGCTCATCCTTGTTCTTGTTGATCGCGACGATGGTCTTGCTGCCCTTCATGCCGGCGAGGTGCTGGATCGCACCGGAGATCGCGACGGCGAAGTACAGGTTCGGGGCGACGATCTTGCCGGTCTGACCGACCTGCCAGTCCGCCGGCACCATGCCGGCGTCGGTGGCGGCACGCGAGGCGCCCATCGCCGCACCGAGCAGATCGGCGAGCTCCTCGAGCACCTTGAAGTTCTCGCCGGTCTTCATGCCGCGCCCCCCCGAGACGACGACCTTGGCGTCGCCGAGATCGGGGCGGTCACTCTTCTGGGCGTCGAGCCGCACGAACGCGGCCCCGAGCGGATCGACCGCGCCGGCCGGGGCCGCCGTGACCGTGCCCGCGCCCGGCAGCGGCGCGGCGGGCTCGAACTCCGACTGCCGCGGCGTGACGCAGATGATCGGCGTTGTGACCTGCACCGTGGAGTACGCGTTGCCGGCGAGGATCGGACGGACGAAGGTATCCTTGCTGGCGAGCTTCGCGATGTCCGAGGCCATGCCGGCATCGAGCAGCGCCGCGACCCGAGGCAGCAGATCCTTGCCCATCGACGTGGCGGTGGCGGTCACCAGGGTCGCGCCGTGCTCCTTGGCGAGCCGCGCCACGATCGGCGCATAGGTCTCGGCAAGGTAGTGGCCGAGGGCCGCATCCTCGACGACGACGACCTTCGGGGCGTACCTGGCTGCATCGGCACTTGCCGCCTGCGCGCCGGGGCCGACGAGGAGCGCGACCACGTCGCCGGCGTGGGCGGTGGCCGCGGTGCGTGCGAACGCGAGGTTGGCGAGCGCGCTCGAACGGAGCGCGGGGCCATTGAATTCACAATATGCGAGGACGTTTCCCATGACGGCTCCTTAGAGGACCTTCGCCTCGTCGGCGAGCTTCTTCACGAGGGTGGGGATATCGGCGACGATCTGACCTGCCGCGCGTGG
Source organism: Deltaproteobacteria bacterium (assembly GCA_018262455.1). The sequence continues at coordinate 13,314 of JAGSPR010000131.1, read as the reverse complement.
CGGAGGCAGCGTCACCGACAGCTCCTTGATCACGGGCTGCGGCTCGGCGCCGTAGTCCGCGAGCTTGCCGATGGTCATCGGCTTCTTCTTCGCGGCCATGATGCCCTTGAGCGACGGCAGGCGAGCTCCTTCGCCGGAGTACACGTGCGACTCGGGCGTGACGCCGTTCTTGACCGACTTCGACGCCACGATGCGCAGATCGACGGTGACCACCGACGGCATCGGGACCTTCTTGTACTCGACGCCGCCATCGACCTCGCGGCCGACGGTGAGCGACTGCTTGTCGGCGGCGAGCTCGATCGTCGCGGCGAACGTGGCCTGCGCCAGGTTGAGCTTGCCAGCGAGCATCTGCCCGACCTGGTTCGCGTCACCATCGACTGCCTGCTTGCCCATGACGATGAGGTCGGGCTTCTCGGCCGCGATGATCGACTGCAGGACCTTGACGACGATCAGCGCGTCGATCTCGTCGTCCTTGGCGACCACATGGATCGCGCGGTCGGCGCCCATGGCGAGGCAGGTCCGGATCTCCTTGGCCGCATCGTCGGGGCCTATCGAGACCACGACGATCTCGCCGCCCGGGATCCGGGTGTTGTCGGCGCCGTTCTCGAGCAGCCGCAGCGCGGTCTCGATGGCGTACTCGTCGAACGTGTTGACGATCCAGGACGCGCCAGTCAGATCGATATGGCCGTCCTTGATCTTCGCCTTCTGCGTCGGGTCGGGGACCCGCTTCACGGGAACCAGGATCTTCACGGTGACGTCTCCTTGTTAGGTCGGCTGCGAGCGAGTCCAGAAGTCACGAGCGCGACGACCCAATCAGCCGCGCGCACGATATCGAATTTCTTTGGCCGGATTCCAGGCGATGGTGCCGAGATCGCTGACGCTCGGAGCGGTTGCTTGGCGAGCACCCATGCCAGCGCCAGCTCATCGAGCATGCCGAAGATCATCCGGGCCGCGACGTGGCTCGGGATCGAGGCGTCGAGCTCGCCGGATTGCTGCCCCGCGGTAAGGATTCCACCGAGCATGCGCAGGAAGTCCGCGAACTGCGGGTTCTCGTACTCCTTCATGAACTTGCTCGACTGCCGCAGCTCGATCGTGAGCACCTCGGCGGCAACCGGCTCGTCGTGGACCAGCTGGAGGTAGGCCCGGATGAACGCGCGCAGCTGGTCGACCGGGGCGGTCGCCGGCACGGCCGCGATCGTCTTCCTCAGCACCTCGTTGACCTGCTTCATGCGGCTCTCGAACAGCGAGATCAGCAGGTCATCCTTGCTCTTGAAGTAGAGGTAGATCGTGCCGTCGGCGACGCCGGCATCCTTGGCGATCTCCGAGACCCGGGCCGCGAAGAACCCGCGCCGCGCGAACACGCGCTCGGCGGCTGCGAGGATCCGTTCGCGCTTGTCTCCGCCGCGATCGCCGCGGTCACTGGAGGTTGGCGCTGAATGAACCGTCATTCAGTGACGTGATACCCCTCATGACGCGCAACGTCAAGACACGCTGCCCGACGCCGTGCGGTTGAAAACACGGGCCGTGTGAACTACAACCTGGCGGTGTCAACTGCACGAATTTCGGGCCATTTCTTCTTGGCGCTCGTGATCGCACCGCTGCTCATGGGCGGCGCGTGCGAGAAGAAGACCACCAAGCCTGCCGACACCGGCGCGATGGCGGCGCTCGATCGCTCGGGGTCGGGGTCCGGGAGCGCCGTCGCGGTCGACCTCACGCCGCTCCAGGGGATCGACATCGGCAAGCTCGACGCCGACAAGCAGAAGCTGTTCTACAAGCTGGTCGGCTCGCTGAATTCGCCGTGCGGCAAGGGAGAGAACCTCCGCAAGTCGTACGTGTCGACCACCTCGTGCAAGCGCGCGCCGTTCGCGGTGCGCTACGTGGCCGCGCTGATCGACGACGAGGCGACCGAGGACATGGCGCGCGAGGAGTACACCAAGAAGTACGAGACGCCGGCCAAGCCCCTGAAGATCGATTACAGCAAGGCTCCGCGCGTCGGCAACGACGATGCCCCGATCCGGCTCGTCGAGTTCTTCGACTACGCGTGTCCGCACTGCAAGGAGTTCAAGCCCATGCTCGAGCAGGTGGTCAGCGATCACCCCGGCAAGGTGGTGGAGTACTTCATGATGTACCCGCTCGGCCACTGGCCCGACTCGAAGGGCGCGGCCCAGGCGGCGCTCGCGGCGCACGCGCAGGGCAAGTTCAAGCAGATGCACGACATGCTGTTCGACAAGGCTCCGGCCCACAGCAAGACCGACGTCACCGGTTACGCCAAGGAGCTCGGCCTCGATCTCGGCAAGTTCGAGCAGGCCTACGTGCAGGCGCAGCCGCAGGTCGAGATGGACAAGGCCCAAGGTGACAACGCTGGCGTGGAGTCGACGCCGACCCTGTTCTTCAATGATCGCAAGTACGAAGGCCCGATGAACCCGCGCTACATCGGGATGTGGATCGACGAAGAGATCGCGGTGAATCGATGACCCCGGCGAGCCGTCGGAGGACCATGCGCGCAGCTGGCCTGGCGGTGCTGATCCTGTCCGCGGCTCACGCGGCCCCGGCTCACGCGGACGTGCTGAAGAAGGGCGACCGGCTCGCCGAGCTCGATGTCGCGGTCGACGCGAACGCCAAGCCCGCCCGGCTCAAGACCTACAAGGACAGCTGGATCGTGGTGACGGTGGGGGCCGAGTGGTGCAAGCCCTGCGCGAAGGAGCTCCCGACCTGGGACAAGCTCGCCGGCACGCTGCACGGCAAGGTCACGTTCGTCGCGATCGATGTCGACAACGAGGTCGATGCTGGCAAGCGGTTCCACAAGAAGCTCAAGCTCAAGAACATGAAGCTCGTCTACATGCCGTCGGACAAGTCGGCGGTGGCGGCGAAGTACGGAGCCGAGACGATGCCGTCGACCTTCGTCATCGATCCGAAGGGCGTGGTGCAGCTCGTCAAGGATGGCTTCGACGAGCGCAACCCCGACGGCGAGCTCAAGAGCCTGCGCAGCGCGCTCGACAAGCTCGGGATCAAGTAGCTACCACTTCGTCGCGACGATCGGGATCGCGACCGGCTTCCCGCCGCGCTCGATCCCGAGCTCGACGCGCTGTCCAGGGGACATCGAGCCCGACGCGACCAGCTGCCGCGCGGTATCGACCCCGAGCTCGGTGACCGGGCGGCCGTCGATCGAGACGAGGTGATCGCCGACCGCGATGCCGGCCAGCTCGCCCGGCCCGCCGGGCTTCACGCTGGAGATCGTGATCGTGGTGCCCGCGGCCTCGGTCGAGATGCCGAGCGTGCCTGCCTCGCCGGTGCGCGGCGGGAGGATCTTGATCGTGCCGAGGTCCTGGCGCTGGCCCGTCGTCACCGTGTACTCGCGGGTCGCGAGTGGCGGGCTGCCGAGCGTGGCCTCGAGCTGGACGATCATCACGCGGCCCTTGCCGGCCGCGACTCGCTCGACGACGAACCGGCCCGTCGCATCGGTCGTAGGCCCCTTGCCGCTCAGGACGTCGCCGAACTGGAACCCGCCGCCCGTGATCGCGTGGAGCCCCGGCACCGGCTGACCGGTCACCGAGCTCACCACGACCCCGGTGACCGAGGCCCAGGACGCCAGCGCGAGATCGAGCTGCACGGGACCCGTGGTGACCTTGGCGCTGCCGTCCCCCGTGCCGGCATCGGCGGTGACGGTGCAGACGTACTCCCCGGGAGCGAGGCGCTCGAGGCTGTACTTGCCGTCGGCGGCGATGATCCGGCGATGCAGATCCGTCATCGGGTCGCGCTGGAGGTTGAGCTCCTTGGCGCGGCACGTGAGGTCGTACGTCGTCACGACCGCGCCGTTCGCCGTCACCGTGCCCGACAGCGTGCCGAGCGGCTCGAGCGTCAGCGTCACGCTGTCGCCCGTCTTCACGCCGGACTGCTGCGCGCGCGACGTACCGCGCGCTGCCTCGACGACGAGCTCGTAGGTGCCGCGGCGCAGCCGCACGATCGCGAACCGGCCGTCGGCGTCGGTCAGCACCGGCTGCGGCGGGTGAAGAAACTCGGACATCAAGTCCATCGGATCGTTGTTCTTCGCTTCCACGTGCGGCGTGACCCACGCATCCGGCGCCGGCTTGTGGTCGGGCCCGAGCACGAGGCCCCGGATCACGCCGTCGCGTGACTCGACCGTGAGCGTCACGCCCGTCATCTCCTGGGCCTTCGCGAGCTCGTACGTCAACGGCTCCGCGCGCTTGTCGCCGCGGGCCCACGCGAGCGGACCCTGGTCGTCCGCGACGCTGACCGAGATCTTACCGGGCTCGAGTCCGACCTCGCGGAACGCGCCGTCGGCGCCGGTCGTCGCACCGGAATCGCGCATCGATGGCATGAAGAACCCCGGGCTCTCGCCCGGGTGACGGACCACCACCCGGACGCCCGGCACCGCGGCCCCGCCGGCGTCGACCACGCGACCCGCGAACGACGCGCGAGGCTCGAGCTTGACCACCAGCCCGGTCTGATCGGCGGCGGTGACGGTGACGGGTAGCTTGCCCTTGCGCCCATCGGTCGTCGTGGCGACCAGCGCGTAGGTCCCCGTCGGCACGCTGCGCATCGTGAACGCGCCGGTCTCGTCGCTGTCGGCGCGAACCATCATCGACTTCATCGCCGTGAACATGTTCGCGATCCCGATCTTGTCGCTGTCGAGCTCGAGCCCGAGCGTCGCGATCGTGCCGGGCTCGATCCGCCCGGACAGCGTCGCGCCCACGGCCAGCTCGATCACGAGGTCGGTGACGTCCTTGTCCACCACCTCGACCGGCTTGCCGATCTCGGGGATCACCCCCTCTCCGATCGCGAACATCATGTAGCTTCCGGGTTGCACGCCGAACACCTCGAACGCACCGGTGTCGTCGGTGGGATCGAGCGCCGCCGCTGTCTTCGCCGATCCCATCGAGAACACGCCGAGCCGCACCCCGGCGATGCCCTCGGCCGGCTTGCCCGCCCGCACCGCGCGCCCGCTGATCGTGAATGCGCGATCGACCACCACGGTGACGCCATCGACCTGCTCGCCGATGCCAAGCTCGACCACGGTCGGAGATCTGGAGGCAAAGCCGCGGCCCGATGCGGTCAGCGAGATCGCGCCCGAGCCCAGGCTCCGGATCGTGAAGCTCCCTGTGTCATCCGCGGTCACCGGCGGGCTCGGCGCCATCATCTGCATGCGTCTTCCGTGCGCGACCACGAGCGCGCCGGCGACCGGCCTGCCGTCGCGTGACACCACCTGGCCGCGGATCGAGCCGCCCGGCGCGAGCACGAAGTCGATTGTCAGTGGCTTGCCGGTGAGCTCGAGCGGGCGAGTAACCCGCGTGTAGTCGTCGTGTCGGGCCTCGGCGGTGTACGACCCATCGGCCAGCGACAGTTGATACCGTCCGTCGGCCCCGGTGATCGCGATCAGCTCCGGCGCGGACCCGAACATCGTGTCGTCGCGTTGCACCGTCAGTCTCGCACCGCCGATCGGCCCACCGCCGACGTCGCTGACCAGCCCCGTCACGACGGTGCCACCCGCGACGAGCGCGAGATCGACGACGGTTCGCGATCCCGCCGCCACTGCCAGCTTGGGGCGCGCCGCCGGGACGAACCCGCTGGCGGTTGCCGAGATGGTGTAGTTCCCCGGCGCGATCGCCGCCACCTGCCATGCGCCGGTCGCATCCGTGGTTGCGGTCGTGGTCGACATCTGATCGCGGGTCATGAACTTCGAGCCGAGCTCCGCGTTGGCCACCGCAACGATCGCGCCGGCGACGCCGGTCCCATCGGCGAGCCGCGTCACCCGACCCGACAGCGACGCCGGCTCCGCGGGCTTGCTGAGCTTGCCGCCGCGAGCGGTGAACGCCCCGCTGCCGCTGCCGCTGCCGGCTCCGACCGCGGGCGCGGCCTCGTCACTCGAGCTGGCTCGCCACCGCCAGAACGCCACCAGCAGCGCGACCACGACGAGAGCTCCCAGGATCCATGAACGGCGCACGCCGGCACGATAATGACCTGGTTGCCGCGCGCAACCAGTTACTCGCGGTGCCAGCGCTCGCGGCGATTCGAGTCCGGACGCGGGAACGTACAGCGCGTTCGGGTGAAGTGGATTCCGAACAGGTCGATCGTTCCAGGGCTCCGCCCCCCTACCGGCACGCCGGCAGGGTTCCCCCCGATCGTGAGCGGTCCGTCGAACTGGATCGGTGGCACCGGGTCTGCGATCAGGATGTCGAGCGCGTCATCGGCACATACCGTGATCCGGGCGGGGATCGCGGCCTCGCACGATGCGGCGGCTCGCAGGTAGCGGCGGCGGACGACACCCGAGATGCCATCGTCATCACGGACCAGGTCGATCACGCGCGGCGCGACCTCGATCCCGAGCGAGCCGGGCGCCGAGGTGACAGGAACATCAGGGAACAATGGATACGCCTCGAGCGTGGCGCCGTTGTCGAGGAGCATCCAGCGCTGGCCGTCGGAGACGTAGGTCCCGCCGAGGTCCTGGTGACAGGATTCGATCGGTGCGCGGTGATCGCAGGCGGCGAGGATCGCGAGCGCGATCAGCCGCTTCACGCCAGCGCCTGCGCCTTGAGCAGCTCGGCCTGATCGTACGCGCGCAGCGCGTCGATGATGTCGTCGAGGTTGCCGTCCATGATGGCCGGCAGGTTGTGCTTGGTGAGGCCGATGCGGTGATCGGTGACGCGGTCCTGCGGGAAGTTGTAGGTGCGAATCTTCTCCGAGCGATCGCCCGAGCCCACCATCGACTTGCGCTGCGCGCTCTCGGCGGCGGCCTGACGTTCACGCTCGGCCTCGAGGATGCGCGAGCGCAGGATCTTCATCGCCTTCGCGCGATTCTTGATCTGCGACCGTTCGTCCTGGCACGCGACGATCACGCCGGTTGGCAGGTGCGTGATGCGCACCGCGGAGTCGGTGGTGTTGACGTGCTGACCACCGGCGCCACTCGAGCGGTAGGTGTCGATCTTGAGGTCCTTCTCCTCGACCTTGACGTCGACCTCCTCGGCCTCCGGCAGGATCGCCACGGTCGCGGCCGAGGTGTGGATCCGGCCCTGCGCCTCGGTGGCCGGCACGCGCTGCACGCGATGGACGCCGGACTCGAACTTCAGCTTGGCGAACACATCCTTGCCCTCGACGAGGACGACGACCTCCTTGAACCCGCCCGAGGTGCCCTCGGACAGCGACATCGTGTCGAGCTTCCAGCCCTGACGCTCGGCGTAGCGCGAGTACATCCGGTAGAGATCACCGGCGAACAGCGCCGCCTCGTCGCCGCCGGTGCCCGCTCGGATCTCGAGGATCGTGTTCTTCGCGTCGTCGGGATCCTTCGGCAGCAGGAGGATCTTGATCGCCTGCTCGGACGTCGTGCGCTGCGCTTCGAGGTCGCGCAGCTCGTCGCGAGCCATCTCTCGCAGCTCGGGATCGGGCTCCGCGTCGACCATCTGCTTGGCCTTCGCGAGGTTCGCCATGAGCCGCTGGTAGCTCTTCCACTCGGCGACGAGCGGATCGAGCTCGGCGTGCTCGCGCGAGAGCTTCATGAACTCGGCGCGCTTGTTGATGACCTCGGGTGTCCCGAGGCGCGCGCCGATCTCTTCGTGGCGACGCTCGAGGGTCGCCATCTTTTGCTGGAAGCCCTGCGAATCGAACATGCGTCTCGCTCCGAAGGGGCTTCGCGGGTCTTACGCGCGTCGCCCCGAAGGGCTGCGTGCTCAGGCCTTCTTCGCGTACCGCTTGTTGAAGCGATCGATGCGACCGGCGGTGTCCATCAGCTTCTGCTTGCCCGTGTAGAACGGGTGGCAGTTCGAGCAGATGTCGACGCCGAAGTCGCCACGCGTCGAGAACGTGTTGTGGATGGCTCCGCAGGCGCAATTGACGCGGGCGGGCTTGTAGTGCGGATGTCCGATTGTGTCTTTCATAGGAAACCTCGTTACCCACAGCGCTAGCGCGCTATGTGGGGGGCTCGGGTGGGCCGCAATCTATAGTCATCCGGCGGGCCAAATGCAAGCGGCTGGGGTACCAGGCCGCCCGTAGGTGCGTGAAACTACGAGGTGCGGGCCCTGCCGCCGAGCCGAGGAGGCGCCTTGTCGGGGTACAGCGGCAGGAGCTCATGGCCGATGCGGAGGTCGTGGACCGTCCGGTAGCGCGCGGCCAGGTCGAGGCTGACGTAGACCTTGTTGGCGTCGAACAGGCCGAAGCTCGTCGACACGACGATCTGCTCGTCCCCCGTGCACTCGAATCCTTCGGGGGTGACGTCGTGGCCGAAGATGGCGATCGTCCCGTTGGTGGCGCGCAGGAACCGCCTGGCCTCGGCCGCGGTGGCCGAACGCGCCCACAGCACCTTGCCGACCACCGGGGTGTCCAGCACGTCGAGCGGGCTGTCGTAGTCGGCACCCGACAGATCCGCGGCCTCGAGGTCGGACACCGAGTCGATCTGGGCGGCGGGCGCGCCATGCGTGAACACGGCGCCGCACTTCGAGACCGCCGCGAGGGCGAACGTGTGGATGATGCCGCGCATGCGAGCGGTCGCCGACGGCCCGAGGATCTGCTCGAGCAGCGCGACCTCGTCCGCGGCGAACTTCGCCGTGTGCGGCCCACCGATGTGGCCGTGCTCGTGGTTGCCGAGCAGGGCGTGGACGCGCCCGGGATACTGCGCGGCGAACCCGGCATACGCGATCATCAGCTCGCCCGAGGCATCGCGGTAGTACTCGCCGAGAAAGTCCGGCCAGTCCTCGGGGTCGATGTGGGGACCGTGGATCAGATCGCCCGTGAACAGCACGTGCGCGTCTCCCTGGTACGTGAGCAGCGCCTCCTCGAAGACGTCCACGAAGCGCTTGAAGTCGCGCATGCAGCCCTGCAGATCCGTGCACACGAGGAGCCGACCGTGGTCGGGTAGGCGCAGCACGCGGGCCATCCGTGCCCACGCTATCAGCTCGTCGATGTCGGTCCTAGCCAGCCGCCCGTGTTTGTCGACGGTGAGGATGTGGGATGCTCCGCTGGATGCGGCGCGTGAGAGCGATCGTTTCGGGCCGCGTGCAAGGCGTCTCGTATCGCGCATCGACGGTGGCCGAGGCGAGGCGCCTGGGCGTCACCGGCTGGGTTCGCAACCTCGCCGACGGCAACGTCGAGCTCGAAGCCGAGGGGCCGGATGACCTCGTGGCGGAGCTGCTCGCGTGGTGCCGGCAAGGTCCACCGTCGGCGCGGGTCGCGCAGGTGGTCGTCGACGAGCGGGTCCCGACCGCCGGGGAGACCGCGTTCGGGGTCCAGCGCGACGCCTGACCCGGTGCTGCCCAGCCACCGCGCAGAGGCGTCGGGGAATGCCTCCGGCGCGGACTCGAGCGTGGAAGCTACCGCTCGCCGTAAGGCCGCCCGCCGCCTGGCGCGCGCGGTGACGCCGCTCAGGACAACCCGGCGAAAACCTCTTCCACCCGCGGCCTATCTTCCGGAATCTGACGTTTGTCCGGCAGATCTTCAGTCGTCCAGGCCGAGCAGATCTTGCGCTTCGAGGTCGGGCGGCCGGCACACGACGCGGTCGACGGTCGCCATCTTCGCGTGGATCACGTCGCAGACCGGCGTGAACGACGCCTTCTGGAATGCGCGGAGCGATGCCTGGTTGTCCGCCGCGATCAGCGCCCACGAGCGGTAGGCGTCGGTGGCGCGCAGCTCCTTGGCGAGGTGCTCGAGCATGACGGGACCGACGGCTCGGCCACGGGCGGCGGGCGCGACGAACACGCTGTGGATGTAGGCGTCGTACTTCGACATCCGCAGCGTTCGGCCGAGCTCGGGCGCTTCGATAGGGCCTCGCGCGGCCCACGCGATCCCCGCCGGACGCACGCCGAGCGTCGCGAGCACGGCTTGATCGCCGCGTCGCCACTGCACGCGTGCGTTGGCCTCGTCGAGCGCGAGCTGCTCGAGCAGGTCTTGACGGAGTGCCTCGTCCATCGCGTCGAAGTCGGCCTCGGCGAAGACCTGCAGCTCGAGCCCCGGTGGCGCCTCGATGCCGCGGGTCCACAGCTGACCGCGATACAGGCAGTAGCGATCGTACTGCGCGATGCTCGTCGCCGCGCTGCGGATCTTCGTCCACGCGGCGCGGGCCTGTGCGGCCGCGACCGCCGGCGTCTCGCGAGCACGTCGCGCACGCTTTGCGACGCTGGAGACCGTGCGACCGACCGACGCGGTGGTCGAGTGGCCCCACACGCGCACGGCCAGCGCGGGTTGCTTGGAGGCAGGCAGCTCGGGCAAGCCGTAATCACCCACGCCGGTCACGACATCGAGCGCGATGCAGCCGCGCGACCGGGCCGCCATCGCCTCGGCGTGGAGCAGCCGGGCCGAGTAGCGTGAGTTGGCTTGCGGATCGACCGCCATCGCGAGCACGACCGCGCGATCGCCATCGTCGACCACGAGCGCGGCGGCGCAGGTCTCGCCCAGCGCGTCGTCGATCCGCGCGAGCCGGATGCGGCCTTGCTTGCCGAGCGCGAGCGCGACCTCCTCGAGCAGCCCGATCGCCTCGGGATCTGCGAGGGGGGAGCGTTCATCGCGCTCGCTCCACTCGAGCCGCGACAGCCGGCGCAGCGAGCTCATGCCCTTGCGGAGCGCGGCCAGGTCATCGCCGTAGGTCGTGATCACGCAGGCGTCGGCGGATTCGGTGCTCGACTGCGAGATCGCGATCCGGGTCGCGCCGCCAGCCGAGGGAGCGCTCTCGACCGAGAACCCCGCGGGGGCGAGGCGCTGGACGAGGTTGGCGCGGACGCGCGACGGATCCGCGAGGGGCTCGAGATCCAGCAGATCCCACGTGTCGCTCTCTTCGATCAGCTTGCGCGCGAGCGCGGCCCCCGCTCGGTCTTCCCAGCCGGGCAACGCCAGCAAGTCGAGCGACGGAGGACGAGGACCCGCGTCGCCCAGCATCCTCAGCTCGCGGGTGTCGAGCAGCGCGACCTTCACCGTCCGGCGATAGAACGGCGCGATGCACACGATGGCACCGACCGCCACACCGCTCGCATCAGCCTCGGTCGAACGGCCAACGAGCACGTGGAGCTCGGCTGCCAGCGTGTTGTGGTAAGCGTGCCACCACGGCAGCATCCAGTCGGGCCCGCGAAACAGCGTGCTCGTTCCGCTCGTCGCCAACGCCCGCCATTCCGTTTCGATGGCGCGCAATCCGGCGAGGTCGCGCACCACAGAGACATCGATAGCCATGCGCTTCGGCGTGACGTTAGCACGCCGCACCAAGGCACGCGTGTTGTCATCGGCAACGCCGGGTGTTGCTTGTTTCGTCATCTGTACCCTGGGAGCCAGGTCCATGGACCCGGTACTGCACGATGGGTGCCTAGCCGACCCGGCGCATCACCGATGCGAAGAATCCATCGGTTCCATGGGTGTCTGGTGCGACCGTGAACGACTCACCATCCCCGAGCGCTCGGCCGCGTTCCCCGAGCAGGTCGACCAGCGGCACGACCGCAAGCTCGGGTCGTGCCACGGCCGCCACGACGTCCTGGTTCTCGACCCGCAGCAGGGTGCAGGTCGCATAGACGAGCCGACCACCGGGAGCGAGCAACCCCGCGGCACCAGAGAGGATCTCGCGCTGACGTGTCGCGAACCCTGCGAAATCAGCCTCCCGGAGCCGCCAGCGCGCTTCCGGGTTGCGACGCAGCGCTCCGATCCCCGAGCACGGCGCATCGACGAACACCACGTCGGCCTTGCCGCGCAGCGCATCGAGCGCGGGTGGCCAGGCCCCGGCCTCGAGCAGGATTGCCTGTGCGTTCGTCACCTTCGCGCGGCGCGCGCGCCGCCGCAGCTCGTCGAGCTTGCGGTCGTCGATATCAGCGGCGACGATCCGGCCACGGTTGCCGAGCCGCGCCGCGATCGCGAGCGTCTTGCCGCCCGCGCCGGCGCACAGATCGATCACGAGCGGCTTGGGCTCTCGTAAGTTGGAGATGGCGAGGTCCGCGAGTAGCTGGCTCCCCTCGTCCTGGGCCTCCAGCGCACCGCGCTTGAACGCGTCGAGCCCGAACAGGTTCGTGCGGCTCTCGACGATGAGCGCGGTATCACACCATTCCCCCGGCCGCGTCTTCATTCCTGCACGGGTCAGCTCGCCGGCGAGCGCTGCTCGATCACCGACGAGCAGGTTGGCGCGGACCGTCATCGGCGCGCGCTGGTTGAGCGCGAGCGCGAGAGGTTCTGCCCGCTCCCCCCACTCGGCGACGAACCGCTCGGCGAGCCACTCCGGCAGCGATGCCGCGAGTCCGATCCGCTCGGCCAGGCGTCGCTCGCCCGCGATCGCGTCGTCGATCGTCGCGACCGCCTGCCAGTCGAGCTCGGGCTCGAGCTTGCCCGCGCGTGCCGGATCGATCAGCTTCTCGAGCACGAACAGCGCGAGCAGCCGCTCGAGGTCGCGTGGTGGCCGCTTCGTCTTGCGACCACGCGCGATCGCCGCATCGACCCGCCGCAGGTGGCGGACCAGCCCGTACAACGTCTCGCCGACAAACCGCCGCTCGTGCGAGCCCAGCCAGGTTTCCTTGCGAAAGGTCGTTGCGAGGCGATCGGTGACGAAGCCCCAGTCCATGCGGGTCCGCTGCCACAACTCGAGCACGAGGGCGCGCAGCCGCCCGCCTTCGACGACGTTCGAGGCAAGCTTCTTGTCCGCGATGCGATCGAGATCAGGCATCAAGTCTGGGCACGGTAGTCCTCGAGGATGAGGAACAACGGGACCAGGCCATGCGCGCCGAGCTGCTTGACCATGCGCAGCGAGTCACCGATCCGATCGACCCACTCGCGATGCTGTTCCACGAACCCGGGGTTCGCGGCGAGCTTGCTGACCGCGCGCTGGCGGACTCCCGCCGCCTCGCGCTCCAGCGAGGTCAGGAACCGGCGTTCCCAGGCGTTGCCCGGGACCTGCGCGTTGAGGATCTCGTCGAACTTGTCGACGTGGATCGTGCGGCCGACGCGATGGAACAGCGGTGCGGCCTTGATCAGCGTGAGGCTCGAGTCCTTCGCGGCTGCCAGCAGGGCGAACGTCTCGCGCAGCAGCGGTGCGTGGGCGAGGGCCTTGGCAACCTCGGGGGCGAACCCGCGTGCCACGAGCTCGTGCTCGTGCGCCTCGAATGCCGCGCGAGCGGGACCCTCGAGTGCGCCGATCAGGGCCGCGGCGGCCTTGGCAAACTCGGGCTTGGTCTGCTGGACGTCATCGGCGGTGAGCTTCCAGCTCGCCTCGTTCCAGATCCACCAGCGCAGCAGGTTGCGGTGGACGTCCTCGAACGCGAGGAGCGCTCCGTACTGATCGCTCGCAGCGACCTTGTAGTCCGCACCGTGCACGGCCGCACGGATCTTGCGGCCGCCGAGCAGCTCGTC
>JAGSPR010000408.1 GCA_018262455.1 Deltaproteobacteria bacterium | reverse complement strand
CGAGCCGACCGATCCCGACATGAACACCACGCTCGCGTGTCGCGCGAACGTCGGCACCGGCGGCCCGTCGTACGAGATGCCGTTGCTGATGTCGAAGTGGGCGCTGTCCGATCGAGTGATGGACAACACCAACGCGGGCTTCCTGCGCGACGACGCACTGCTCGCGATCGTCTACCTCACCGACGAGGACGACGACTCGACCACCGCGAACGGCTGGACGATCGGGATCTCCGGCGGCGACCCCGCTCCGACCTGGAATCCCGACGACCAGGTGCAGTTCCTCGACACGCTCAAGGGCAACCGCACCCGTTGGGCCGCCGGCGTGATCGCCGGAGATGGCGACTGCTCGTCGAGCTTCGGCAGCGCCGTCAACGCGACGCGCCTCAAGGAGTTCGTCCAGAAGGCGAACGCCAGCGGCACCACGCAGGCCGTGTTCTCGTCGATCTGCGCCGGTGACCTGACGATCGGCCTCAAGAACGCGCTCGACACGTTCCAGGCCGCATGTGGCAGCATCATCCTGTGACCCCGCGATGAAGGGCCGACACGTCGTCATCACCGGTGGTCACGGCGCGCTGGGCAAGGGCGTCGTCGCGGTCCTCGAGGCACGCGGCGCGATCGTGCACGTCAGCCCCGATCCCCCGGCGCTCAGGCTCGACGACGAGGCACAGGCGGTTGCCTACTTCGCGAGCCTGCCTCCATGCTGGGCCTCGATCCACCTCGTCGGCGGCTTCGCCATGAAGCCGTTCGTCGACACCTCGCTCGCCGACCTCCAGCAGCAGTGGCAGATCAACGTCGCCACCTGCTTCCTGTCCTGCCGAGAGGCCGTGCGCCGCTTTCGCAAGGCCGGCGCCGGTGGCCGCATCGTCAACGTCAGCGCGCGCGCCGCCATCACCGCGGCTCCCGGCATGAGCTCCTACGTCGCGGCCAAGGCCGCGGTCGCCGCGTTGACCCAGTCGCTCGCCGCCGAGGTCCTCCAGGACAACATCCTCGTCAACGCCGTCCTACCCTCGATCATCGACACCCCGGCCAACCGCGCCGCGATGCCCAACGCCGATCACGCCCTGTGGCCCAAACCCACCGAGATCGCCGAGACCATCGCCTACCTCGCCTCCCCCGAAAACGCCCTCACCTCCGGTGCCCTCGTCCCCGTCTACGGCCACGCCTAGGACGCTCTACACTCTCACCACTCTCGGCCGGCCCCGCCCTCGCAACCGACCGAGATTCCATAGGTCTTGACCGGACGCTCTACACTCTCACCACTCTCGGAGGAGAGCCGGCGTCGGCCGCGAACGCCGACCACCGATGGTGAGCGTGGTGAGCGTGGTGAGAGTGGTGAGAGTGGTGAGAGTGTAGAGCGTCCTGATCCAAGTTCTCTCACCACTCTCGGCCGGCCCCGCCCTCGTAACCGACCGAGATTACAAAGGTCTTGACCGAGGTCTTGACCGGACGCTCTACACTCTCGCCACTCTCGGGGGAGAGCCGGCGTCGGTCGCGAACGCCGACCACCGATGGTGAGAGAGGTGAGAGTGTAGAGCGTCCTGTCCAAGTTCTCGGGATTGCGGTGATCGGCGGGGATGAAAGTGGTGAGAGTGTAGAGCGTCCCGTAACCAAGGGCGTGGGTGATCGTATCCAAGCTTGCACGGCCAGCGAGTACGCTGGGTCGAGCAGAAGTGAGGGTCATGTGAGCGATTCCAGCCGCCCCGATCTCGACCGCTATCCGGAGCTCAAGCGGGGTTGGGACCGCCGTCAATTCATCCGATCGGCGGCGATCGGGACGGCGTTCACGGCGGTGGGGGGCACGCTGATGCGGATCGCCGCAGAGGATCTGACGAGACAGGCGCGCGCCGAGAAGCGCGCCGATGGGCGTGAGCGACTGCCGCCGGGTCAGCGCGTGCTCGAGTCACTCCGTGCGATGGGTGGCGAGGAGGGGGATGGCGAGGTGAAGAACTTCCGGCTGGTCGTCCACGGGCTCTGCAAGACGCCATTCGAGGTCGATTACGCCGGGCTGCTGAGGCTGCCGACGGTGCAGAAGCAAGCGGACGTTCACTGCGTGACAGGCTGGTCGATGCTCGGCGGGCTGTGGAAAGGCGTCCAGCTCTCGACGCTTGCCGAGATGGCGGGGATGAAGAGCGAGGCGCGCTACGTCATCCTCGAAGCGGCACACGGGTTCACCGCGAACGTGCCGCTCAAGGAGGCAATGGCGGATCACGCGATGGTGACGTACCGGCTCAACGGCAAACCGTTCGCGCTGCAGCATGGGGCTCCGGTGCGCGGGCTGGTGCCCGATCTCTACTTCTGGAAGAGCGCGAAGTGGCTCACGGGCGTGCGATTCGTCAAGGACGACAAGCCCGGCTACTGGGAGGTCCGCGGCTATCACAACCACGCCGACCCATGGCGGGAAGAGCGGTATGGCTGAGCTCGCCGAGGCGACGGAGGAGCAGCCGGCCGGGGCGCCGCGCAGCCTCGGACAGACGATCAGGAAACGCTGGCGAGCGTGGCTGCGCGCGGTGCACCGCGACATCGGCTACCTCGCGATCGGGTTCACCGTGATCTACGCGCTCAGCGGGATCGCGATGAACCACATCGACGACTGGGATCCCAACTTCACGGCCACCGAGCGCACGGTGCAGATCGCGCCGATCCCGGACGACGTCAGCGACGACGAGGCGGTCCAGCGCGTCACGCAGCCGCTCGGGCTCGGCAAACCCGACGAGGTGTTTCGCGCCGGCGACGAGGTCCGGCTGACGTACACGAACGGCACCCAGGTGACCGCGATCGCCGATACGGTGACCGTGCAGGCGCGGTCGTCGCGGTGGTTCTTTCGTGC
The DNA here is from genome assembly GCA_018262455.1 of Deltaproteobacteria bacterium. The sequence goes on along the minus strand of JAGSPR010000408.1, from coordinate 3,112 downwards.
CGCGGTCTGGCTGCACGCGACGCGCGGCAAGGCGGCCTGGAAGTACATCTCCGACGCGTATGCGGTGCTGCTGATCTACCTCGCGATCAGCGGCATCTTCATGATCCGGGGCAAGCTCGGCCTGCGCTGGCGAGGCACGATCTTCATCCTCGTCGGGCTCGGCGCCCCGCTCGGCTACCTCGTGGCGTCGGGCGGCCCCGAGGCTCACAAGCCAGACGACAAGTTCGCCAGGCCGGCCGCCCCCACCGGGATCCGGTTTCTGCCTCCCGACGAGGACGCCACACCAACCCCGACCGAGCACCCGTCGAGCCGCAGCCTGCCTGCCGCCGAGCTCCCCGCAAGGGGGACCCTCCCCGTTAGGTGACGCCGATCCTTGGCTGCGCTGCGGACCGGCGTTGATCGATCCGGCTCGGGTCCCGGAGCGTCCGCCGGTGCGCAAGCAGCCGCCCGTCGCGCCGTGATGGCGCTCGCGCTCGCGCACCGGCGGCGGTGTACGGTGGCGGCATGCGAGTCGACCTGGCCCCGGAGGTCGCGGCAGCGATCGAGCGCTGTGACCGGCCGAGCCTCGTCTTTCACCTCGCCCGGATCGAGGGGAACATCCGGGCGCTTGCCGAGGCCGCTCGCGCGCACCAGCTCACGACCCTGTTCGCGGCGAAGTCGTTTCCACATCCTGCGGTGCGCGAGCTCGCGGCGCGCTGGCTCGACGGCTTCGATGGTGCATCGGCCGGCGAGCTCGCCGAGTTACCCCCGACACGCATCGTGTCGATCTTCGATCCGAGCGGGCGCGCCCACGCCGCCAGCTGCGACCGGCTGATCGTCGGCTGCGAGACGCCCGAGCAGGTCCGCGCGGCTCCCGCACGTGCCGAGATCGCGATCCGGCTCTCGGCCTCGCTCACCGGACGTGACCCGGCGGTCGGCGCGGTGCTCGACGGATCGGGCCACCGCCGCTCGAGGTTCGGCCTCGATCTCGACGTCGAGCGCCGGCGGACAGCGCTGATCGAGCTCGTGGACGCCGCGGCGGGCCGACCGGTCGGCGTGCACGTCCACCACGGGCCGGTCACGGCGACCAGCGGCGAGCGCTTCGTGGCGACCGCACGCGCCGCGCTCGCGATCGCCGAGCAAGCCAACCTGGTGCCGAGCTTCCTCGACGTCGGCGGCGCGTGGCATGGCATCGCCGATCTGCCCGCCGCGTTCGCCGAGCTGCGCGCCGCGGTCCCTCGCCGCATCGAGCTCGTGATCGAGCCGGGACGGGTGTTCGCGAGCGGTGCCGGGTTCGCGACAGGTCACGTCGTGGTCGCGCGCGAGCTCGATGACCGCAGCCTGCGCGTCATCGATCTCTCGCGGATCTGCCACCTGCGGTGGAGCCAGGTCGCGCTCGTCGCGCCGGCCCCGCATCCCGGCGACGGCCGGCCGGTCCTGTTCGCAGGTCCGACCTGCTTCGAAGAGGACGTGATCGGCGAGTGGACCGTCCAGCCCGCGCGGTTTGCGAGCGGCGCGCGCGTGGTACTCCGCAACGTCAGCGGCTACGCGGTCGCGTGGAACACGGGCTTCGCCGGTGTGCCTCCCGCGGCTGTCGTCGTCGTCTGACCGGATGGCACTCGCCCGTGCGACCGCTTATCATGAGCCGCACGTGCCGAAGGATTCACCGGAGCGCATCGCGACGCTCGATGGCTTGCGCGCTCTCTCGATCGTGGCGGTGATCTTCTCGCACACGCTCGGCACTCACATGCTGGGCGGCGGGATGGTTCCGGATCCGGACCGGCTCCGCGTGCTGGCCGATCTCGGCGTCCGCACGTTCTTCATCATCTCGGGCTTCCTGATCACGACCCTGCTCGTGCGCGAACGTGAGAAGTCCGGTCGGATCTCACTCGCTGGGTTCTACCTCCGGCGGACGTTCCGGATCTTTCCGGCGTTCTACGTGTTCCTCGGCGTCGTCCTGGTCCTCGCGACGATCGGCTGGATCTCGGTGCCCCGCGACGATCTGATCTACGCGGCGACCTACACGATGAACTTCCATGCCGAGCGCGAGTGGTGGGTCGGCCATCTGTGGTCACTCGCGGTCGAGGAGCAGTTCTATCTGCTGTGGCCGCTCGCGGTCGTCATGCTCGGCGTACGGCGCGCGCTGATCGTCGCGCTCGTCGGCATCATGCTGGCGCCGGTGCTTCGGATCGGGGCCTGGATCTGCTGGCCCGAGGTTCGCCCGCTCACCGATCAGGCGTTCCCGTTCGTGTTCGATGCGCTCGCAACCGGCTGCGTGCTCGCGATCGGGCGCGACTGGCTCGAGACGCAGCCCCTGTACCTCACCCTGCTCGATGCGCCCACGTTCTGGTTGCTCCCGGCGGCCGGCATCGTCGCGCTATCGATCTCGACGGTCTGGTTCAACCTGGGCGCCGGGGTCACGCTCGGCAACATCGCCATCGCGATGGCGATCCATCGCTGCGTTCGGCATCCGGACCTGCGCGTCGGGCGATTCCTCGAGAGCCGCATGCTCGTCTGGGTCGGGTCGATGAGCTACTCGCTGTATCTCTGGCAGCAGCTGTTCGTCGATCGCCACTCGGAGTTCTGGGCCAACGCGTTTCCGCTCAACCTGGTGCTCGCGGCGGCGGCGGCGATCGTGTCGTTCTATCTGGTCGAACGCCCGGTGCTGCGATGGCGGGCCCGGCGTCGCAAGACGTGATCGAGGGCGGTCATTCGTCCCCGCCGCCGTCGCCACCACTGTCGCCGAGTCCTTCGGTGGTGACGGGCTCGACGCCGATCGGAACCAGATCCTTGCCATCGGCGCGCACGCTGTTCGCCCGGCGTCTTGGGACGTCCCCGGCCGTGCGATACGGGTACTGGATGTTGAACGTGAACGACAGCGTGTTGCGGTAGAAGGCGGGGATCTGCGCCACCGCCTGGGAGTCGCCGGTCTGGTACACGAACTCGTAACGCATCCCGTAGGTGAAGCCCGGACGCACGGTGTAGCCGACGCCGAGGTCGAGCCGGCCGATCTTGAAGGAGCTCGAGAGCTCCCCGTTCGCCCCGATCAGCTGCGTGCGACTGACGCCGATCGATCCGAGCCCGACCAGCCGCGGGTTGCGGCGGCTCTCGTGAAGGAGCGGGAGCGGCATCG
>JAGSPR010000407.1 GCA_018262455.1 Deltaproteobacteria bacterium | reverse complement strand
CTTCACGATGGAGTACGTGCACGGGGAGACCGTCCGCGAGCTGCTCCATCGCTCGTACGCGGTGGGCCAGCCGATCCCGATCGGCTGTGCGCTCACGATCGTCGCCGGGGCCGCTGCGGGCCTGCACCACGCGCACGAGCGGGTCGGGACGGATGGCCAGCCGCTCGGGATCGTGCACCGCGACGTGTCGCCGTCGAACCTGATGGTGAGCTACGAGGGCAACGTCAAGGTCGTCGACTTCGGCGTCGCCAAGGCCTCGCACCGGTCGAGCGAGACCCAGGCGGGAACGGTCAAGGGGAAGATCGGCTACATGGCGCCCGAGCAATGCCGGGGTAGCGAGATCGACCTGCGGTGCGACGTGTTCTCGCTCGGGATCGTGCTGTGGGAGTTGCTCGTCGGAGAGCGCCTGTTCAAGCGGGTCACCGACTACGAGAGCATGGAGGCGATCGTCGACGAGCCCACGCCGCCGCCGTCCTCGAAACGTCCGGACATCCCGCCCGAGCTCGACGCGGTCGTCCTCAAGTTGCTCGCGAAGGATCCGGACGATCGCTACCAGTCGGCGGAGGAAGCCCACGAGGCGATCGAGACGGTGGCGATGCAAGCCGGCATCAGCCTGTCGGTGCCGGCGCTCCGGCGGTTCATCCGCGAGCTGTTCGGGCAACGCCCCGAGCCGTGGGTCGAGATGCGGATCCGGCAAGGCGATCCGGAGGTCGTCACGGTGACCGGCGCTCCATCGGTCGGCAGTTCCATGCTGAACAGCCACTCGCTCGACGGGCAGCTCGACAAGCTCGTCGATCTCAGCTCGTACTCGATCACGCCGCCGCCCGGTCCTGCGCTGGCGCCTGCGCCACCACCGGCTCGACCGATCACGCGCACGAGCGGCAAGGTCGTGATCGGCGACTCGTCGAGATCGCTGCTCGACGCCACCGGGCCGACCGTCGCCCACCCGTCCGATCGGTTCGGCCAGGTCGCCGCCGCAGCGAGCGATGACGAGCTGGACGCGCGGCCCGTCCGACGCGGCCGCGGGCTGCTGCGCGTGGCGCTCGTGCTCGCCGCCGGCGCCGGCGCCGGGGCCTTGCTCTACGCGTGGCGCGGCCCGCCCGTCCACGAGGAGCCCGCCGTCGTCGCGTCGCTCGGGGTCGATGCGGGGGCGCCTGGCGCGCGCCCGCGCGTCGCCGCGACCGTGCCCGCCGATGCCGCCGCAGCGGAGGCGCCGGCGGCCCCGGAGCCGCCCGTGGTGCCGGAGCCGATCGACGCCGCCGTCGAGCGCAAGCCACCAAGGATCTCCGCCCCACCGACCCGACGCCCCCCAGCTCAGGCGGAGGATCTGAGCGCCGTCTACCGCGCCGCTCGGTATGACGACGTCGTCGCGTCATGTGCCGCGAGCACGCGGGTGGCCGCAGCGAACGCCGTGAGCTGCACGCTCGCCGCCTGCCGCCAGCACGCGCTCGAAGCCGCGCAGCGGTGGGTGGTGAAGGTCCCGTCGACCAAGCGCGAGGCCACGATCTCGGACTGCGAGAGTTTCGGGACCAAGCTCGTCGCCGCCAAACCCCTGCCCCCGAAGCCAAGATGCGACGACACCGACCCGATGGCATGCCGTCAGTGAGCGTGCGGCGCGGTCATCGTCACGGTCTTCACGGCCAGGGGTTGTCCCACGAGCCGAATTGCGTGACGATCGCCGTCGTCGTGTTGCGGATCGTCTGTGTATTCACGGTGCTCGTCCTGGCTGCACCCGCGGGCGCTCAACCGGCGGGCGCCCAGCCCGCTGGCACGACCGAGGCGGATCGGCTGTTCGAGCAAGGGCGTGCGCTGGCCAAGGCCGGCCAGTATCAGCAGGCCTGCGATCAGTTCGCGCGCAGCCTCAAGCTCGACTACACCGTCGGAACCGAGCTCAACCTCGCCGACTGTCACGAGAAGCTCGGGCACCTCCGCGAGTCATGGCAGCTGTTCATCGCGGCAGCCGCCGCGTCCGCGCGCACCTCGGATGCCAAGCGCACCGCGTTCGCGCGCGCGCGCGCCGCAGCAGTCGAGGCGCGGATGACCACGGTCGTGGTGAGGGTCGCGCGACCGTTGACGCTCGGCCTCGCGATCACGATCGCCAATCATGAGGTCACGCCCACCGCCGAGATCCGCGACCACACCGATCCAGGTCCGATCGACGTCGTGGCGACGGTGCCAGGTCATCCGCGGTTCGCGATCACGGTGAACGGCGCCGCCGGCGCCACCGTGACGATCGACGTGCCCGGGTTCGGCGAGATGCCGGCGACCGCGGAGAGCCCCCGGCTGAGCCGCCGCCGTAGCCGGGTCCACCTCGCGTGGGGACTGGGCGCAGGCAGCGTTGTGACCGCGATCGCGGGCATGGTGTTCTCGCTCGAGGGGCGCAGTCGCTACAACACGACGGCCGATGGGCCGAGCTGCATGCACGTGGCGGGTGGGATCACGTGCGACGCCGATGGTGACAGGAAGATCGCGGATGCGCAGAAGCTTGCCGATGTCGGGACCGTGTTCGCGATCGGTTCTGGCGCGCTGCTCGCGGGCTCGGCCGCGATCTACTTCATGGCGCCGCGCGATCGCATGCGCGTAGCGCCGACGCTGACCGGCAACAGCGTCGGGCTCGCGGTTCGCGGCACGTTCTGACCATGAGCTCGCGGACGCTTCGCACCGAGCGCCTCGTGCTCCGGCCCTGGCGCGACAGCGACGCCGCCCCGTTCGCCGCGATGAGCGCGGATCCCGCGGTGATGGAGCACTACCCGTCGGTGCTCATCCGCGCGCAAGCCGACGCCGTGATCGCGCGGATCCGCGCGCACTTCGCGCGCGAGGGCTTCGGCTACTGGGCGCTCGAGGCGCCCGGGATCGCGGAGTTCGTGGGGTTCACCGGCATCGCGCGCCCCGGGTTCATGCCGGTCGTCGAGGTCGGCTGGCGGCTGGCGCGGCCCTACTGGGGGCTGGGCCTGGCGACCGAGGCCGGGCGTGCGGCGATCGACTGGGGCTTCGACAGGCTCGGGCTCGACGAGATCGTCGCGTTCGTCGTGCCGATGAACCTGCGATCACAACGCGTGATGGGTCGGCTCGGGATGACGCGCGATCCGGCCGCGGACTTCGAGCATCCGATGGTCCCCGTGGGTCATCGTCTGCGGCCGCACTGGCTGTACCGGATCGCCGCGCCGAAACCGTGATCAGGGCAGCACGGCGGGATCGTCGTTGGTCTCGGTGACCTCGCGCGGCTCTCCGGGCTTGCGCTGGACGCGGCCGAGCACCAGGCGGAGCTCGAGGATGAGGCCCACGGTGACGATCGGGATGACCTGGAGCGCGTGATAGAGCAGGGCGAACGCGAGTGCGGGCTCGTGCGAGACGTGCAACAGATCGAGCGCCGCGAGCGCTCCGACCTCGAGCGCTCCGACCTGGGCGGGCGTCGACGGGATCATGATCGTGAGGTTCAGCGTGAACAGGATCAGCAGGCCGCCGGCGATCGGCAGATCGATGCCCACCGCGTAGAGCGACAGCGTCACCATCCCGAGATCGGCCAGCCAGACGAGCGTCAGCACACCGAGCGCGGTGAACAAGCGGCGCGCGCTTCGCAGCACGTGCATGCCGGCGATCAGCCGCCGGATCACGCCGGTCTTGGTCTCGTCGATCCGGCCGACGGCGAACCAGAAGCCGACGAGCAGCCCGATCGTGATCGCCGACGCGAGCGTGATCGCGGTCGCCACCCAGGTCGGCAGCCCTGGCAGGATCCAGGGCAGCGGCGCGACCAGGATCAACATCGAGAGCGCATCGAGCAGCTTCTCGGCGAGCGCCACGGCGACCGTGGCCGAACCGGGCACGCCGTCGCGACGCTTGAGCGCGAGCACGCGGATGACCTCGCCGGCGCGGGCCGGTGCGATCGCCGAGCCCGCGAACGCCACGATCGTGTAGCGGAACAGCCGCATCACCGGCACGACGTAACGCGGCGAGAACATGATGCGCCAGCTCGCCGCCTTGCCGAACAGGACGACGAAGTTCAGCACGGCCGCGAGCGCGATCGGCCACAGCTGCGCCGAGCGGAGGGCCCTGCCGAGCGCCTCGAAATCGAGGTGACGGACGAAGAACCACAGCCCGGCCGCGATCGCGAGGATCGCCGTGATCCGGATTGTCAGTGCGGTCCGGCGGGTCATGGCACGCGCTCTGTGACCCCCGCAAGGGGGACCCCTCGCCCAAGGTGGTTTCGGTCTAGAGGACGCGGACCGAAACCGATCGACTGGCTCGGGGCCTCGGCCGTGGTCACTTGGCGGGCGGCGGCGCGGAGATCGACGCGGCCTCGCGGTCCATCCACGACTTCATCCAGGCGGTGGAGCGATAGCGATCCCACTGGTCCGCGGCGATCGTGACCACCGGGCCGGCAAGCCCACCCCGCGCGGCAACCCGCAGCGCGGCGACGACGTTGACGCCGGTCGAGCCGCCGACGGTGAGGCCCTCTTCCTTGACGAGGCGCTCGACCATCGCGAAGGCATCGGCATCGCTGACCTTCTCGCCGAGGTCGAGCACGTCGCGATGCAGGTTCCCGGGCACCGAGCCCGAGCCGATCCCCTCGACGGCGAACGGGCCATCGGGCCCGAGCGTGCCGGTGTTGATCCAGTCCGCGATCGACGAGCCGACCGGATCCGCGAGCACGACCTGGGTCTCGGGATCATGCTCCTTCATGCGCCTACCGACGCCGGTGATCGTTCCGCCTGTGCCCGACGAGCAGACGAACGCGCCGACCTTCGTGTGCCCGAGCTGCGCGAGCTGCGCGAGGATCTCCTCGCCGGTGCCGGTGAACCGGGCGGTGCCGTAGTGCGCCGAGATGTTGGCCGGGTTGTGGAACTGGTTGGTCAAGAACCACCCGTTCTCCTGCGCGAGCCGCGCCGCGACGTTGCGGAAGTTGTGGGCCGCCGTGAGCGGACCGTTCGGTGTGATCATCACCTCGGAGCCGAGCTGACGCAGCGCGATCCGCTTGTCGACCGCCATCTTCTCGGGGAGCACGCACACGCAGCGATAGCCCCGCGCGCTCGCGAGCAACGCGAGCCCGACTCCCGTGTTACCAGCGGTCCCCTCGACCAGCGTCGCGCCCGGCTCGAGAAGCCCGCGATCCTCGGCGTCGAGCACGATCGCGCGGGCGGTTCGGTCTTTGATGCTGCCACCCGGATTGAGGTGCTCGCACTTGATGAACACCTTGACCGGCAACCCAGCGCAGACGCGCTTCAGCTCGATCAGCGGGGTATTGCCGATCGCGGCGATCAGATCCATGGCCCCAACATAGCACCGGGTCACTCGCGCATCGCGAGGTCGGCCGACCGAGCGCACCGGAAGCCCCGGTGGTCTGGTCAGGCCAGGCCGGACACGTGTTAGGCTGGCGCCGCTTTGATCGGAGAGCTCGTCGGCGAATACCGGATCGTCTCGCAGCTCGGAACGAGTGCGATCGCGGATGTCTTCGCCGGCGAGCACAAGGACACCGGCGCTCCGGCCGCGATCGAGATCATGCAGCCGCAGGTCGCGGCGCACACGGCGCCGGCGCAGCAGTACTTCGAGCTGGTCCGCACGGTCGGCAAGATCAAGCACGGCGGGACGATGAAGATCCTCGACGTCGGGGTCGATGCGGCCGGGCGAGGCTACGTGATCCACGAGCTGCTCGCCGGCGACACGCTCGCCCACCGGATCGAGACCTCCGGGCGGCTCTCGATCACCCAGATCGCCGAGATCGGGCGACAGCTCGCGAACGTCCTCGCGGCGACCCATGACGAGGGGATCATCCACGGTGACGTCCGGCCCGACGTGGTGTTCCTGCTACCCCAGGGTGGGCTCGCGCGAGGCGAGCCGATCAAGTTGACCGAGCTCGGCGTCGCAGCGCTCAAGCGCGCGATCGGGATCCCGATCGGCCCGGTCTACACCGCACCAGAGCTGCTCGGCAGCGGCGAGTCGATCGACTGGCGGGTCGACGCCTACG
>JAGSPR010000406.1 GCA_018262455.1 Deltaproteobacteria bacterium | reverse complement strand
GCTGCCCGCGGGCGGACTCATCGTCAACTCGAACATGACGCACTACATGGAGTCGCGTGAGGCAGCTCCGGGCGAGCAGCGCCGCTTCGACCTGGTCGGCATTTACTGCAACATCAGCCAGTACACGAAGCAGTAGCTTCGAGTCGAGATCCGGGCCAGCGCGACAAGATCGTGCGGGTGGCGTTTCGGGTCCAGTGCGGCCTGGGACGGCCACGTCGCAGGGGGGCAGGCCCTGTGAGCCATGCCTGCTTGCCGGCGATGCGGTGAACCGTGAATGCTCGGCGCGATGCGACCCCGGATCGGATTCGTCTCGGTGATGCTCGGCGGCTGGCTGACGGCGTGCGGAGGCGAGACTCCGGCCACGCCCGATGCGCCGAGTCCCGATGCCGCCCTGATCGACGAGCTGACGCCGCGCTGCGACGAGGTCCCGCAGCCCGGCGCCGACGCGTTCGCCAGCGCCGCGGACTTCGGCCCGGTCACCCCGGGCACGCTCGCCGGCTGGAACCCCGACGGGCGCTGGTTCCTGACCGGGGTCAAGGTCGGCGGGACCTCGAGCTACCACCTCGCGCGTCGCGGCGCCCAGGTCATCGTGGACCGGGACGAGGCCAGCCCGGGCACGATCGATGACGATGCGGTGTTCCAGCGCTCGACCCAGTCCGACGGCCAGACGACCTACGTGATCGCCAAGCGCGTGGTCGACCTCCAGCCCGATGGCAGCCTGCGCGCCGATCGCGCGGTCTGCGACGGCGCGACGTGCACGGTCTGCACGGCCAAGCTGGTCCGCGCCACGCACAACGGCAGCGAGGGCGAGGGCGATCACCTCGCGCTGGTCGGTCAGCTGAACGACCCGACGTGGGGCGCCGGCTTCACGTTCAACGTGCGGGTCGCCGGCACCCTCGCGTACCTGATCCGCCAGGATGGGCTCCACATCATCGAGACCGCGGACCCGGCGCACCCGGTCGAGCTCGGCCACTACCAGCGCAACGGCGACGGCTACTCGAACGACGTCAAGCTGGTCGACACCGCCGGTGGCAAGCGGTTCGCGATCATCGCGGACTTTCCGGTCGATGTCGTCGACGTCACGAACCCGGCGGCTCCGACGCTCGCCGCGACCATCGCGGAGGAGGCGCACACGGTGTTCACCGAGACCCGCGCCGGCGTCACCCGCGCGTACTTCGGCAACTACGACGCGAGCTGCCCCGTGTTCGACGTCACCAACCCGGCCGCCCCGGTCCGGCTCGGCCGGTTCACCACCACGGGCTCGCTCGTGCACGACCTCTCGGTGGCCGATGGCATCGCGTACCTCGATGCGTGGGATGCCGGGCTCGTCGTGGTCGACTTCACGACGCCCGCGACGCCCACGCTCATCGGCTCGTGGGACGACACACCCACGAACACGAGCCACTCGAACTGGACGACCACCGTGGCCGGCCGGCACATCGCGCTGCACGGCGAGGAGGCGTACGGCGCGCACCTCGATGTCGTCGATCTCGACGCGTCGTCGCCGATGTTCATGAAGCCGTTCGCGAGCTATCGGACCCGCGACTGGGTCTCGATCCACAACATCATGGCGTTCGGGTCGAAGGTGTACATGACGCACTACCAGGACGGCGTGCGGGTGCTCGACGTCGCCGACCCCACCCAGCCCGCGCTCGTCGGCTACTACAACACCTGGGATCCGCAGGCCGACTACACGACCAGCGGGTTCTTCGAGGGCGCGGTCGGGCTCGATGTCGACCTGACCCGCAAGCTGGTGTTCGTCGCCGACTCGCCGCGTGGTCTGCTGATCCTGCGCGACACGACGCCGTAGCCCGGGCGCGCGGATCCGGATCAGGCCTCGTCGCCGGCGCGCTCGTCGTCGATCACCAGGCGCAGGCCGGCCGGCAGCGTGTCCCCGAGCGCGACGCGCTCCTCGCGCGCCTCGAGCTCGACCACCTGCTCGACGAGCACGACCGCCCGCTCGCCACCGGGCAGCGCACGCACGACCTCGGCGAGCCGGGCGCGCATCGCATCGTCGAGGTCACGGGTCCGGTCGCCGGTGCGGCGGCCGAGCTGGGCGAGCGGGAACACCGCCTTCTCGGGCTCCGGCCAGTCCCACCCGACGAGCTGGCCGACCCACGCGGCCACCTTCGACGCCGGGACGACCGCGTTGAGCGGGCCGTAGAGCGGCACGCGCGCACCGACGCGAGACAGCGCCCAGATGTGCACGGACTCCTCGCGGCCTTTGTGGAGCTCCATCCGGCGGATCAGCTCGTCGCCGAGCTTGATCTTGTGGGCGGTCGGCAGCCGCTCGAGGCTCGCGACCGCGCGCCACATCTCGGCGAGCTCCTGCTTGCTCGCCTTCACCTCGGCGAGCTTCTTCTGCTGCCTGGGGCTTGGCAGCAGCAGCTGGGCGAGCCGGTCGTAGATCTGGTCCTGCTGGCCGCTGTTGAGCCCGCCGGCGATCCGCCGCCACACGATCCACCACGCCAGCTTGCCGGGCTCGCTCCTGGGGAACGCGAGGTTCTCGTTGAACACGCCCCACATCACGCGGGACCGCCAGGTGTCGAGCGGCGCGCCGGTGCCGGGCCGCAGCAGGAAGCCGGCGAGGTTGAGCCAGCGCTGCTCGTGATCCGCCGACTTCTTGCGCTCCGCCGACACCTCGATCAGGGCGTCGAACAGCGCGCGCGTCGTGGTCACCGACCAGTCATCGCGGCGGGCCTCGAGCAGGGCCTCGAGATCCTTGGTCAGCGTCGCGAGCCCGGTCGATCCGGTGAACGCGGCCTTGATCCGCGCCTTCGCCTCGTCGGTCTTCGGGTGCGGCGCGGCGTCGGGGGCGGACTCGGCGGTGGCCGCGGCGCCGCCGGAGCGCATGTCGAACCCGAGCTTCCAGGTCTCGTGGGTCGGCTCTGTGTCCACGCAGAAGATCTCGAGCGCGCCGAGCTCGGTGATGTGAACCTCGAGCCGCACCGTGACCTCGCCCCGGCCTCGCGCGCGTAGCACGGTCACGATCGGCGGCAGCTCGAGCAGATCGCTGCCGTCCTCGATCGTCTCGGCCTTGCCGTCGCCGATCGGCACGAGCGCGCCGGGCTGATCGGCGCGCGTGCTCGACGAGTACAGCCGGAAGCTGACCGGCCGGTTGGTCACCAGCTTGAAGTCGCGCTCGAGCTGGACCCGCGCGCCATCCTCGAGCCCGGGCGGCGCGAGGCACACCGCGAACCGTGCCGGCTCGAAACCGCCGCCGGCCTCGGTGGTCGGCACGCGACGGCGCGAGCCGGTGGCGTCGACCCCGACATAGAACGCGCGGGCCGTGCCGCCCTTGATCCGGGTCGCGAGTCCGCGGCGGACCAGCCCGTAGTACGCGGCACCCTGCGCCACGGCGAGCTCCGGCATCGCGGCCGGCAGCTCGCGCGGGGGCGTGGCTTGCCACGCCCCGATCTGCGCGATCACGCGCGCCCGCAGCGCGCTCGGCGTCATCGCGCCGCCGTTGAACAGGATCGCGTCGACCGCGTGGGCGCCGTGGCGCGCCAGGAACGTCGCGAGGTGGCGGGTGACCGCCGGGTCGTTCGCGTAGGGCAGCCCGAACTCCTGGAGGCCACCGCGGGCGCGAGCGAGCGGCGCGTCGCGATCGACCTGCGGGAAGAACCCGTCGAACAGCACGCCATGGAGCTCGGCGCGGGTGATCTCGTCGCGCAGCGTGCCGCCGAGCAGCTTGGCGCCGCGGCTCTGGACCACGATCGGCGCGGTCTCCGGCGGGTCGTCGCCGAGCAGCGTCTCCTTCGCGAGCCGGCAGGCGTGGACGAGCCCGTGCCACTGCAGGGCATCGAGCTTCTTGCCGGTCCGCTCGACGATCCGTTGCTCGACGATCTTGGCGAGCGTGAGATCGAGGTTGTCACCGCCGAGCAGCAGGTGATCGCCGACCGCGGTGCGCGTGAAGCCATCGCCGCTGGCGTCGACATCGATCAGCGTGAAGTCCGTCGTGCCGCCGCCGACGTCGAACACGAGCACCCGCTCGCCGGGCGCGAGCCGCCGAGCCGCGCCGTGGGCGTGATCGATCCAGGCATAGAACGCCGCCTGCGGCTCCTCGAGCAGCACGACCGGTGGATAGCCCGCGCTCGCCGCGGCCTGCAGCGTGAGCTCGCGCGCCGCCTCGTCGAACGAGGCCGGCACCGTGACCAGCACCTCTTGCTCGTCCAACGGATCGTCCGGGTGCGCGTGATCCCACGCCGCGCGAATGTGGGCGAGGATCAGCGCCTGCGCCGACACCGGCGACAGCTTGGGTCCATCGCTGTCGCCCCACGGCAAGATCGCGGCGTGGCGATCGACGCCGGGGTGACACAGCCACGACTTCGCCGACGCGATCATCCGCGACGCCATCCGCGCGCCCTGGTTGCGCGCCAGCTCGCCGACCACCGGCCGGAGCTCGGTCGACGTCGCCGCCTGCGGATCACGCTCGGTTCGTGCGACCGGCCGCCACGGCAGCGCGGTCTCGTGCGGCGCGAGATCGATGTCGCCCGCCAGGTACACGAACGACGGCAGCTGGCGTCGCGGCGCGACCTCGCCGGGCGCGACCAGCTGCGGGACCTCGAACACGCGGACCCGCGGGTCGGCCGCAGCGGTGTCGACGTAGGCGACCGCGGAGTTCGTCGTCCCGAGGTCGATGCCGATCAGGTACCGCGCGGCCACGCTGCGTTCCTACCGCATCCATCGCCGGGGCGCACCGGAATGGGCTGGTTCTACGTGGCCTTCGCAGCCCCGACCCAGGTTAGATCCACCGATGAACGTGAAGCAGCTGACCAAGCGGTGGCGCTCGCTGTTCAGCAAGGACGCCTCCTGGGGGGCGACGTGCTCGTTCTGCGGGCGTCCGCGCGCGGAGACCAAGCGCCTCGTCGAAGGCCCGGGGGCGTACATCTGCGACGGCTGCGCCTTGCTGGCGACCGGGGTCCTCGCGCTCCACGACGAGCCGTGCGACGTGGGCTTTCGAGCGCTCGACGCGATCGTCTCCGCGCTGCCGCAGGACGCGCCGTACCCGCGGTTCGAGCCGTTGCTCGAGGCGATGATGGTCATCTCCGGCACAGCGGAGTCGAGTGCCGTGCAGATCTACCAGCACGCGGAGTGGCGGGGCCACCTGGACCTGGCGCTGCGAGCGCTCCTGGTCATCCCGCCCCAGGCCCGCTCGCCGCAGGCTTGGCATGACATCGCCGCCTTGAGCATCGACCTCGAGCGCTTCGACCTCGCGCGAGAAGCGATCGAGGACGTGCGCGCCAGGTCGGATGGCGATGTCTACGGAGATTGCCACCGCGCGATGCTGGCCGCGCACGCGGGGAACCTCATGGACGAGCAGGAGCTCGCCGACCTGGTCGCACGCGCGCGTGCACACGCGAACGTGGCGGTTGCCCGAGAGGCGCTCGAAGCGCTCGCCAGGCATCGCGCCAGGCGAGGAGATGTTCAAGGCGCGCTCGCCGCGATCGAAGACGCGCTGACGGGGAGGGCTCGAGCTTCGTCGGTGCTCCTGCTCCGAGGCGATCTGCTCGCCGACTCGGACCACGAAGCCGCCGTCACGGCGTGGCGTGAGGCCCTGGCGCTGGTGCACCCGGAGAGCGTCTTCGCACGACGGAGTCGAGACCGTCTCGCCAAGGAACCTGCCCATCGCTGAGCTCGGTCGCGAACAACCCCGAACAAGTGGAGTACGTTTCGCACATGGCTCCGGTCCTTCGGCTCGTTGGCGTGGTGTTGGTCGTGGTCGCGATCGTGTCGGATAAATGGATCTTCCACGACCGGCGCCTGTCGCTTTGCCAACGGATTCGTTCGCCGGGTTCGGGACGATTGCGATGGCGCTGCTGGGCGGATGACCCAAGCGTCCCGAGGCCGCCCGGCCGCGGTGTGCGGCAACCGCGTCGATCGCCAGGTGTCTGGGTCGATGAGGATGGTGGTCAGGCGGCTCGAACTCTGGCTCGTGGTCTGCGCGATCTTGGCCGGGTGC
>JAGSPR010000130.1 GCA_018262455.1 Deltaproteobacteria bacterium | reverse complement strand
TGGCCGGATCGCCTGTACAACCACGACGGTTGCGATCCCGACGGCATGGTCGTCCTCGGCAACACGCACCACGGCGAGCTCGTCGAGATGAACCGCCGGGTCGCCGAGAGCGACCTGACGATCTACGTCAACCTCAACTACGTGCCGATGAACGGCGGCAGCAAGAGCATGGCCGTGGGGCTGTGCGGGTACGAGAGCCTCAAGGCGCACCACACGCCGAAGAGCATCGTCGCCTCGAACTCGTTCATGGATCCGCCGAAGAGCTACCTGTCGCAGTCGTTCAAGCGGCAGGGCGAGCTGGTCGAGAAGACCCTCAAGGTGTTCCACATCGAGACCGTGCTCAACAATCGCTGCTTCGATGGGCCGCTGTCGTTCCTGATGAAGAACGAGGACGACTTCACCGAGACCGATCGCCTGAAGTTCCAGGGGATGAAGTGGGCGCTCGACAAGCTGCCGTTCGCCGCGCGCCGCGAGATCTTCATGCGCACGCCGGCAGCGTTCGAGCTGATCGGTTGTTACGCGGGGTCGTGCGAGCCCACCCACGATCGCACGCTCGCGAAGCAGAACGAGCAGAACTGCGTCGAGGTCGACGGACCGGCCGACATCCTGCTGCTCGGCATCCCCTACATCTCGCCGTACAACGTCAACAGCAAGGCGCTCAACCCGCTCCTCGTGCAGGTGATGGCGCTGGGCTACTTCTATCACATGTACCGGAACCAGCCGATCCTGCGCGACGGCGGGGTCCTCATCCTCACGCACCCGTGCTCGGACAAGTTCGATCCGGTCCACCACCCCAGCTACATCGAGTTCTTCAACCGCGTGCTGACGGAGACCACCGACAGCTACACGATCGAGCAGAAGTACCAGGACGAGCTCGCCTACAACCCGAGCTACATCGAGATGTACCGGCGCGGCAACGCGTACCACGGCGCCCACCCATGCTTCATGTGGTACTGGGGCCAGCGTGGCCGCGAGAAGACGAGCCGCGTGATCGTCGTCGGTGCCGACAACGCGACCGTGCCGGAGATCATGGGCTGGGAGACCGCGGGCACGATCGCCGAGGCGATCGCGATGGCACGCAGCACGATGGGACGCAGCGCGCAGATCACGATGCTGCACCACCCGCCGTACATGATCAGCGATGTGATGTGATGGCAGGCAGTAACGGTCACGGCGCGTCCAACGGGCGCAGCGGGTATCACCTCGATACCGAGATCGCGTTTGGCGGCGGCGCGGCCCCGCCGCCGGGGCGCTTCGTCGGCAAGGTCGCGCTGTCGATGCTGCTGCATCGCTACCCCGACATCGGCCGCGTCTACTGCCTGGTGCGGCCGGGCGCCGGCAACACCGCGGATGAGCGGTTCTACAAGAAGGTCGCGGTCTCCGAGGCGTTCGACCCGGTGCGCGATGTGCACGGGGCCAACTTCGAGCCGTTCCTGCGCTCGAAGATCATCGCCGTGCCAGGCGACATCGGCCGCGCGCTGTGCAACTTCACCGACGAGCAGTTCGCCGAGATCGAGGCAGCCGGCGGCATCGACGTCGTGCTCAACAGCGCGGGGCTGGTGTCGTTCGCGCCCTCGCTCGAGAGCGCGCTGCGGATCAACGCGATGGGCGCGAAGAACGTGCTCGACACCGCGCGCCGGCTGAACGCACGGCTGGTCCATGTCTCGACGTGCTACGTCGCTGGTCGCCGCGACGGCGATGTCTGGGAGGACGAGCCGGTCATCGGATACTTCCCGCGGTCGAGCGCGATCGCCTCGGACCAGCGCAGCGATGACGAGCTGCTCGATCGCGACTTCGATCCGTTCGCCGAGATCGCCGATTGCCAGAAGATGATCGATCAGGCGCGCGAGCGCTCCAACGATCGCCAGCACATCTCCGAGTTCCGCGAGAAGGCGGCCGAGACGCTCCGCACCCAGCGCCGGGATCCCGACGACGAGAACGATCTCAAGCTCGCCGTCGCCCGCGAGCGCAAGATCTGGATGAACGAGGTCCTGACCAAGCTCGGCGTCGAGCGCGCCGAGCACTGGGGCTGGACCAACACCTACACGTATACGAAGTCACTCGGCGAGCAGATCATCCTCAGCGATCGCACCGTGATCTCGACGATCGTGCGCCCCGCGGTGGTCGAGAGCGCGGTGCGGTTTCCGTTCCCGGGCTGGAACGAAGGGTTCAATACCACCGCGCCGCTGATGTACCTGATGCTCAAGGGTCACCGCAACGTGCCCGCGGCCGCGGACGCCGCGCTCGACGTCATCCCGGTCGACTTCATCGCCGCCGGCATGCTGCTCGCCGTGGCCGCCGTGCTCGCGGGCGAGCACGAGCCGATCTATCAGATGGGCGCCAGCGACGCGAACCGGATCACCAGCCGGCGGCTCACCGAGCTCACCGCGCTCGCCGTACGCCAAGTCTACCGCGACAAGGCCAAGCGCGGAGAGGACAAGCTGCGCTCCAGGCTGCGCGCGCGGCTCGAGCCGATGGCCGTGCCCTACGAGCAGTTCGAGAAGCGCTCCGCGCCGATGATCAAGCGGGTCGCCGACAAGCTGATCGAGACGATCGACGACAAGCTGCCGCGGTGGGGCGCGCCACGCCTCGAGGCGTTCGCCGTGCGCGCGCGCGAGGAGCTCGACAAGATCTCGAAGTTCACCGGTCAGGTCACCGAGCTGATCGAGCTGTTCAAGCCGTTCACCACGGATCACGACATCTCGTTCCGGTGTGACAACATGCGGGCGCTGTGGGCGCGCGTGTCGCCGATCGATCAGGACAAGCTGCTGTGGGCGCCGCACCTCGTCGACTGGCGCAAGTACTGGCTCGATACCCACTTCCCCGGCCTTCAGAAGTGGACGTTCGACAAGCTCGACGAGGAGTTCGGCGCCAAGCCGCGCTCGGTCTACACCTACAAGTCGATCGTCGAGCTGTTCGAGGCCGCGGTCAAGCTGCACCGCAACCGTCCGGCCCTGCGCCTCATCCGCAAGGATGGCGGCGAGCCGATCAGCTACACGTACAGCCAGCTCGATGAGATGGCCTGGCAGGGCGCGGGCGTGCTGCGCCAGGCCGGCGTCGGTGCGGGCGATCGCGTGATCCTGATGAGCGAGAACCGCCCGGAGTGGGGCATCTCGTACTTCGCGATCCTGCTCGCGGGCGCCACCGTGGTCCCGCTCGACAAGGACCTCACGATCGCCGAGGTCGTGAACCTCACGAAGGTGTCGCGGTCACGCGTCGCGGTGCTCTCGCGCAAGGTCGCCGAGCGGCTCGCCGGCGAGGCCGTGATCGCGGTCCCGGTGGGGCAAGGCGAGGGCGATCCGACCGTCGTGTGGTCGCCGGCGCACCCCGCCCTGGGCTCGTGGCTCGCGGCCCAGCCCGGCACCACGGACACCCGCGTGCTCGCGTTCGACGAGCTGCTCAGCGAGCCCGATGTCTCGGTCGGCGCGATCCAGCCCGACACCAAGGGTGACGTCATCGCGTCGCTGATCTTCACCTCCGGCACCACCGGCACGCCGAAGGGCGTGATGCTGACGCACAAGAACCTCACGGCGATGGTCAGCAAGCTGTCGTCGCTGTTCAATCTCTACAAGCACGACAAGTTGCTCAGCGTGCTCCCGCTCCATCACACCCTCGAGTTCTCGGCGGGCTTCCTCATGCCGCTGATGCACGGCGCGTCGATCGACTATCTCGAGGAGGTCGATGCCGACACGCTCGCGCGCACACTCGAAGACGAAGGCGTGACCGGCATGGTCGGGGTGCCGGCGCTGTGGCAGCTGCTCGAGCGCAAGATCTACAAGAATGTCTCGGATGCCGGATCGATCTCTCCCGGTGCGGGCATGCTCGTGGAGAAGGCGTTCGACTCGCTCGTCGATCTCAACCGCTCGCTGCGCGACAAGCTGCCGTGGGATATCGGCGCGGGCAAGCTGCTGTTCTTCCCGGTCCACCGCAAGCTCGGCGGCCGGATGCGGCTGCTCATCAGCGGCGGCTCGGCGCTGCCGCCGGAGACCCTCAAGTCGTTCCGCGGCCTCGGCTTCAACCTCTACGAGGGCTACGGCATGACCGAATCGGCGCCGGTGCTGACGGTCACGCGGCCCGGCGACAAGATCGTCCCCGGCTCGGTCGGGCGCGCGCTCCCCGGCATCGACGTCCGGATCGACCAGCCCGACGCCAGTGGTGTCGGCGAGATCATCGCGAAGGGGCCGAACGTGATGATCGGCTACTTCGAGAACCCCGAGGCCACCGCGCAGACGCTGCAGAACGGCTGGCTCCACACCGGCGACCTCGGCCGGATCGACGACGACGGCAACGTGTTCATCGTCGGGCGCAAGAAGGAGATGATCCTCGGCGCGTCGGGTGAGAACGTCTACCCCGACGAGCTCGAGGAGGCGTATCGCGACTCGAAGTACATCAAGGAGATGTCGGTCGTCGGACTGCCGCTGGGCGCGGAATCAGGGCTCGAGACCGTCGCCGCGCTGATCGTCCCCGACTACGAACAGGACGGCATGTCGCGCGAGGCCGTGCGCGAGGCCGTGCGCGATCACGTCAAGAAGATCAGCAAGACCCTGGCGCTCCACAAGCGGCTCAAGGTCCTCCATCTCTGGGATCACGATCTGCCCAAGACCGCGTCCCGCAAGGTGCGCCGGCGCGACGTCGTCAAGGAGCTCGAGCGGCTCGAGCGCGCGGCCAAGGCCGGCGCGTCGATCGTGGCCTCGGGCAAGCAGCTCGGCGCCGGCGGCGATGCCGGCGGCACGTGGTTGCTCGACGTGCTCGCCGATGTCTCGCAGAAGAAGCGCGGCGGCCTGACGAGCGAGACCCGGCTCGACGAGCTCGGCTTCGATTCGTTGATGTTCACCGAGCTCGCGGTCGCGCTCGAGGCAGCCGGCGTCAACCTGCCGGATCCGTCCGAGCTGACCGGCCTCGAGACCGTCGCCGATGTCGAGAAGCTCGTCGCGCGCCAGGGCGCCCGGGCACGCAGCGAGAAGCCCAAGCGCGATCGGCTGCGCCGCGAGAAGGACGCCGAGGACAAGAAGGACGACGACATCGACGTCCCCGGCCCGCTCGTCTCGCTGGGCCGGCGCGCGCTCCGCGGCGGCATGCGAGCCCTCTACGAGCGCGTGCTCGAGACCGATGTCCATGGCCAGGTCCCTCCGTTCGGCGGCTACATCGTCGCGGCAAATCACGCGTCCCACCTCGATACCGGGCTCGTCAAGTTCGCGCTCGGCGAGCAGGGCGATGCGCTCGTGGCGCTCGCGGCGAAGGACTACTTCTTCGACGATCCGTTCCGTCGGATGTACTTCGAGAACTTCACGAACCTCGTCCCGATGGAGCGCCACGGCTCGCTGCGCGAGTCCCTCCGGCTCGCCGGCGAGGTCATCCGCGATGGCTACATCCTGCTGATCTTCCCCGAGGGCACGCGCTCGGATACCGGGGTCATGTCCGACTTCAAGCCCTCGCTCGGCTACCTCGCGATGACCAACAAGTGCGGCATCTTGCCGATGTACCTGTCGGGCACGCACGAGGCGATGCCGAAGGGCCGCTACCTCCCGAAGCGCGGGGAGCGCGTCGCTGCCCACGTTGGACCGTACCTGTCGTACGAGGACGTGCTCCGGCTCGCGGGCGAGGGACACTCGCGGTCCGAGCAGTACCGCGCGATCACCTACAACGTCGAGGCCACGATCCGCCGGCTCGCTCCCCACGATCAGGCGTGGACGCTCGGCGATGCGGGCACCACCCCGATGGCCGAGTACCTGGCCGCCGAGGGCAAGCCGATCACCGAAGCAGAGGCGCAGTCGTGAGCTCCAACATCCCCGTCACCCCACCCACCGACGAGTCGCCGAAACAGCCCCTGGTCGCGAGGCCTCCGCGGCTGCAGCTGCGGGTCAGCGGAGCGCGGGTTGGCAGCGCGTCGCGCCCGACCACCAGTGGGCCCGCGGCGGCCGGGTACAAGCCCGCCATCCGCTCCGACCTGCCGACCCGCCAGCTCGGCCTGCGGGTCCACACCGCGAACCTGCCTGCGCGGGGGTACGACGCCGACACGGGCGAGGTGACCGAGGTCACCGAGGTCATCAAGTGACCAGCGTGCTCGTCACCGGGGCGACCGGCTTCCTCGGCGAGCATCTGTGTCGCGTGCTGGTGGAGCAGGGCCACACCGTGCGCGGGCTCGCACGCTCGCGGTCCGGCGTGCTCGCCGAGCTCGGCGTCGAGCACGTGCGCGGCGACGTGCTCGATGGGCCGGAGCTCGATCGCGCGCTCGTTGGAATGACGGCCGTGTTCCACCTCGCCGGCGCGGTGTCGCGCGATCCCGATGATGCCCAGCGGATGATGCGGCTCCACGTCGACGGCACGCGTCGGGTGCTCGAGCGCATGGCCGCGGCCGGGATCCGTCGGATGGTGCTCGCATCGACGAGCGGCACGATCGCGGTCTCGAAGGACGAGGAGATCCTCGACGAGAGCGCGCCGTACGCCGAGGCGATCGTCGCCGGCTGGCCGTACTACGCTTCGAAGATCTACCAGGAGCGGCTCGCGTTCGAGCATGGCGCGCGGCTAGGGATCGAGGTCGTCGCCGTCAACCCGAGCCTGCTGCTCGGGCCGGGCGATCGGCGGCTGTCGTCGACCGGCGACGTTCGCAAGTTCATGAAGCGCAAGGTCCCCGTCATGCCGGCCGGCGGGATCAACTTCGTCGACGCGCGCGATGCGGCCCACGCCACGGCGTCGGCGCTGACGAGCGGCAGGGCAGGCGAGCGCTACCTGCTCGGCGGGCCGAACTGGACGATGAAGGAGTTCTTCGGCCGGCTCGGCCGGGTCGCGAACGTCGCGCCGCCGCGGCTCAAGCTGCCGGCGAAGGTCAACCGCTGGGGGGCGTCGCTCGTCGAGGAGCTGTATCGCGCGCGCGGCAAGGAGCCGCCGGTCGATCGGATCTCGGTCGAGATGGCCGAGCACTTCTGGTGGATCGATTCTTCGAAGGCGGAGCGCGAGCTCGGCTTCGAGGCCCGCGATCCGCAGCTCACGCTGGTCGACACCGTCGAGTACCTGCGCCAGGGCGTCGAAGTCGCCTGAATCAGCATTCCAGGGCTCCGCCCCCCTGCCGGCACGCCGGCAGGGTTCCCCCCGATCACTGCGCCTTGCAGCACCAGCCGCCCTCGACGCCGATGCGGACGGCGCCGAGCTCGACCTCGCCGGCCTCGCAGTGCAGCT
This sequence comes from Deltaproteobacteria bacterium, assembly GCA_018262455.1. The sequence goes on along the minus strand of JAGSPR010000130.1, from coordinate 18,881 downwards.
CCACCGCGCGGCCATTCGACAGCGTGAGCCGGCCGTCGCGACACGCGCACTGCTCGCGCGTCATCGCCTGGCCCGGCTCGGGTTGATCGCAGGCGGCCTTGGGCTGGGCCGCTGGCTGCGCGCCACCGCACGCAAGCATGAACACGAGGGCGAAGCGCATCCGCCAAGCATACGTCACCCGACGGCGAGCTTCTGGCGGCGAAGCGCGATCAGCTCCTGGCTCGACGGCACGCGGGCGCGTGGCCCGGTCGGCGTCACGCCGCGCTCGACGAAGGCCTTCTTGTACGCCGCGAACGTGCCGCCCGCGCGGTGCGCGTCCATGACCGCGAGGCCGGCGTTCGATTCGCCCTGCGCGAGCATGTACTCGACCCACGCCCAGCGTGCGGAGGTCGGACGGACCTTGACCTTGGCGGCGAGGCCGGCCGCGCGCAGGCCGTTGTTCAGCCGTGCGAGCCGCGACTCGACGACGTCGATCCCCGCGAACGCCGTGCCATCGAGAGGCGTGTTGCGCTTGGCGACGAACGGCGCGAGGCCGAAGGCGACCCGCGGATGGATCGCGGCGAGCTCGCGCGAGAGCTGGACCAGCTCGTCGACATCGGCGTCGGTCTCGCTCGGGACGCCGAGCATCATGTAGACCTTGAGCGTGTGGAGGCGGTGCACCGCGGCGAGCTCGGCCGAGCGGATCAGGTGCTCGGCCTTCGTGGAGCGCTCGACCACCCGCCGCATCCGCTCGCTCGCGCCATCGCCGGCGACGGTGAGCGTGCGGTACCCACCGCGGGCGAGCAGGCCGACGAGCTCGTCGGTGAGCTTGTCGGCGCGCAGGCTCGAGATCCCGACCTGGCAGCCTCGATCGACCACATCGCGTACGACCGCGGCGATGTCGGGATGATCGGTCACCGCGGCGCCGACGAGCCCGACCTTGCGGGTACCCGCGGGGATGCCCGCGATGATCCTGGCGCGGGGCACGATCCGCATGCCGCCGTTGGTCGAGCGCCGCATCACGCAGTACGTGCACCCGCGCGAGCAGCCGCGGGCGGCCTCGGTCATGAACATGTCCGCGAGCTCGGTGTTCGGCGTGGAGATCACCGAGCGGGCAGGGAGCAGCGCATCGTCGACCGCGGCCACCGGCGGGACGACCTCGCCGTGGACGTGGGGAAGGTAGTAGCCGGGCTTGCCGGCGAGCGCGTCCCACAGCCGGTCGCGGACGTAGCTGACGTCGCGCGCGAGGGTGACGAGCTCCTCGATGAGCTCCTCGCCTTCGCCAAGGATGATCACGTCGAAGAACGGGGCCATCGGAGCCGGGTTCGAGAACGTGAGCGGACCGCCGCCGATGATCAGCGGATGCCGCGCATCGCGGTCTTTGACCAGCACCGGGATCTTGGCGGTGTCGAGCGTGTCGACGACCCCGGCAAGCTCGAGCTCGTAGGCGACCGAGTACGCGAGGATCGGGTAGTTCCCGAGCGGCTGATCGTGCTCGAGCGTGCGCGGCACGTCCTGCATCGCGCGGTCGGCGGCGACGCCTGGCATCGCGTGGAGCACGCGATAGATCTGCTGGTAGCCCAGCGACGACATCGCGGCGCGATACGGGCTCGGATAGACCAGCGCGATCCGCGTCTCGGCCTCCTTGAACAGCGTGCCCCGCTCGCCGTCGAGCAGCTCGCTTCGGTTCAGCGACACGACTGGAGCTTCGTCGACCAGGCGCGCTTCATGACCGCGTCACGCTCGCTCCAGATGTCGATACAGAAATCGACGGCGCTGCTCGAGCTCGTCGGTTGACCCTGCTTGTCGCAGTTGAATTGCGTGACGATCATGTCCGCCGTGCCATCCCCGTCGCGGTCCACCCCGAGCAGGACGCGGACCTCGGGGCCCGGCGTGGGCGATTCGATGTGATCCTCATCGACGCGGTGGGCTAATCGGCGATCGATCCCGGGATCGATGACCCCGATCGTCTTGCTCGACTTGGACTGGCTCAGATCGCCCCGCGTCGCCTCGCCGGAGAACGACCACAGCGTGTTGCACTGGGGCGCCATCGCCTGGATCCGCGTGATGCGTACCTCGGCGATCGTGTGGGTGTCGTCGACCACGGTGATCGAGTCGCCGACCTGGGGCGCAGGACCCACACAGATGCCCGAGCCATCCGTCTTGACCTCGCACAGCACCGGGACCGCCGCGGTGCCGCCCCGCTGACGCTCGACGCGCACGACCCGACCGCGGGGCGCGCCCCAGGCGGTCAGTGCCGTGGCACTGAAGAGGACAACGCTCGCGACCCGAAACATGCCGGCCGAGCATAGCACCCGGGAGCCTGCTATAACCTGCCGTCATGCGGCTCGCCGGAACCCTCGCTGTCCTCCTCCTCGGATCCCTCGGTTGCAGCAAGAAGACCCAGGATGGCCTTCCACCTGCCACCGAATGGCAATCCGGCGACACCACCGGCGACGTCACCAAGCCCCGCGCGGTCACCCCTCCGAGCGGCGATCCCCACGCCGGGATGAACATCAACGGCATGCCCGGCGTCGCGGGTGGCGACCAGAATGATCCCCACGCCGGCGTGCCCGGGGCACCTCCGATCAACGGGGGTCGCGGGATGGGCGGGGACCCGACCGTCGACGTCACGCAGCTGGGGCTGTCGGCCCCCGACAAGGCCCGGCCGATCGATCCGAGCCGCCGGATCAAGGGCGTCCTCAAGCTCAACGCGACGACCAAGGACAAGCTCAAGCCGTCCGGCGCGATCTTCTTGATGGTCAAGCGGCCCAATGCCGATGGCCAGCCGACCGGTGCCCCCCTCGCCGTCGACCGGGTCATGTGGACCAAGGACGGCATGAGTTTCGAGCTCACCGAGGCCCAGGCGATGGTGGCGGGCACCGAGCTCACCGGCGACGTCCTCGTCATGGCCCGCTTCGATCAGGACTCCGACGCGATGACCAAGCAGCCCGGCGACGTGATCGCGATGACGCGCGTCAAGATCCCCGCCGACAACGTCGTCCTCGAGTTCGATACCGTCCTGCAGTAGGGGGCGTCGCCTAGAAGGCGCCGCCGAGCGAGACGCCGACGCTGTGGGCACTCGCCGTGGGGGTGAGCGCGATCCGCTCGCTCGAGCCCTTCTTCGATCGCCCGACGATGTAGAGCACCGCGCCGGTCACCGTCGCCGCGCCGCCGACGACGAGGAACACGATCTGCTTGTTCTCGGCGGACTGCCCCTCGGCCTCGATCTGCTTGATGTTGTCGGGCCACGACATCGCCTGGTTGTGCTCGGAGATGAGATCGCTGTCGTGCTTGGCCCGCAGGCCGAAGAACACGCTCGCGCCGAGCCCCGCGAGGCCCGCGGCCCCGGTGGCCAGCCCGGCGATCCGGAGGGTTCGCCCGGCTGATGGGGCCGGCGGCGTCGCCGTGGAGAGGTCCGCGGTGATCTTGGGCGCGGGCGGCTCGGGCGGGGGCGTGATCGCCGGGGCGATGGGCTCGGGCGGCTTGGCGGGCTTGCAGATCTCGCCGTCCGGGTTGCCCAGCTTGGCCTGGAGGAGCTTCGCCTGCGCGGTCGCGTAGGTGACGTTCGTGCCGGTCGGATCCTTATCGAGGTACATGCAGAAGTACTTCAGGGCCTCGACCGGCTTGTCGTCCTGCGCGTACTCGGCGCCGACGTTCGAGAGCAGCATCGGCTGGGGGATGATCGCGTACGCCTGGAGGTAGAGCTCGATCGCCACCTCGTGGTCGTCCGCCTGGCTCCTGGCGATCGCCTTTTTCACCAGGTCGCTGGCCTGCTGCTTCTGGGCGTCCGTCAGCTTGGGCTGGGCGACCGCGAGCCCGACGCTACACAGCGAGACCCCGACGACGAACGCACGAAGACTGCCCAGCATCCGACCATCGTATCATCGCGCTAGCGAGCGAGGTGCTGGAACAGCGGGCCGAGCTTGCCCACGACCTCTTCGTGGATGTGCCCGTTGGACGCGACCAGCCCCCGCACGTGCCTGAGCTCGTGCGTGTAGTTGATAGGCGTACCAAAGACATCGCTGAGCCGGCCCCCCGCACGCTCGAGGATGGCCTCCGGCGCACAGGTGTCCCACACCTTCGTCTTCGCGGAGGGGTTCACGTAGAGGTCGCGCACGCCGGCCGCGATCATGCACAGCTTGACCCCGACCGACGCCACGTTCTGCTCCTCGGCGATGCCGAGCGCCGTCTTCACGCGATCGATGTCCGCGCCGCGATGCGACTTCGACGCGACGAGCCGGGCCTCGGCCGCCGACGCGACCTTCGACACCGCGAGCGACGTGACCGTGTCGCCGACGCGGACCCACGCCCCGTCGGGCGTGCCCCAGTACGTGCGGTCCTGGGCGGGCATGTGGACCACGCCGAGGACGGGACGGGCATCGATGACGAGCCCGATCATCACCGAGTAGCCGTCCTCGCCGCGGATGAAGTCCTTCGTGCCATCGATCGGATCGATGAGCCACAGCCGCGACGATCCCAGCGCACCCGTCGCGGGCACGAGCTCCTCGGAGATCAACCGATCGGCCGGGAACGCATCGGTGATCCCGGCCACGATCATCTCCGAGGCCAGCTGGTCGGCGACGGTGACGGGCTCGTCCCCCGGCTTCATCTCGACCCCGAGCTCGCCGCCGCGCTGGATCCGCGCGACCTCGACGCCGGCGGCCATCGCGAGCGCGATCGCGACATCCAGCTCGCGTGCCAGCGCTGCCATCAGTTGTGCCCTCCGCTCGGCCACAGCAGTCGCTTGGTGTCCTCGACCGACGCGACCGAACGACCGGACAGCTTCACCAGCTCGGCTGCCGCCGCGACGAGCTCGCCGTTCGACTTCGCCATCTCACCGCTCGGCAGGTAGAAGTTGTCCTCGAGCCCGACGCGGACGTCTCCCCCCAGCGACAGCGCGGCCATCGCCAGCGGCCACTGCTCGCGGCTGATGCCGATCACCTTCCAGCGCGAGCCGGCGGGGACCTGGTCGGCCTGGAAGGCGAGGTGGCGGGCGCTGGCCGGGATCCCTCCGAGCACGCCCATGATGAACGAGAAGTGGAACGGTGCCTGGATCAGGCCCATGTCGGCGAGCACCCGATGCGAATTCGTGTGGCCGGTGTCGAAGCACTCCATCTCGGGCTTCACGCCGTGCTCCTTCATCGCCTTCGCGAACCCGATGATGTCGTCGAACGAGTTCGAGAACACGAAGCTGAACGCGAACTGCTTCTTCGACTCGCTCCACTTCGCGTAGTTCATCGAGCCCATGTTGAGCGCGGCGACGTGCGGCTTGAGCGCGAGGTGGCTGACGCGCTCGCTCATCGGACCTGCGCCGCCCGTCGACCAGTTGATCAGGACCGGACAGCGCTGCTTGGTCTCCGCCATGATCGCCTCGAACGTGGCCTTGGACCAGGTGGGCGAGCCATCGTCGTTGCGGGCGTGGATGTGGACGATCGATGCGCCGGCCTCGTATGCCCGTTTGGCCTCGTCGGCGATCTCGACCGGCGTGTACGGGATCGCGGCGCAGTGCTTCTTGGTGGTCACGGCGCCGGTCAGGGCGCAGGACAGGATGACTTTGTCGTCGGAGGACACCAGGGGAGACTTGCGGGAACTTCGCGTGGTGTCAAGCGACACCCGTGTCCCGCCGCCACCGTTCGAGCTATCGTCTGGCCGTGCGCCTGCTCCTCATCGATGACGACGCCGACCTGCTCGATGGGTTGCGCGTCGTGCTCGGCGCCGAGGGCCACGTCATCACCGCACTCACCGCGGGCCGGCCCGCCGTCGCGCTGCTGCAAGCCGAGCGCTTCGATGCGATCGTCTGCGACGTCAACCTGCCGGACCTCGATGGCTTCGCGATCTGTCGTCAGCTCCGCGCACGTGGTGACACGACCCCGCTCGTGCTCCTGACCTCGCGGGACGGCGACATCGACGAGGCGCTCGGCCTCGAGCTCGGCGCCGATGACTACATGACCAAGCCGTTCAGCACCCGCGTGCTGCTCGCCCGGCTGGGTGCGCTCGCGCGTCGCGCCGCGCCCGCCCTGCAGGATGACCTCGTGCGGGCCGGCGAGCTCGAGATCGATCGCGAGCGGCTGTCGATCCGCTACCGCCACATCGCGATCCCCGCGACGCTGACCGAGCTCCGGCTGCTCGTGGCGCTCGCCGAACGGCCGGGGCGGGTGCTGGCCCGCGAGGTCCTGCTCGAGCGGGCGCGCGAGGACGACTCCTTCGTCGCACCCCGGCTCGTCGATACCTACATCGCCCGGCTGCGCAAGAAGCTCGACGAGATCGAGCCCGGGGCAGGGGCGCAGATCGAGACGGTCACCGGCGCGGGCTATCGATGGCGCGAGTCAGGGAGCGAGTCAGGGAGAACATGAGCGAGGCGCCAGCCTCGTCGGCTCGGATCCGGCGCCTCGTGTTCGTCGTGCTGGCCGCGATCGTCGTCGTGCCGACCGCGATCGTGGTCACCGTCGACCGGCTCGCCCGGGCGGGCCGTGACGAGATCGCCGAGACCACCGAGGCCGCCGCTCGCGAGGCCGCGGACGCCGAGCCGGCCGAGCAGGATCGCGAGATCCACGATCGCCCGGCGCTCCAGGCGATCGCGGTTCGCCACCAGGTCCGGATCTGGCTGGTCGAGCCCGCGCGGGGTCTGCTGTTCGACACCGACCAGCAGCCGACGGGACGCAGCGACATCGGGTATGGCTCGCTGGGCCCACGGCGGCCCGAGCTCGTCGACGCGTTCGAGCATGGCCGCGCCCCGGCCGCGCAGCGCGAGCATGTCCTGGTCGCGGCCGCGCTCGGCCGCTCGGCGGGCTGCGCGACCTACGCCGACGACCAGCTCCTGGTGTGCGAGGCCGCGGTGCGCACGAAGGCAGGCAACATCGTGCTCGCGCAACGCGTCGCCCCGCGGATCGCGTCGCGACTCGGCGATGCCCGCGAGGGGCTGCTGCTGCTCGGTGGCGGCGTGCTGCTCGCCGGGAGCGTGTTCGCGGCCTGGCTCATCCGCCGGCTCACCCGACCGCTCGACGAGCTGCATCGCCAGGTCCTGGCGCGCGCGGGCGGCGAGCCCACCACGATCTCGATCCCCGGCGCGCCACGCGAGATCGCCGAGGTCGCCCGCGCGGTCGACCACCTCGCCGGCGAGCTCGAGGCGCGACGCGTGCGCGACGCCACGGCCGCGGCCGATCTCGTCCACGAGCTCAAGAGCCCGCTCGGCCGGATCAAGCTGGCGCTCGAGGCCGGCGGGCTCGACCCGGCGGCGCGCTTGCTGCTCGACGAGCATGCGCGCAAGGCCGTGGTCGCGATCGACCGCACCGTCGCCGACTTGCTCGAGATCGCACGCGCCGAGGCGGGCCTGCTGGACGAGCGACGCACCCCGATCGATCTGCTTGCCCTGGCGACGCAGGTGGTCGCCGATCGACCGCCACCGGCCACGATCATCGCGGACGTCACGGGCACGCCCACCACCACCGTGATCGCAGCGGGCGCGGTCACCCGCGCGCTCGGGCACCTGCTCGACAACGCGTATGCCCACGCCGCGTCGCGCGTGACGATCGAGGTCGGCGATGGCCGCGTGCGGGTGTGCGATGACGGCCCAGGCGTCGCGGCGGAGCTCCGGCCCCGGCTGTTCCAGCGGTTTGCCTCGCGTCGCGCCGGAGGCACCGGCCTCGGGCTCGCCTTCGTGCGCGCGGTCGCCGAGGCCCACGGCGGGGAGGTGACCCTCGCCGAGCAGGCGCCCGGTGCGGCCTTCGTGATCCGGCTCGCTCGCGTTCACACCGGATTCACAGACGTTTGACCCCCGCGCAACGGCGGATTCGTGGCTGGGTCCTACGGTAGGCCCATGCATGACTTGCTGCTTCACAGCCTGATGTCCGTTGGCCTGCTCGCCGGGTGCACCGGGATCGCCGACCCGATGCCCGCCTCGAAGCTGTCGTCGGCCAGTCCCCCGCCCGACGCTGCCCCCGATCCGAGGTTCTACTTCGACGGCAGGGCCTGCCGGCCAGGCACGGCGGCGTGTTCGGTCGCACGCGCGTGCCCGAGTTACCCCAGCCGGGAAGCCTGCGAGGCGGCGTGGCGATGAAGCGGGGCAACACCTTGGGCCCCAGGGCCGGTCACGACCGACGATGGATTCACGACGTCGCGCCGGGGGCTGGCCGATGAGGGCGTTCGTCGCGTCGGTGATGACGCTCGCGTCCGCCTGCTCCACGCCCGATCCTACGCCGCGCGCCGTCCACCCGGGGGCGGTGCAGCTCCGGGTGATGACGTACAACGTGAACTTCGGCCTCGACGGCGATCCCGCCGGCGTCGCGGCCGTGGCGTCGGCGTCGCCCGATCTCGTGGTGCTCCAGGAGACCACCAGGCCGTGGCAAGACGCCCTCGTCGCCGGGCTCGGCAGGCGCTTGCCGCATCACCGGTTCAAGTCATCCCACGGCCCGTGGGTAGCCGGCGGCATGGGCGTGCTGTCGCGCTGGCCGATCACGAGCGTCGAGACCCTCACCGACGGCGGTGGTCCATTCTTCGCGTGGCGCCTGGTCATCGACGAGCTGGGTGGTCGGCTACTTCTCGACGCGCGAGGATCGCCAGCGCGAGGCCATCGCCCACGTGGCCCGGCTCGATCCCAGGCTGCCGACCCTCGTCGTCGGCGACTTCAACGAGGAAGACGAAGGGATGGCCTTGAAGATCTTTCGCGACCACGGGTTCGCGAGCGCGCTGCCGAAGTTCCACCCGAACGTCGACACCTGGCAGTGGCCGGTTGGCGGCATGACGCTGCGGTTCCGGCTCGATCACATCCTGTACGACGCGCACTTTCGCGGGCTCGATGCCAACGTGGTCGAGGCCGGCCGCTCCGATCACTTCCCCGTGTGGGCCGACCTCGAGCGCATCTAGCGTATACAGCGGCGATGCCGGGCGTTCGTGAGCTGCTGGTCGATGCCGCGAAGGGCAAGCGCGCATTGAAGGACGTCGATGCCCGCGGCGCGGCGCTCGCCGGGATCAGGCTATTCGGGCTCCGGGCGGACGGCCTTCGCGCCGACGGCGCGGATCTCCAGGACGCCGATCTCGCGAAGGCGCACCTGATGGACTGCGACTTCGTAGATGCGAGCTGCGCGGGCGCATCGTTCGGAGCCGCCACGCTGTGGCAGTGCAAGTTCACAGGCGCCCGGGCGCGGCACGCGGATTTCCACGAGATGCACGCCGAGCTCAACTGGTGGACGGGTGCAGAGCTCGAGCTCGCCACCTTCGATGGCTCCAAGCTCGGCGAGTCCTCGTTCCAGGACGCGAAGCTCTCGGACGCAAGCTTCGTCCTGGCGCACGGCCAGCGTGTGAGCTTCTCCGGGGCCACCCTCGTCGGGGCCTGGCTGTGCGGCGCGCGGTTTCCGGACGCATGCTTCGCGAACGCGAACCTCGAGCGCGCGGACCTCTCGTTCGCCGACCTGTCGGGCTGCGACTTCCGCGGTGCGCGGCTCGCCGGCGCACGGTTCGGTGGCGCGATCCTGGTGGGGGCGCAGTTCGACGGCGCGCCGCCAGCCACCGACCAGCCACCACCGGTCGCCCAACCGTTCCTGCGGTTCCAGGCGTATCTCGCGGCCGGTCTAGCAGCCGAGTGCGTCGCGCTGTGGCGCAGGATGCGCGTGCGGTTCACCGAAGAGCGATGTGCCCAGGCGATCGAGCCGGGTGACGATCCCACCACCGCGGTCACGCTGATCGCGGCGATGCTCGACGATCCCGATCCGCTGGTGGTCGAGGCCGCGATCGATGCGGCACACCGGCTCGCGGCAGTGGGACGGAAGCTCGCGGTCGTGCCCAGGCTGGGCGAGTTGCTCGCGACCAAGCCATCGGTGCACGTGCCGCGGCACGGGGGGGAGCACAGGCGGACCCTCGACCTCGCGCGCCATGCCGCGGTCGCGCTCGGTTATCTCGCCGCAGCAGGGGACGCCGATGCGCGCGCCACGCTCGACGCCGGGCTCACGGGCAAGGCCGAGCTGCGCCAGCGCTGCGCGGGCGGGTTGGCCGTCGCATCCGCCGTCGGCGGCACGCCGGCGGGGCTACGGGCGCTCGCGGCATCGCCGGATGCTCGGGTGCGCAAGGGCGTATGCGAAGGCCTGGCGCTGGCCGCGAGCGCCGAGCGCTTCGCGGTTGACCTCGGCGACGCCGTGCGTCCGCTCGATCGGGTGATCGTCGGGGCGACCGCGCGAAACCTCGCCAACGATGACGAGGCAGCGGTGAAGAAGGTAGCGACGGCCCTGGCGAAGCGGTTCGATCAGACCCGCTAGTCAGTCGCCGAACGCGAACGCGGGGATCTCGGACAGGTGCTCGATGATCCGGGCGCGCGGATGGGCTTCGACGAACGCGCGCTCGTAGGCCGGCGTGCGCGGCGAGGACACCAGCCCGACGCGCGCGCCGAGCGCGAGCGGCATCGCGAGGTCGAGCTCGAAGATGTCGCCGACCACGACCAGATCGGCGAACGTGGCGCCGGTCGCGTCGAGGATCGTGCGCAGGATGTCGTGGTACGCGCGGCGGCGGAGCAGGACAGGGCGATCGAGCCCGGGCAGGGTCAGCTCTGCCGCGGCGCCGGTCCACGTGTCGTCGACGTCGAACTTGCGCGCGTGCCCGCGCACCCGTGAGGTCAGCCAGGCCACACCCGGCACGTCGCGATCGAGCGCGGAGACCTTGCCGGCGACCGCGTGGGTATCGGAGTTGGTCACGATCCAGGCGTCCCTGCCGCCGAGCTCGCGGAGCACCTCACCGGCGCCGGCCCGGAACACCGGGTGCCCGAGGGTCTTGGCGTAGTTGTACTTGTAGAGCACGCCGCCGAGCAGCCGGCCCCGGTCTGCGGCGCCGGGGACCGCGCCGAACCGGTCGAGGATCGCGTTCGCGATCGGCACCATGCGGAGGTACGGATCCACCGTCGCAGGTGCCACCGCGCGTCCCATCCAGAGAAACGGATGCGAGGCGGGATCCACCGAGAGTAGCTCCTCGATCCGCGCCGCCGTCGCCAGCACATCCGGATCGTTCTGGCCGCGACCGACGAGCGAGCACAGGTCCTCGAGGTAGCCATCGCGAAATGGCCGGCCTTCCGACTCGGCGTCGGTCATCGTGCCGTCGAAGTCGAGGACGAGTACCGTCATCGCCGACGAACCTACTACGTACGTCCCGCGGCCAGGAGCGGTTTCATCTGCTCAACGCCAGTCCCCCGGTCCCGGCACCCGCGCGTGCGCTGCCGCGCGGCCGGCGTCGCCGGGCTCAGACCGGGTGCGTGTGGCTCGGCTCGAGCGTCTGGACTTCGTCACGTCCGCCGAGCGTGGACCCCAGCGCGCCGCCGACGATCGCCGCGCCGAGCCCGAGGATCGCGCCGAGGAACCCCGCCCACGCACCGGTGCTCTCGAACCGCTGGCTGAGCGTGGCCCCGGTCAGGGTCGCACCGAGCGCGAGCGCGACCGCCCACGTCATGATCCCCGCCACCATGCCGCCACGTCGATGGTGGGCGTGCGAGATCCGCGCGGCCAGCGCCGCGCCGACGGTGATCGCGACCAGCTGGACGATCACGGCCCACAGCGCATATCCGCCGGCGATCATCTTGTCGCCAACCGAGAGCCCGAGCGCGAGCCCGAACATCAAGAGCAAGCTCTGGAGCGCGAGGGTGATGAAGACGCCGGATGCAATCGCTGCCCAGCTGGTGGCGCCAACCAGTCGGGAGCTCTCGTCGAGCTTGCGGGTATCCATGCCCATGCGACTTTGCATACGAGATGCCGCGGCTCCCTCGCCGCGGGCGCCGCGTCCGTGCAGTCCTCCCCATGCTCCGGCGCACGGCCCGACGTCAGCGCTCACCGCCGATCCGCACCGAGCCCGCGCACGCACGATCACGGGCTTGCACTGGACCCGCCAGGCCTGCGGCAGCCACGCATCCTGGCGAGATCACCCGCGCAAAAGGAGGACCCCTGACCGCTCAGGGCTTGACGTACCTGCGAGCCCGTGGCACAAGGTGCTCGTCGGCAGGCCTCCTGACGACTGACAACTCGGATGAACGTTATCCCTTGATGCGGGGTGGAGCAGCCTGGTAGCTCGTCGGGCTCATAACCCGAAGGTCGCAGGTTCAAATCCTGCCCCCGCTACTACTTGCGAACAACTTGAAATCCTTGGAGGTGCTGCCTCCAGGGATTTTTCGTTTTCGGGTGTCCGCATCGGTAAGAACGATCATCGGAAGCAGGTCGCAGGTCGCGTACGGACCCTCGGGCCCGATCCCGACCTTGATGATCCCTTCGTGGAGCCAGCGGAGCAGCATGGCCCGGCCGCGCTCGACGTCCGCCATCATGCAGGCCTCCAGGTTCGTCGCCAGGGCCGCCAGCTCGTCCAGGCTCGGCAGATAGACCGGCTTCCGGGCCTCCTCGACCAGCCGCGCGATCTCTTCCTTCTCGGTCCGGGCGAACGCCTCGAGGTCGTGCATCGTGGACACGACGTAGTCCGAGCGGTCTCCCGTGGCGATGAACTCGATCAGGCCGCGGATCTTGTCTTCGGTGCGGCGTAGCCGGTCACGGCTTACCAGCGATCCGGGTCGGTTGACCCGGGACGTGACGTCAGGCCTACCTCGGCTCAGTCGCTGTCGGGAACGACGCGCAGCACGCCGTGCAGGTCGGATGGCTTGAGGCTGAACCCCTCGACGAGCACGAAGTCCTTCCACTTCGCCGTCGACATCAGGTGCACGCCGTCGAGCCTGCGCAGCGTCTCGAGCCAAGGCCCGAGGTGCTCGTGGTCGGACACGAAGACGGCCAGCTGCTCGGCAAGCCGCAGCGCATCGGCGTGCTCGATCACCCAGAACTTTTCGTGCGCCACGAGCGCGCGCGCCGAGGGTTTGCGGGTCAACACGGCGTGGGCGCGCCGTGACAGGTCTTCGATGCCCTCGCGCAGTCCCTGGTCGACGAGGGGTCGGCAGGCGGTGTAGGCGATGGCTTCCCCGAGCAGCCCGTGACGCGAATCGTAACCGGCCCCGAAGGTGGCGCGCTCGGGTCGCTCGAGCACCGCCAGCAACTCGTCGATGCGCTGGTGTTCGATGTCGAGCAGGATGCCGGGGACGGGGCTGCCGGTCGCCTCGCACACCCTCCGCATCTCCCGGCACCGTCGGACGTGGTACACGAGCTCGCACCAAGCGAGCACGGGCACACAGGCACGATCGATGCGTGAGGGTTCGAGGATGCCCGGAAGTGAGGCCTCGACATACGCCATGGTGTCGGCGAACACGTCCACGTCAACCGCATCCCGGCGGGCGAGCTCTCGGTCGACATGCTCGCGGCTATGTTCGAGGACAAAACTCGCCAAGCGCGCTGGTTGGTTGCGGATCGCCCACAGCGCCTCGATGGCGCGGCGCTCGACCTGTACCAAGGCAAGGCTCTCGAACTTCTCGTCGCCGTAGACCCATTGCGGTGCGGGCACGTGGATGGACACGCGCCCGCCACCCCGGATGATCCACTCCATGCGCGAAGGTTCAGCGCATACCGCCCCGGGGCGCAAGCCGTTGCGCGGGATCCAGCGTACCAGCGCCCCCGGTCGAGGATAGGACGGTCGATATGCGCGGCTCATCGACGCCTGCTGGGCTTGGCGCAGTCGCTCTCGGCGTCGGCGAGCTCGCGCTCGCGGGTCGCGAGCTGGCTCCTCGAGCGTTGCAGCTCGGCGTCCTGCCTCCAGGGATTTTTCGTTTTCGGGTGTCCGCATCGGTCAGAACGATCATCGGAAGCAGGTCGCAGGTCGCAGGTCGCGAACGGACCCTCGGGCTCGATCCCGACCTTGATGATCCCTTCGTGGAGCCAGCGGAGCAGCATGGCCCGGCCGCGCTCGACGTCCGCCATCATGCAGGCCTCCAGGTTCGTCGCGACCTCGGTGGACACCCCGCGCGCCGAGGTCTACTTGCCGTGCCGCACGGTTTCGCTGCCGACGAAGAACAGGTCATCCGGCGCGGGGCCCCAGAGACCATAGATCAGCGGATCCGACTGGAACTTGGTGTCGACCCAGGTCTTCCCTCCATCGCGCGTGCGCAGCAGCGACTTCGCATCGACCACGCAGTAGAAGTCCTTCGCCGAGGAGCCCCAGATCCGCGTCACCCCGCCTTTGACTGGCAGCGCGATCGCGGTCCACGCACCGTCGGCCGTGCCGTGCAGCAGCCCCGCGTCGTCGGCCGCGTAGATGTCGTGGGCGCCGCTGCCCCACACGTCCCAGACCGACTGCCTCGTCGGGGTGGTCGCCGTACGCCAGGTCTTCCCGTCATCACTGCTGATCGCGATCAGCCCACCGCTGCCAACGACGAACACGCCATCCTTGTTGCCCCACACGCCCTCGAGCGACGCGGCCGAGCGGATGTCGAGCCGCGTGAACGTCGCGCCCTGGTCCGCGCTGTGAAGGACGAGGCCACGCTCGCCTACCACATAGACGTGGGCGCCGTTCGACCACACATCCAGTAATGCAGCGGTTGCCCCGAGCTCGGTGCTCACGGCCGCCACCAGGGGCGCCGCGAGCTCCTGCCAGGTCTTCCCACCGTCGCGCGAGCGCTGGATGCCGCTGCCCACACCGACGGCGTAGACGTCGTTCTTCGAGTTCCCCCAGATTCGCTTGATCCGCTTGCCTGGCAGGCTGGATGTCCAGGTCGTGCCTCCGTCGTCACTCCGATACACACCCGTGCTGCTGGCGACGAACATCGTCCGTCCCGATCCCCAGACGTCGTAGAAGTCCTGTTTGATCGCGCTGACGTTCACATCGACCCATTCGCCATCCGGCGGCGGGACGACCCGCTGCGCTGGCTTGATCCCCGCAGGCGTGACAGGCGTGACCGGTTTGACCGCGTCCGGCGCGACCGACGCCGGCTTGATCGAGCTCACGATCTTGAAGACCTCGTGGTCTTGATCCACCACAGCCGAGAACGTCACCGTGTAGAGCGTCGTCTCGGAGATCGCCACGATCACTGCCTCGGTGCGAACACCCCACTTCTCCAGATTCGGTCCGGCATCCGTGAACGAACCCCACGCCACAACTCCCAGCGCGCCTGGAACGCCGGCGAACGTGAACGCCCGTGGCGTGTACCGAGGTTCGAACTTCAACTCGCGATACATCCTCCTCTTGCCCCTGATCTCCACCTCGATCTTGTCAAGGTCCGACTTCACTCGCTGTTGCGCGGCCGCCACCCGGTGCTCCGGGGCGACTCGCGTCACCGCACTGGCGCGCACGATGATCGAGTACGTCGTGTTTGTGAAGTAGGCACCGTCGTAGTCGGCGCGCATCGTCCAGCGCTCGGGGAGCACGACGGTGTGTGGCTCGTCGTGGATCTTGAAGCTCTCGACCTTCTCGCCCCGCGCGCGGCCAACGGCTGCAACGCTCAGCACGCAGGAAAGCCCTACAGCAAGCCGTGTCATCCCCATGACCCCTATCCTAGGTCACTCGCGATCCGCGATGGCGTCCCGTGCCAAGACTCGGCCGACGCCAACGACGGGAGCTGACTTCGCTGCATGGGCCAGGGCGTAAGCAAACCGTCCACGGGAGTGGATCAAGCCCAGTACATCGTGACGACGCTGAGAGCTCGCGACGTCGCGACCCAGGAACGGGAGGCCGAGGAAGCGGCGCGCCAGCGCTCCGATTGCCCAGCATCGACGAGGTCGAGACCCAGGTGCGGGATCTCGACGAGAGGCTCAAGCAGGCCCGGAATCCGCCCGAGAGCAGCGGCGGCGCTTGCTCAAGGACCGCTCGACCTGATCGGAGCACGTGAGGACGGCCGCGCGCGAGCGGACCGACGTTGGCGTCGCGCACTGACGCGCCGAGATCGCACCGACCTCGGTTGGATCCTTCGAAGCCCAACCGCGGTGCGATGGATCAGCACGAGCGTCGTGCTGACGAGGTCGACAATTGATCGAAATGATCGAATTCTGATCGGCGTAAGTGGACGAGCGCACACGTGGCTGAAACAGCGACGGTCTCGTTTCAAACCGATCAGCGTTTCAGATCCCGGTTGCGCGCTCGACGAGGAGCCGTCCCTCGATCGAGCGGATCTCGTAGTTGAATCGCTTGAGGAAGCTCAGTTCGAGCAGGCCGTCGATCCCGAACCCGGCGGGAAGGTCGTGAACGTGGATCGAGAAGTCGTCGAAGCCGAAGCCCAGCGACTCGAAGCGCTGCACGCGCAGGATGTAGCCTGGCTCCTTGCCGATCGCCGAGCGCGCCGAGGTGATCGCTTCGCCCTCGGCCGGGCTGTAGCCGAGCGCTCGATGATATCGGGCGTGACGTGCGTGTGCGAGGCGGCGGTGTCGAGCGCAAGCGTGACCCGGCGGCTGCTGTGCTTCCCATACACGCGCGACGTGACGATGATCAGGTCATCATCGGGATCAAAGGACACGACCTTCGCGGTCACGGTCACGACGCCTCAGCGCACGAAGTTGAGAGCATGGGGACGGATGCGCCCCGTGAAGAAGTGGCCGACGGTTTCGTAAGTAAGCCCCGCGGCGCGCATCTGGTCGAACGGCGCGCGGCGAGTCGTCCCGTGCCCAGCTACTCGCGCCACGGTGAACCAGCCGGCTTCATCGTCCCAATCCATCTCGACGAGCGCCACCCACTGGTCGGGGTAGCGCGCGCAGATCGCTGCCCAGGTCAGCGGCTCGGTCAGCGGCTCGGGCTCGAGCGCGTGCGCTTCGCTCATGGCTCGATCGAGGGTGCGGAGACGGCATCGCCGAAGCAAGTTCCTTGCTCGCGCGCGGGATCTCGCGAGTGGTCGAGGGCATCGCCGGCGGCGCGCTTGCGGACAGCGCCATCACTTGCGCGGTAGCGCGAGAAGCCTGCAAAACTCGATAGATACACCGGCACATCGCGCCCCCGCTACTACAGCTAAACACCGCCGATTCGGAGACCCCGGATCGGCGGTGTTTACTTTTCGCGGCCTGGGCCGACATCAGCATCATCGGCAGCAGATCGCCCCTGGCGAGGTAGACGCGCTTGGGCAGCGGCACCAGGACCACCGTCTCGTCCTCGAAGAGCTGCCGCAGTAGCTCGCGGCCATCAAGCGGGTACTCCTTTGAGCGGCCGCTCGAGGTCGATACTCGACGACGGCGGCGAGTAGCTTCGACGGAGCCTCCGCTCAGCAGGCCGGGACGATCTTGCACGGTCGATCGCGGCAGTAAAGCTCGATGAAGCACTCGCAGCGATCGGGCGTGCACCCCGGCCGCGACGCCACCGCCGCCTGATCGAGCCTCGAATCGTCACTCCCCCACTGGTCGACAAGCTTGGTGAAGACGGGGGCCGTGACCGCTGGCGGAGAAGGCTCGTCGGCCGGGCAGTCGTACCCGCGCGCACTGATGTACGTCCCGGTCGTTCCATCCGGTCGCTTGCACAGATCGCGCGTGACCCATTCGGTCGGCTTCTTGGCGCAGCTCTTCAGATATTGCCGGGTCGCGTTGTAGAAGATCGCCCACGGCAACGTGCAACCACCATTGAACCGGTCGCAGCTCACCGGCTCTGCCGCGTAGCTACTCGACGGTGCGGCGTCCGGGAAGCAGGCAGCGAGCTGGGCGGCACCGCCCGACATGTTCGCCGCGGCGATCGCACAGCTTCCTCCATCACCACCGATGCAGGCGGCGCGCGCCGCCTCCGCCGCTGCGGTCGGATCTGCCGCGACGCCCTCACCGCGCTCGAGCGCGCCGGCGAGGTGACCACACGCGCTCGCGGTTCCGGCGCCGCAGCCCTTCGCGAAGTAAGTGGCCGCGCGCGCCGCGTCGCCGGGACCGCCGCGATTGCGCAGCGCGACACCGACCGCATCGCAGCCCATGCCGCCGCCGTGCTTGCACTCGCGGTGACAGCCGAGCGGGTCGCCGTCGGCGCACGCCTCGCGACAGCTCGCGCCGATTCCACGCAGACACGCGTTCAGCGCCATCGCGCGATGCGTGTCCGGTGGCGACACCGCCATCGCCGCCGTGATCTTCGCCGCATCGGAGGGCCCGCCGCCATACAAGCAGCTGGACGCAAACAGGAACGGATACGAGGTGCGCCCCCAAGGGAAACGCGGTGGCGCGGTCAGCTCGGCGATCAGCTCGCCACTCTCGGTCACCCGCGGCGCCGTCGGCTTGTCGTCCGGCGTCCCAGCGGTCGGAAGCTCAGCCGGCAGCGCGACGGCATGCACCCGCAGCGTCCCGCGGCCGCAGAACGCGGACGTCCACGCGAACGCGCCCTCGAGCGTCGCATCGAAGCTCGCGCGGCCATCGACTCCGGTCGTTCCGTCCCAGTACATGTGCGCGTCACCCAAGAAGTCGAACTGCGCCTCGACGCGCACCGCGCGCCCGGCTAGCGGCGTCGAGGCCACGCCCGGACATGGCTTCGCCTCGTCGAGCCACTCCTCGGAGTAGCCATAGGGCCACGTTTCCGTTTTCCGCTGAGACGGATTCTCCGTGCTGAACCGCTCGAGGACATTTTCGTACTCCCCCCACGCGCCCCGCCGGCACATCGGCGTCGAGGTCGCGGCGACGACCAGCGCACCCGGCGGGTGCTTGAGCCCGAACTCGAAGCGCGTGCCGACCGGGACGTCGGCAATCGTCGACTTTCCGACGATGGGGCGGATGAAGCCCTCGTTGGAGCCGTCCCAGCGTTTTCGACAGCTCGCACCCACCGTCGCTGCGAGCACCACTGCCACCACGACGACCTTGCGCAGCGAGATTCGCATGGCCGACTGTACCAAAGGTCGCGTTCCCCTGCTCACGACTGGCCGCCAACCGCGGTCGAAGCCAGCCGCCCTGACTCAGCCGGCCGCTTCGACGAGTCTCGCCAGCGCCGCGAGCGCGCAGCACAGATGGGCGGTCGTCCGTTGAGGCCGACCTTCGGCGCGCCGCACGACAACTCCGCGCGCGACTGCCGAACGCGAAAACCGAGGGATGGTTTAGGCACTCCCTCGGTCAGGCTCAGCTCAACCGATC
>JAGSPR010000405.1 GCA_018262455.1 Deltaproteobacteria bacterium | reverse complement strand
GAGCAGTCGCGCTCGCCCAGGTGCACGAGGTTGCCGTGGGTGTCTCCGAAGATCTGGATCTCGATGTGGCGCGGGCGCTGGATCGCCTTCTCGAGGTACACGGTGCCGTCGCCGAACGCGGCCGTCGCTTCGCGGCGGGCACCATCGAAGGCCGCGGTGAACTCGGCCTCCGCCGAGACCAGGCGCATGCCCTTGCCACCGCCGCCCGCCGCCGCCTTGATGAGGACCGGGAAGCCGATCTTCCTGGCCGAGACCAGCGCCAGCTCGGCGGTTGGAAAGCCGTCGCCCTCCGGCCCGTTGTCTCCGGGCACCACGGGGGTGCCAGCTGCCGTGACCGTCTTGCGCGCCTCGGTCTTGCTGCCCATCCGCCGCATCGAGTCCGCCGACGGACCGATGAACGTGATCCCCGCCGCCAGGCACGCTTCGGCGAAGTCCTCGTTCTCAGACAGGAAGCCGTAGCCGGGGTGAACCGCATCCGCGCCGCTCTGGCGACAGGCCTCCAGGATCTTCTCGATCACCAGGTAGCTCTGCGCCGCGGGGGCCGGGCCGATGCCGATCGCCGCATCGGCCGCAAGGACGTGCGGCGCGAGTCGATCGACGTCGCTGTAGACCGCGACCGTCTCGACTCCACGCTCCTGACATGTACGCATCACGCGAACCGCGATCTCACCGCGGTTGGCTACCAGCACGCGACGGATCGGACGGATGGTCATAACTGCCTCTTTGAGCCACGACCATACACAAAAGCGCAGGTGCGTTGCATGCGCCGCCCCCTCGACATAGAATCGAGACAAATCGGAGCCTTGCGCGAGGGGTGCGAAGCGTCGATTCCGGGAGATTGCCTTGGTCGATCCAAACACCCGACAGGGAAAACGCACGCCGGTCACGCTCAAGATCAAGTTCAAGAGCGAGACGCTCGAACAGTTCATCGAGCGCTATGCCGTCGACGTCAGTCAGGGCGGCATCTTCATCCGTACGAAGGAGCCACTCGCGGTCGGCACGCAGATGCGATTCGAGTTCCAGCTCCGTGACGCGTCACCATTGATCGGTGGCGAGGGCACGGTGGTCTGGACCCGCGAGAACGATCCAAGCCGGCCCGCGATCGCCCCCGGCATGGGCGTCCGATTCGATCGACTCGCCGACGGCAGTCAGGCGGTCCTCGAGAGGATCCTCGCCGAGAAGGCCAAGCAAGCACCACAGCGCTCGCCGGGCGAGACCACGAAGCCGCCGATGTTCGCGGATACGCCGACCCGTGTTGCACCGGCGCCGGTCCAGGAGGCGCTGTTCGGTTCGGACAGCAAGCCGAACCGCCGGCAGCCGGAGGGGTTCCTCGATCAGAACACGCCGCTGCCCAAGCCGATGCCGTTTCACTCCGACGCGGACGAGTTCCCGGAGGAGGCCTTCGAAGAAGCAACCAAGGTCCGCGCGCTCGATGACCTGATCGCCCAGACCGCGGAATCGACCCCGCAGAGCATCCTGTCGCCGCGAGACGAGCTCGCGGCACGCCGCGGTCCCCATGAACGCGCGGACTCGACGCTCGCGGAACCACCCGAGCCATCGAATCCCGCCGGCACCTCGCCGGGGTTCGCGAGCGGTCGAGGCAGCGAGCGATCGTTGCCGGCGGTCGATCGCGACTCCACGCCGCCCTTGCCCAGCCCCCCCGAGACGAGCGCACCGGGCCCGAAGCCGCCTCGCCTGCTCGATACCTCGCCATCGCCGCGGACCGAGACGCCGAGCGATCCGATGGAGAAGCTCGCGAAGACCAAGCTCGGGATGGAGCCCGTGCACGTGCCAACCCGGCCCGGCCCGACCTCGCCGACCCGGCCCGGCCCAACCGCGCCACCCGCGATGCGGGATGCGCTGACCCGGCCTTCGGGGATGTCCGCGATCGCGACCGAGCCCACGGAATCGGCCCGGATGCCGGAGAAGAAGTCCTCCGCCGCGCCGATCGCCATCCTCGTGCTGGTGTTGCTCGCGGCGATCGGTGCAGGCGTGTGGTTCTTCGTGCTGCGTGACCGGGTCGCTGATGACACCAACCCGGTGGGCGGCGGCTCGACGAACCTCGCGGCCGGATCGGGGTCTGCGGGGTCCGCCGCCATTCGCGACCCAATTGCCGCCGGCGGCTCCAGCGGTAGCGCCGGTAGCGCCGAGAACCCCGGCAGTGCCGCGGGCAGCGCCGTGCCGGTGGCAGCGCTGGTTGACACCGAGATCAGCTCGAGCGTCGACAAGTCCACGGTCGAGATCGTGGGCACCACGCTGACCGGTCCCGCGCCCTTCAAGGCCAAGCTCGAGAAGGACAAGCAGTACCGCGCGCGCGTGATCGCGCCCGGCTACCTCACACTCGAGCTCGAGCTCAAGGGCGGGCAAGACAAGGTCGCCGCCAAGCTCGTCGCCAAGCCGCGGGTCATCTCGGTCACGAGCGAACCGACGGGCGCGCTGATCTCGGTCGATGGTGCCGCGATCGGTCACTCGACGCCGTTCGACGTCGAGCTCACGAAGGCGCAGGCGGCGAAGAAGACCGTGCGGATCGGTCTGCGCAAGAACGGCTACAAGTCGATCGAGAGGGTCGTCGACACGGCCGGCTTCGTCGAAGAGGCGGCGCAGCTCGTTGCCAAGGTCAACGGGCAGCTCCAGGTCCAGATCCAGATCAGCCGTCCTCCGAACACCGGCGCGGGGACGAATGCTGGCTCGAATGCTGGCTCGAATGCTGGCTCGAATGCTGGCTCGAATGCTGGCTCGAATGCTGGGTCGAACGCTGGCTCCGCCGAGCAGGGATCGAACGCAGGATCGTCGGCACCGCCGGCTCCCGCGGGCTCGGGCTCTGCCGCGCCGACCGAGCCGACCCCCGACTTCGTCAAGCCGTAGCCACGGTGCACGTGCTCGCGGCGATCGTCTCCGGGGGGCTCGTTGGGCTCACCGGTTGCCGGGCCGACGACCGGCCGCCGGCGGCCACCTCTGCAGCCGGATCGCAGCGCGCCGGCTCGGACGCTGGCGCCGGACCTGCCCGGCTCCTCGTGCCCGACCTCCCCGCTGCGAAGCTGCTGCAGACCCGGTCGCGCGGAGACTCGCAGACCTTCGTACGGTGGTGCATCGACGAGCCTGATGCCGTGAAGCGTGTGATGGGTACGCTGACCCGCGAAGGCTGGAGCGACGTCGCCACGCGCGGGACCGGCGAACACATCGGGGTCGCGGCGACGCGCCTGGACGTCCGGTTCTCGGCGATGATCGGAGGCCATGACGATGCCTGCGCGGGCACGCTCGTGACCGCGACGATCGCACGGCTCGGCGCAGTACCCGCGGGCAGCGAACTGATCCGCTAGCCCGCGACGGCCTTCATCCACTTGGACGGATCGCCGACCTTCGGCCGCTCGCCGCCGCGCACCAGGTAACGCACCGATTGAGCGAGCCCATCGAGCGTGAGCGGCCACATCCCGAAGACGCTCGCGATCACCTCGATCGTGGTGCCGGACCAGAATCGCTCGGGCTCGGGATTGAGCCACGCGGCGCTGCGAAAGTGGGCCGAGAGCCGGCGCAGCCACTCGATCCCCGACGCCCGGTTCTGGGCATACAGGTACATCGAGCCGCCCGGATCGAGCAGCTCGGCCGGATGCATCAGCGCGTCGCCCACGATCACGAGCTTCTCGTCGCGATCGCTGTTCGACAGCAGGTCCGCGACCGGCAGGCCTTTGCGGAACTGCGCGTCCTCGTAGATCGTGTTGTAGATGCAGTTGTGGAAGTAGTAGCTGCGGAACTTCGCGAACCGACCCGACCGCGACGCAGCCGTGAACAGCCGGCTCATCAGCTCCGAGTGCGGATCCATCGAGCCGCCGACGTCCATCAGCAGCACGACCTTGACTCGGTTGCGGCGCGGCGGCCGGAACACGATGTCGATGTCGCCCGCGTTGCGGCACGTCTTGTCGACGGTCTCGTCGAGATCGAGCTCCTCTTCGGCACCCTCGCGTCCGAGCCTGCGCAGCCCCCGCAGAGCGACGTCGATCTGGCGAACGTCGAGCACGACGTCGCGGCGGTATTCCTTGAACCGGCGCTCGTCGGCGACGGCCATCGCGCTCCGGCTCCCGCCACCCCCGACGCGCATGCCGGTGGGGTTCTTGCCGCTGTTGCCGAATGGCGAGGTCCCGCCGGTGCCGATCCAGCGGTTCCCGCCGTCGTGGCGCTCCTTCTGCTCCTTGAGCCGCTGCTCGAACAACTCGCGCAACTTCTCGAGATCGAGATCCTGCAGCGCCTGGCGCTGCTCGTCGGTCAGGCCCTCGAGGTTGCGCGGATCGGCGAGCCACGCGCGCAGCTGCTCGGTGAGGCTCAGCGCGTCGGTGTGGACATCCTTGAAGTACGCGAGGAACGCCTCGTCGTACGCGTCGTAGTGCGCGATGTCCTTGATGCAGATCGTGCGGCACAGGTGATAGAAGCCGTCGAGCGAGCTCTCGTGCAGCCCGAGCGCCATCGCCTCCATGAGCGCCATCCACTCGTGCGTCGATACGGGCAGCCGCTTCTTGCGCAGCTCGAACAGGAAGTCGATCAGCACGTCAGGCCTTCGCGCGCTTCCCCACGAGCTCGACGTCCTGTTCGGTCTTGAGCAACGTACCGAGGAACGGGATGCCGCCGGACACCCGCGACAGGTCGACGCCCGCCTTCTTGAGCGCGCAGATCCAGTCGATCAGCTCGGAGGTCGAGGGCTTCTTGCGCAGCTTCGGCGTGGCTCGAAGCCCGAAGAACATCTCGAGCGCGTTGTCGAGCACGCGGTCGGTGATGTCGGGGTGATGGACGCGGACGATCTCGGCCATCAGCTCGCGCGTCGGGAACTGGATGTAGTGGAACACGCAGCGGCGCAGGAATGCGTCGGGGAGCTCCTTCTCGTTGTTCGACGTGATGATGACGACCGGCCGCTGCTTGGCGACCACCTCGCGACCGGTCTCGTCGATCCAGAACCGCATGGCGTCGATCTCGAGGAGCAGGTCGTTCGGGAACTCGATGTCGGCCTTGTCGATCTCGTCGATCAGCAGGACGACCCGCGAGTCCGCATCGAGCGCCTGGCCCAGCGGGCCGAGCTTGATGTACTTCGCGATATCGCGCACGTCGCCGCTATTGAACCGGCTGTCGTGGAGCCGCGCGACGGTGTCGTAGACGTAGAGCCCATCCCTGGCCTTGGTCGTCGACTTGACGTGCCACCGGATCAGCGGCAGCCCGAGCGACCGCGCGAGGTTCTCGGCAAGCAACGTCTTGCCGGTGCCTGGCTCCCCGCGGACGAGCAGGGGTCTCGCGAGCGCGACGGCGACATTGACGGCGTGCCGCAGCTCGTCGGAGGCGATGTAGCTATCAGTGCCCTGGAACTGATCGAAGACGTCGGACATGAATTACCTCGTCCGACCTTAGCAAAAGAAACGGTCAGCGTTGACTGAAACCTGCTGCTGGTTGCGCCTCGACCCTTCCGGGGCGCTTCTGGCTACTTCTTCTTGCCCTGCACGTAGGCATCGGCGACGCCGTAGAGCCACGTCGCGGCGCCCACGAGACCGGCCACCGCGCCGATGATCGGGATCGCGCCTACGACGCTCGCACCGGAGATCACCGCGACCGCGAACACGCCGATCGCCTTGTCAGTCTCGCCGTTGACGAGCTGTCCGACGCCCGGAATCACCGCGCTGCACACCGCGGGGACGACGCCGCTACCTTTGCCGCCGCCCGACCGTCGAACCAGGGCCTTGCTCATGGAGGGACTATGACACGGGTTGGCCGGGCGAGGGACCTGGTTTCCACCGTCGGGATGCCCATGCTCGAGCCCGGGTTTGCGCGCCGCGCGCGGGCTCAGAACCAGGTCGTGAAGCCGAGCATGAACAGCATGTAGTTCGACTTGAACGTGCCTTGAGTGACCGGGTTCTCGAACTGGTTCGACGGCGTGATGATCGGATTGATCGGATCGGGGCCGTTGCGATCGGTGAACACGTGCTCGCTGCCATCGCCGACGCAACCGAGCGCCGTCTTCGTCGGGTTGCAGTCGC